>JAFGJN010000058.1 GCA_016929055.1 Candidatus Zhuqueibacterota bacterium
ATCCATAGCCCTCCTGCAGTGCGACAAATAGGGGGCGAAGTCCATGAGTGTTGCGCCGGCTGATCCACATGCCCCCGTCGGATTGCACCAACGCCTGATCCCGCGGCCAGGGGCCAAAAGGAGAGGGGTTTTGCAAAAACTGCAACCGCGGCCGCCCGTTGGCGCGAAAACCGAGCGAATCGGTATTGATGATGCGGACAAACGCCTCGAAATCCTTCGTATCGGGTGCAAACTGGCTGATCACCACTACTTCCGCCTCGGGCAATGCGCGCAGGATATCGACCAGAGAATAGGCGCTCATTTCGGCCGTCGAGCTGTACACCAGGACGAGCTTTTGAATCATGCCACCATGTGAGCTGGTAAAAGAAACGGGTGGAATGGGGGGAGAGCAGCGAGCTAACATGAAAAAAACCAAAAAGATCAAACCCGAGAATCCCAGTCGTGCATAAAAACCCGAAGCGCAGTGACGTGGGAAATGAACGAGCCAGAGATCGGTTGATTGCGGGGGTGCCGGCCGACTCACGGACGCCGTGCGCAGGAATCCCCGTGTTGAATAAATATCTTTCAAACCCTGCACGAATCCTCTGGCTTTCTACAAGGATCGAGTTCTATTCAGCCGGTTCGCGCAAAAGGGCGCTTAGCACCTGCCACAATTCATTTTTGCCACGGCCGGTATGAGCGGAAAACGGAATGACTGCCTCAACCGAAAAAGCGGCGACGTCCTGTCTCAAAAACCCAAGCTGAACAGCCAGTCCGTTGCCCGACAATTTGTCCGCTTTGGTTCCGACAAGTATCACAGCGAGACCCTGGTGGTTGAGCCACTCAAGCAAATCGAGATCGAGGGGAGTGATTCGATGGCGCAAGTCGATAAACTGAACAACTCCCCGCAAATATTTGTTTTCCTTCAGATAAGATTCAATCAAATCCAACCAGGACTGCTGCAGAGTTTTGGAGGCTTTGGCATAGCCGTATCCCGGTAAATCGACAAAAAAGTAACGCTGGTTGACAAGAAAAAAATTGAGCAGACGCGTCTTTCCGGGAGTGGAACTGGTTTGCGCCAATTTGCGCCGGTTTAAAAGCGCGTTGATGGAACTGGATTTTCCGACATTCGAACGACCGGCAAAAGCGATTTGCGGGTAGGATTCACGCGGCAATTGGTTGAGGGTTGCTACGCTGGTCACAAAACGGGCGTCGGTAATTTTCATCAATCAAGAACCCTGTCGTCAAAAACTATTAAAAGTAAAAAAAGTATCAGGCCGCGTCGTCACAAAGTTCGTCCTTTTTCCGAGGTTCCGAGAAGGTGTAAACCGGTTCGGCCTGATTCAGGACCGTATCGCGAGTGATCCGGCAACTCGTGATATTTTTTTGCGACGGAAGATGAAACATGACGTCCAGCATGGTTTGTTCGAGTGCCGAGCGCAGACCCCGGGCACCGGTTGCGCGTTTTTGGGCGATACGGATGATCTCCTCCAGCGCTTCCGGATCGAAAACCAATTCCACTTTATCCATAGAAAATAGAGTCTGGTATTGTTTGATCAGGGCATTCTTGGGCTCGAGCAGAATCTGCATCAAAGCCGAATCGCTCAGCGGTTCCAGAGTGGTGATGATGGGCAGGCGTCCCACCAACTCGGGAATCAGACCGAATCGGAGCAGATCTTCGGGCTCGGCGTGGCTGATCACTTGTTCTTTGTCCACCTTGTTTCTTTTGACATCGGCGCCAAAACCGAGCGTCTTTTTGCCGATTCGGTCGGCGATGATGCCCTCAAGCCCGTCAAATGCACCGCCGCAGAGAAAGAGAATATTACGCGTGTTGATGTTGATAAAATCCATTTCCGGATGCTTGCGGCCGCCCTTGGGGGGGACCGAAGCGATTGTTCCCTCCAGTATCTTTAACAAGGCTTGCTGCACCCCCTCGCCCGAGACATCGCGAGTGATGGAAGGATTGCCGCTCTTGCGGCTGATCTTGTCCAATTCATCGATATAGACAATACCGCGCTCGGCCAGCTGCACATTGTAATCAGCGGCCTGCAACAAACGCACCAGAATATTCTCGACATCCTCCCCCACATAGCCCGCTTCGGTCAGAGCTGTGGCGTCGGCGATGGTGAACGGCACCTGCAGGAAATTCGCCAGCGTTTGCGCCAACAACGTCTTGCCCGTTCCAGTGGGTCCGATCAACAAAACATTGCTCTTTTCCAGGATCACATCGCCGGTGTTTTTGCGGTTGTCGATGCGCTTGTAATGGTTATAGACCGAGACCGAAATGGCTTTTTTGGCCTTTTCTTGCCCGATCACATATTTATCCAATTCTTTTTTGATCTCTTCAGGCGTGGGAATCCGACCCTGAATCTGGAACGGTTTTTTGTTCTTTTCTCTGGCAATGACTTTGGAGGCAATAGCGACGCATTCGCTGCAAATGTTGACGTCCGGCCCGGTTACAATGGTCTCGACCTGGCTCGAATCCTTGCCGCAAAACGAACAGATGACCAAACGCCGTCCTTGCTTTTTATCCTGATTCATGACATTCCTTGCCGACGAAATCCGCTGCTTAACAGCGAATCCGCGTCTACTGCATTGCTGCAAATGTACCTGTTTTTATACCAATTACGGTCTTGTGCTTGGAGAAACGATCTCTGTTCCTACTTTTTCCGGCTCTTTGGTTTTTTCAACCGATCGCCACGTGTCATGACCTCGTCGATAATCCCGTAGGATTTGGCTTCTTCGGCGCTCATGAAAAAGTTGCGCTCGGTATCTTTGGCGATCTTTTCTATCGGCTGGCCGGTGTGGGAGGCGAGGATTTCGTTGAGCTTTTCACGCAAACTCAGAATCTCTTTTGCGTGGATCTCGATGTCGCTTGCCTGTCCCTGCGCTCCGCCCATGGGCTGATGAATCATGACGCGCGAGTGGGGCAAAGCGAAGCGCTTGCCCTTTGTGCCGGCAGCCAAAAGA
>JAFGJN010000059.1 GCA_016929055.1 Candidatus Zhuqueibacterota bacterium
GGTGCTTTCCCCGGCCGTGAGGTTATCGCTGGCGCCGACGCGGGTAAAGACGCGATCCACAATACCGATGTGCGCTTCGCTTGCGGGCACGAAGGATCCCATATGCGCGAGAATGACGATCAAACCGATCTGGCGCAAATAAGTGGATTTGCCCGCCATGTTCGGTCCGGTGATGATGAGAATCTGGCTGCTGGTGTTGTCGAGATGGACGTCGTTGGCGATAAAAGGCTCACCAGCGCGAATCATTTTCTCCACCACCGGATGACGGGAATCGCGGATTGCGATTGTATCGTCGTTGGTTAATTCCGGACGATGATAGGCGTTTTCACTTGCGACGATTGCAAGAGATAAGAGGCAATCGACAGAGGCCAGGAGGCGCGCGTTGTTCTGAAGGATTTTCGTTTGTTCGAGAATTTTTCGCCGCAAAGCATCGAACAATTCATACTCGATAGCCGCCATCTTTTCTTCAGCGCCCAGGACCTTTTCTTCATATTCCTTGAGATCCTGGGTGATAAAGCGCTCGGCATTAACCAGAGTCTGTTTGCGTATATAGTGCGAAGGTACCCGGTTCAGATTGGGTCGTGTCACTTCGATATAATACCCGAACACTTTGTTGTAATTGACTTTAAGCGAAGTGATGCCTGTGCGTTCGCGTTCCTGGGTCTGCAACTGTGCGATCCAGTCTTTGCCGGAAAAGGAAATGCTGCGCAGTTCATCCAGCTTTGCATGGTAATGTGGACGGATAATATTACCGTCGGTAATCGAGAGAGGCGGATTTTCAACAAGCGCCCGATCAATCTCATCCGCCAGCGGCGCAAGCGGATCGATCTCGACGGCACTCTGTTCGAGCAAATCGCTTCGAGTGCCGCTGAGGAGTTCTCGAACACGGGTGCAAATTCGCAGGGTTTCCAACACCATGCGGGCGTCGCGCGCATTGGCACGGCTGGTGGCAAAACGCGCCAAAAGGCGTTCAAGATCGCCGGCATCGCGCAGCGCATTTCCCAGTTCATCGGTCAGGCGATGCTCCTCCAGCAGCTCTTGTACGGCATCGAGCCGTTTGTTGATCGCTGCGATATCTACCAGAGGATAGCTCAGCCAGTTCACCAACATGCGTCCGCCCATGGGCGTATGCGTGCGATCGATCATGGCAAGCAAGGTGCCCTGTTTGCCGTCCCGAGTCATAGAACGCACGAGTTCGAGGTTGCGTCTGGTGGTGGCATCGATGAGGAGAAAATTCGCCGACTGCAACAGGGAAATCCGGTTGATATGGACCAATCGTTCTGTTTGATTCTCGCGCAGATAGCCCAGGATGGCGCCGGCGGCGCTGATCCCGACGGTCAACTCTTCCAGCCCAAATCCCTTGAGCGAGAGAGTGCCGAAATGGTCGGTCAGGGTTTCATAGGCATAATCGTATTGAAACGTCCAATCCTCGCGACGGGTGAGAGTGATATGCGCACCAAGGCGCAGCCGATCGGTCATTTCCCCTGCATCGCGTTCCTGGAGCAGGATTTCCGCTGGATCGAGTGCATCCACCCGTTCGGGAAGATCGGACCAGTCCAGTTCTCCGACCTGAAATTCTCCGGTGGAAACATCGGCAACGGCCAGCCCGCACAAAGATTTGCCGGGACAAAGAGCCAGCAAATAGTTGTTGCGCTTGGTTTCTAAAAGATCATCGCTGACCGCGGTTCCGGGGGTGACGACCTCCACCACCTCGCGTTTGACGATCCCTTTTGCTTTTTTGGGATCCTCTATCTGTTCGCACACAGCCACACGATAACCGGCTTTGATCATTTTTGCCAGATAGACATCCAGCGCATGATGAGGAAAACCAGCCAGCGGCACATCGGCCGATTTGCCGTGTGCCCGTGAAGTCAGGGTGATGCCCAGGACCTGGGCGCCGATACGGGCATCCTGATAAAACATTTCAAAAAAATCGCCCATGCGAAAAAAAAGCACCGCATCCTTGTAGCGGTTTTTGATCGCCAGATACTGCTCCATCAAAGGTGTGGTGGCTTTTACGCTGTCCATTGACGTCGGGTTCACAGGGTCGGTCATCGCTGTTGGTTCAAAAATTTCGAGGCGGTTTGATCGACACCCCAGTTCAATTTGGTGCGCAGAATTTCAAAAAAATCGCGCCGTCTGGTCGAAATCCAGCGAACGGTCTTGTCACCCCGCCGCACAGCGATGCGATCCCGGTAATCGACGGCACCGTAGCGGTACCCGTCAATGCTGATCTGCACGGCCTCCTGTTCCTTCGGCGTATAGAGTTCCACCAGACAGTCATCAGCCAAAACCACGGGGCGCACGGTAAGCGAATGGGGACAAATCGGGGTTATGATGAGAGCATGCAGCGTCGGCACCAAGAGCGGACCGCCTGCAGATAGCGAATAGGCGGTCGATCCGGTCGGAGTGGCGACGATGACACCGTCGCTGCGATAGGTATTCAAAAGTCGGCCGTTGATATCGGCCGAAACGGCGATCAGGTGAGGTATTTCGCCTTTGTCGATGACCACATCGTTGAGAGCAGTCACGGTTTGAATACCCGACGGACGTTTGATGTCTATCTGCAGGAGCATGCGTTCGATGATGCGGAAATCCTCGTGCAGCAATTCATCAACGGTCTCCTCCATCTCGTCGATCAGAATTTCGGTAAGAAAACCGAGACCGCCGATATTGACGCCGAGGATGGGAGCGCCCGATGGCCCGACAGCCCGAGCGGTTGAAAGCATGGTACCGTCGCCGCCAAAAGAGACCACCACATCCACTTCATCGCCGATCTTTTCTACCGGAACGGTGTTTGGAGCATCGAGGTTAAGTACTTTTTGCAGCTCTTCGGCGATCGAAAAATCCAACTGCCGATCCTGTAAAATTCGGATAAACCGTTTGACGACGGATGGCACCTCGGGTTTTCGTGTGTGCCCGACGATTCCAAATTTCATACGGTTCGGCTCTCCGTGTCAAGCGGCATAAAGTCGTTGAATTCGACGAGTTTTTTCAGCGTTCGGCTGGATTCGATGGCACGCACGATAGCAGCCGGGCTGAGATCGACGGCATCGAGGAGCAAAGAGCGATCGCCCTGTTCGACAAAGCGATCGGGAATGCCCAGGCGGATCAATTCCAGCGATTCGGCGCTGTTATCTGCGACAAATTCAGCTACCGCCGATCCAAACCCGCCGGCAAGCACACCCTCTTCGAGTGTGACCAAACAATGAAACTCTTCGATGATATGGTTCAGCAGCTCCTCGTCCAGAGGTTTGATAAATCGCGCATCGACCACGCTAATCGTCAGGCCGTGCCGTTTTTTGATCTCTGCTGCGGCATCGAGGGCAGAATAGACCAACGGACCCACGGCCAGGAGACAAATCTGTTGACCGAACTGTATCACCTGGCTTTTACCAAGTTCCAGAACCTGCGGTTCGGACAGGGGAATACCTATGGCGCGGCCGCGCGGATAGCGAATGGCACAGGGCCGATCGGTGATCTGCAGTGCGGTGAAGAACATGTGGCGCAATTCATTTTCATCTCGGGGCGCCATGACGACCAGGTTGGGGATGTGGCGCAAATAGGCGAGGTCAAAGACGCCATGGTGGGTGGGACCGTCGTCGCCGACCAGTCCGGCGCGATCCAGGGCAAAGATGACGGGGAGATTTTGCAGCGCGACGTCATGAATGACATGATCGTATCCCCGTTGCAGGAAACTGGAGTAAAGCGCGACGATCGGCCGATACCCCTGAGACGCAAGGCCGGCCGAAAAAGTGACGGCATGGCCCTCGGCGATTCCGACATCGAAAAAGCGTTCGGGAAATCGAGTGGCAAAAGCGCTGAGGCCGGTTCCGATCGCCATGGCTGCAGTAATAGCGACGACCCGGGGATCTTTTTCCGCCAGCTCCATCGCGGTGCGGCCGAAAATATGGGTAAAGGTGGGAACGGTCGATTCGGTGACGGGGATTCCAGTTTGCGGGTCGAATTTGCCCAATCCATGAAAAATGGGTGCATTTTCTTCGGCAGGTTTGAATCCTTTTCCTTTTTTGGTCAGCACATGCACCAGAATCGGTCCTTGCAGATTTCTGACCTCGCGCAAAACCCGCAACAGTTCGGCAATGTGGTGACCATCGATCGGACCGAAATAGCGCAAACCGAGGCGTTCGAAAAGCAGTCCCGGCATGACGAAATTTTTCAGACTCTCTTCCAGACGCCTTGCACCCCAGCGGATATGATCGCCCATGCGGTCAAATCGGCCTGTAAGATTCCAGATTTCTGTCTTGACCCGATTGTAGAACGGATTGGAGATAATGGTGGTCAGGTATTTTGCCATGGCGCCTACGTTGGGCGAAATGGACATGCTGTTGTCGTTGAGAATAACGATCAGATTTTTTCCAGAGGCGCCGAGGTTGTTCAACCCTTCGTATGCCAATCCGCCGGTCAAGGCCCCGTCACCCACCACAGCCACCACGTGGTAATCATCGCCGGACAGATCGCGCGCTGTGGCCATACCCAGTGCCGCTGAAATAGCCGTGCTTGCGTGGCCGACACCAAATGCATCGTGTGCACTTTCACTGATTTTTGGAAAACCGCTGATGCCACCGGTTTGGCGGATGGTGCAAAAAGATTCGCGCCGCTCGGTGATGATTTTATGGGCATAAGCCTGGTGGCCGACATCCCAGACGATCTTGTCCCTGGGCGTATCGAAAATATAGTGCAACGCAACTGTCAACTCGACCACACCGAGCGATGGGGCTAGATGACCACCCGTGTTGCTCAGTGTGGTGATGATATAGTCACGAATTTCCCGCGCCAGCTGAGCCATCTCGGGAACACTCAGCTTTTTGACATCGCACGGACCTTGTAATGACGGTAACAAACAGTGCATCATGTAATCCTCAGTCCCCGTTTCTGGATTCGGCTGTCTTGAAAGATACAAAATTCAAGCATTCGGGTCAATGGTACGATCACCAAAGGCCCAAAAGGGCATGCAAATCACTCCGGGTCCTGATCTACCAGCGTGAACTCGTCGTTCTCTTTGGCGAGAATTTGGATACGTTTTTCCACGGTCGCCAGTTTTTGGGTGCAAAAGTCGACGAGAGCCATTCCTTCCTCCAGCAACTTGAGGGAGTCGTCCAGACTCGGCTCACCGGCATCCAAGAGTTCAGCGATCTCTTCAAGGCGTCGAATGGCTTGTTCAAAGGTCTGTTTTTTCATCGGATTCTCCCGAGTTTGGCGGAAAAATCGTTGATAAATGTGATGGCAGTCCTGTCGCGCCGATTCTGGCTGCGGTGTCGGCATCGGAAAAAGAGAGATGCACATCATCCCCAGGCTGGAGAGCACGCGCGGAAAGGGCGAATTCCTGCCGTCCCTGGTGCCAGACGAGACAGTAACCCCGCTGCAAAATAGTTCGTGGGTGAATATCCTGAAGCCGTTGTCGGTGGGCCTGCAGGCATTGTCGCGCTCCCACCAGGCGCCGCTGCATGGAACGGAAGATTTGGTCGTATAGATCGTCGATATGCTGTTCCAACTGGCGAAGCCTCTCTTGCGGCTGTCGGAAAGCATAGCTGTCACGGATGCGTTCGATTTTTTGAACGGCTATCAGGTGGCTGTGCTCCACCTGACGCAAAAGCCGTCGCCGCAGACTTGAAAGGCGTTCAAGCCATTCACGACGGTCGGGAACCACCAATTCAGCTGCCGCCGAAGGCGTCGGTGCGCGCAGATCAGCGACAAAATCGCTGATGGTAAAATCGATTTCATGACCGACGGCGGAAACGATTGGCAATTTAGAGTCATAAATCGCTCGTGCGACGATCTCTTCGTTAAAGGACCACAGATCCTCCAGCGATCCCCCGCCGCGACCGACAATGATCACATCAACGCCGCCGAATTGGTTGAATTCGCCGATGGCAGCGACCAGATCCGCTGCCGCTCCCTCACCCTGGACCAGGGTTGGACGCAGAACGATGCCGATTCCCGGAAATCTGCGACGCAGCACCTGCACAATATCGCGTATGGCCGCACCGGTGGCGGAAGTGACAATGCCGATCTGCTGCGGAAATACCGGAAGCGGTTTTTTATGCTGTGGATCAAAAAGCCCTTCCCGATAGAGCCGATCCTTCAAGCGCTCGAAAGCGAGCTGCAATTCTCCGACTCCAGCAGATACCAGTCGCAGACAATCGAGCTGATAGGTACCGCGTTTTTCATAGACGCGGATGTTGCCAAGAGCGAGAATTTTCATGCCGTCCGCGGGAATAAAACGCAATGCGCTTGCCCGCGTTCGCCACACCACACAGGCGATCTGTGCGTCAGCGTCCTTGAGTGAAAAATAGAGGTGCCCGGAACGGTGATGGACAAAATTGGAAATCTCCCCCTCAATCCAAAGCGTCGGCAGACAGGTTTCGAGCGTGGTTTTTATGTCGCGCGTGATTTCGCTGACTGTGTAGACCTGGAATTCTTGATCGTCAAATAATTCCATCACTCGAGCAAACACCTATGGCTGAAAAGCACTGGTGTCCGGTTGTTCGACCGGACACGATTGACTGAAAAGTTAAAAGGGCCGAGAATGATTCCCAGCCCTGCGCACATCTTATTTGTTCTTCTTTTTATGCCGATTCTTGCGCAAACGTTTTTTGCGTTTGTGCGTTGCGATCTTGTGTCGCTTGCGTTTTTTGCCACTGGGCACCTTGCGCTCCTCCTGTTTTCTTGATGGATAACTGCTAGAGATCGGTATCCTGGTTCAAATATCTCTTTAAATCTTTGGATGGACGAAAAGCGGCGGTAATATGTTCGTCGACAAATACCGGCTCATTGGTCATGGGGTTGCGTGCCTGTCTTGCCTGGCGTACGACCGGTTTAAAGTTGCCGAATCCTCGCAGCTCAACCCGATCACCCCGCTGCAAAGCGTAACCGACAGTTGCTAAAAATCCATCGATTACCGCCTGAGTTTCAACCTTGGTGAGCCCCGTTCCTTGCGAAACAATGTCAACGATATCCGCTTTTGTCATGTCAGCCTCCCACGGGATCGATGTCGAACCTGAAGCGCAGACCGTACGCAATTCAGTCACCTGTCTTGAACGACCGGTCTGGGCTTTTGCTCACCACCGTATCAGTGAACGGGAGAATCAAAAAAAGGAACGGCGTTCGTTCCTTTTGGAGGATCTCACCATCTGCCAATCGGACAACTGAAAACATACAATTAATTTATTTAAAATGCAAGTCCATTCTTGATCGCGGACGTGTTACCTGCCGGCAGCGCAAAAAATGATACGATAAGACGATAAAATTATTGATACTGATAGAGACCAGTTTCATAAATGGCGCGGCCGGACAGGTACACACCTGTGTTGGCAGTTAATCGAGTGGTTTATCAGGAAATCGAAAGGTTTAGCTTTTTCCCTAGTGCTTCTACATACATTTTAAGTGTCGAAAGCCTTATATCATATGAATGATTTTCAATTCTCGAAATAACTGATTTTTGAGTGTGTAGCTTTTGCCTGCCGAAGTACTGCTCCGATCTTAAATTTATCCTATTCTTCCACGGGTGTCCCCGTTTGCGACACCTGCGATACAAGTTCATTCTTGGCATCAAAAGGTGGATAAAAAAAAGCTGTTCCTCGAGTAAAACCTTTCTAGAATCGAGTGGGCAATAAAACCGCTCGTTCGATCGCTGCAACGGCAAGGCAAGCGATGGACAGCACAGCTGGGGTTGGGTGATGGAGCAGCTCAGGTGAGCGGGCCTGGCAAAGGGTTCTCACGCATTCAGCAATTCGCGATAGATTTCATCGATTTGCTCGGCACAAACAGAGATATTGTATCGAGCAAACACTTTTTGGCGGTTGGTCTGAGAGATGCGGGCGCGCAACTCGCCGTCCTCAAGAACGCATCGCAACCCGGCAGCGATAGCGCGCGTATCGCCGGGTTGAGCCAAAAAGCCGTTGATACCCTGGTCGATCATTTCTGGAATTCCACCCACCTGGGTTGAAACCACCGGTAGCCCGACAGCATACGCTTCGAGGATGGAGAGCGGCATGCCTTCCGCATAGGTTGGCAGCACAAAACACCAGGCCGACGCCAAACATTCGATCTTCTCGCGTCCGTGCCGCGATCCGTGAAAATGAAAA
>JAFGJN010000060.1 GCA_016929055.1 Candidatus Zhuqueibacterota bacterium
GGGAACGGAAAACCGCATTGCCGTGGAACGCCGTCGCTATAACGAATCGGTCCAGCAATACAGCAGAGCGATCCGTGCGTTTCCCACCGTTCTGATCGCCGGAATTCTCGGCTTTGAAAAACGGCCCTACTTTGAAGCACCTCCAGAAGCCGACCAAGCCCCGCAAGTGGATTTCGGCACTACTGGAGATTAATCTTTCCCGATTTGTTCCTGCCTGGAGCCCCGGGATGTTGTATCCCGGGGTATCCGCTGTCGTCAGCCGTTGCGATGACAAAGAGAATTGATCCGTTAAATGAGGATCCCGACATGAAATTTCATGCGGCCTCGATCCTTGTGCTGATTTGTTTGCCGCTGTTTTCCGTTTTCGCCTCCCCTGAATCCGATCCATTCGAATTGATTTGGGACACGTACCCGCCTCTGCCGCAACGCACGAGCGGTGCTTTTATCGCTGTTGCGCAGCAGCAGTTGATGGTCGTTGGCGGCAGCGACTGGCCGGTGTCGCCTTTTGCCGGAGGTCGAAAAAGTTTTTTCAATACAGTTCAGGTTTTGGATCCCGGTTCGGGTGCCTGGCGACTGTCGCAATCTCTGCCCAGGCCTTTGGCCTACGGCGGATCCGCACCCCTCGATGATGGAATGCTGGTGATCGGTGGCTGTGATGCGAATGAGGCGAGCGCGCAGGTTTTTGCTCTGCTTCTGACCAGCGATAGCCTCTCAGTGGCAAACTATCCATCTCTGCCGCAGCCCGCCGCCTATTGTGCTGCGGTTCGGGTCGATGATTGCGTTTATGTGGCCGGCGGACAGAGCGATTTGACTACAGCATCGGCGTTGCGCGCCTTTTGGAAACTCGATCTCAAATTTCCCGAGTTGGGCTGGCAGATCCTCGAATCCTGGCCCGGAGCGGCGAGAATTCTGCCGGTTTTGATCGCTCTTGATGGCGACATCTACCTTTTCAGCGGATGCGAATTATTGCCCGATTCGAAGGGTGGCAGTGTCCGGCGATATCTCACCGACGGCTATGTTTATAATTCCAATCGGGGATGGAAAAAACTCGCCGCGCTTGAAGAGCCCGTAGCGGCGGCACCCGCTCTGGCACTCGGTTCGTCGCATATCCTCGTCTTCGGTGGCGATACCGGCGCACTCGTCGACCGCATCGATGAATTGGGCGACGACCACCCCGGTTTTTCGTCAGCCGTTCTCGCTTACCACACGTTGACCAATACCTGGAGCCGGGTGGGGGAGTGGCCCGGCCGAACCGTTACCACTTGTGCCGTTTGGCTCGGTGAGCATGGCGTCATACCCGGGGGCGAAGACCGTCCCGGGCATCGTTCCGAAACGGTTTATTTCTTCTCGGTTCCGGCCTGGTCGTCCAATTTTGGAACCGTCAATTTTGTTGTTTTGATCGTCTACCTTGTCGCTCTTGTTGTGATGGGGGTCTTTTTTTCCAAGCGCGAGAAATCGACCGCCGATTTTTTTCTGGCGGGCAGGCGCATTCCCTGGTGGGCAGCAGGCATCAGCATTTATGGGACTCAGCTCAGCGCTATCACTTTTATGGCCACGCCTGCCAAATCGTATGCCACCAATTGGGTCTATTTTGGCAACGCCGTTTGCATCCTTTTGGTCGCTCCGGTGGTCGTCTATTATTATTTGCCCTTTTTCCGCCGTCTGGACATCACGACGGCCTACGAGTATCTTGAAAAGCGCTTCAATCTTGCCGCCCGCCTCTTTGGCAGCGCATTTTTCATTCTCTTCCAGATTGGCCGTATGGGTATCGTCATCTTTTTACCGGCCATCGCTTTGTCTACTGTGACGGGTCTTTCCATCATCGTCTGTATTCTTGTCATGGGCGTGCTCTGCACGGTCTATACCGTACTGGGTGGAATCGAAGCGGTTATCTGGACCGATGTTTTGCAAGTTGTGGTATTGGTTGGGGGGGCAATCGCCAGTTTGTTTTTGATCGCCCACCATGTCGAAGGTGGGTGGACGGCAATCCTTCACACCGCTCGGCAGGACGAAAAGTTTTTTATGTTCGACTGGCGATGGGACTATACCATCGCAGCGGTTTGGGTCGTTTATTTCGGCAGTTTTTTCAGCAATCTCATTCCCTACACTTCGGATCAGGTTGTGATTCAGCGCTATCTAACCACCTCCGATGAAAAACAGGCGGCGCGTTCGATCTGGACAAACGCTGTTTTGGCCATTCCATCGGCTGTCTTGTTTTTCGGATTGGGCACAGCTTTGTATGTTTTTTACAAGCACCATGCCGTATCGCTGAATCCGGCCCTTTCCACTGACAGTATCTTTCCCTGGTTTATCGCCACCGAGTTGCCTGCAGGAGTAGCCGGATTGGTCGTGGCGGGTCTCTTTGCCGCCGCCATGTCCAGCCTCGACAGCAGTCTTAACAGCGTTTCTGCGGCGCTTCTCAATGATTTTTACCACCGCTTTACAGCAGAGAAATCAGCCTCACATTCCCTTAAACTGGCGCGTCTGCTGACCGGGGTGATGGGGATTGTCGCAACTGCAACAGCTCTGGCCATGGCGACGGCCGGAATTCAATCGCTCTGGGATCTCTTTCTCAAGCTTCTCGGACTGCTCGGCGGGAGTCTGGCCGGCATGTTCGCCCTCGGTGTTTTTACCCGGCGCGGCACTGGCACGGGAGTTCTCGTCGGCGCGGTCGTCTCTGCTGGGGTGCTCTATTGGGTGCAGACCCATACCTCGGTGCATTTTTTTCTCTACGGAGCAATCGGCCTGATCTGTTGTCTGGTTGTCGGGTATGGGGTCAGTCGACTGTCTTCACCACCTTGCCGTGAACAACAAGCGCTTTCGATCCATCAATTCAAAGAGGAGAAAAAACAGTGAACGGTGTTGAAAAACTGACGGGATTGATCGTTCCCCCGTTTACGCCGATGTTTCCGGACGGCAAAATCAACCTCGAACCCATTGCGGTTCAGGCCGAGTTGTTCTCGCGTTACGGCGTAAGCGGTGTCTTTTCCTGCGGATCGACCGGGGAAAGCTTTTCCTTGACTGTGGCTGAACGCATCCAAGTCAGCGAACGCTGGAGCGAGGTCATTGACGACCAAATGAAACTCATCGTCCATGTCGGCCACAATTGTCTCGAGTCGGCCAAGACGCTGGCGCATCATGCCATGCAGATCGGTGCCGATGGTATCAGCGCCTGTGCTCCGAATTTTTTCAAGCCGCGAATACTTGAGGATCTGGTTGACTTTATGGCCGAGGTGGCCGCCGCGGCGTCAAATCTGCCGTTTTATTATTATCATATACCATCTTTGACAGGTGTCTTTTTCCCGATGCGCGAATTTCTCGAGCAAGCCGAATCGAGTATTCCCAGTCTGGCCGGGATCAAGTA
>JAFGJN010000061.1 GCA_016929055.1 Candidatus Zhuqueibacterota bacterium
ACCCGTGCAATCGGGGCCCTTTGTCATCGCGGCTCGCGATCAGGGGGGGCGGTTGCATGAGATTCAGGTCGACTCCGCCGGCCCGTATCTCATACCCCGGCTTTTTCCCGGGGCCTACCGCCTCCAGGTCTACCGCGACAGCGACCATGATGGTCGCCTGACACTCGGGCAGGCTTTTCCATTTATGCCGGCCGAACGTTTTTTTGTCTATGCCGATTCGGTCGTGTTGCGCTCCCGCTGGCCGAATGAGGGGAACGATATCATTCTACCCCGATAAATCGATCGAGACAGGGGATTGATCCGTCGGAACAACCCCACCACCCATCCAAGACAAGGAGAATCCGCATGAATTCTTTCCGCTACAGCGGTAAAGAACTGACGTGTGACGGCGTCTCTGTCGCCCGCATCGCCGCTGAGGTCGGCACCCCGGCTTATATTTACAGTCTGGCAGGTATTGAGGCCAACTATGACCGCATCGACCGGGCCATCGGCGCTTATCCGCACGTCGTTTGTTATGCCTTGAAGGCCAATTCCAATCCAGAGATTCTGCGCCGTCTGGCTGCTCGCGGCGCCGGGGCTGATGTGGTTTCGGGCGGCGAATTGCGGCTGGCTTTACAGGCCGGATTTCCGGCAAAGAAAATCGTTTATGCCGGAGTCGGCAAGACCGATGCCGAAATTCGACTGGCGATTCAAGCGGGGATTTTGGCACTCAATGTCGAGTCGCGTCAGGAGCTGGAAGTGACAGCTCAAATCGCTCAGGAAATGGGGCAGACGGCGCCTGTCGCTCTGCGCATCAATCCGGATATCGACATCGAAGGCCATCCCTACCTGACGACGGGCAAGAGCGCCAACAAATTCGGGATCGAGATGGGAGAAGCCAAAGCGTGTTATCTCTGGGCCGCGAAACAGCCCTCGATCAAGATCGTTGGCGTCCATTGCCATGTGGGTTCGATGATACGCAAACCCGATCCTTTTTATAAAAGTGCCGAGACCCTGGCGCAATTCGTCGCCGAACTCAAGAGCGCCGGAATTGAAATGGAGCATATCGATCTTGGCGGAGGATTCGGTGTGGATTATGAGACGGTTTTGGCTGATCAGGGTTCGTGTTGGTTGATCGAGCCAGAAGCGGTGATGGAAAAGGTGGTGCCGATTTTGCAGGAAACCGGTTGCGAACTGATGTTCGAGCCGGGTCGATCGATTGTGGGTCCCCATGGCGTTCTGATGACCCGAGTTTTGTACACCAAAGAGACCAAAGGAAAGCAATTTGCCATCGTGGATGCGGCAATGAACGACCTGATTCGTCCTTCTCTTTATGGCGCGCGCCATGAGGTTTTGCCGGTGATGCAGGGCGAGGGTGCGGCCGAACCCATTGATGTGGTTGGCCCCATTTGCGAATCCGGCGATTTTCTAGCCAAAGATTATCCGTTGACGCCGGTCAAGCGTGGGGATTTGTTGGCGGTCATGACTGCCGGGGCCTACGGCTATACACTTGCATCCAATTACAATACCCGCGGACGGGGAGTGGAAGTTTTGGTTGAAGATGGAGGCTGGTACGTGATACGTGAACGGGAAAATCCGGTCTAGTCTTCCGGATTATCAAAAAGCGACACCACGGTTGCTTCGCCGCTCTCGCTGTCTGCACCGGGTTGAGGATGTGTCGTTTCGGATTGCTGCTCCGCCGGAGCGACGACCCGTTCCAGGCGGATCGGATGGCCTTGCATGGTGAATTCCTGGCCGCGTAATTGATCGGTATCCAGAATCCAGACCGCCTTTTGCAAGGGAAGGGCGAGAACAATAAATTCGAGTTGCCACCACCCCTTTTTGCGATCGGGAGTTATTTGTTCGACGCGCAGAAAGAAAGCGGGTTTGTGCTGGAAATAAGCCAACAGGACTTCGCCTGGACGAAAAGCGCGGTCATTTTCGGTCATGAAAATCAGTTCCTCCGGAAAATAGCGGGTTCAGCAAAAGTCTACACAATCTCGATCTATTTGTCAAGCAGAAAAAGGCTTGCAAATGCGCTGCTTTATTTGTAAAATTATTTGTGCCCGGTGGCGGGACGCCGGTGTTGTAAAATATTAAAAGCGACTCTGTGGAGAGCGGCTTAAACCCTTTCAAAACAGAAATCCCTTAACGCTGTCCAGCGAGGCAGCAAGGGGTATTGCGAAACCCTTCGATCCCTTGTTGTCGAGGGGTTTTTTTCGATCAAAGAGAAGGTCAGGGTATGGTACAAAAAATCAAAGCCAAGATTGTCGACGCCGAGGGAGTGGAACGCACGATCGTTCGATTGGCGCACGAAGTGATCGAGCGCAATCGAGGCGCCAAAGAGATTGTGGTTATCGGCCTGCGGACACGGGGCGTTACCATCGGTCGGCGATTGGTTGAAAAGATCAAAGCGATCGAGAACTTTGATGTGCCGTTTGGTGTTCTCGATGTTACGCTCTATCGCGATGACTTTCGTCGCCGCCTCAAGCAACCGGTGATCCAGATTTCCGATATTCCCTTTGCCATCGATGAGAAGCACGTGATTCTGGTGGATGATGTGCTCTACACCGGTCGAACCATGCGTGCTGCGCTCGATGCGCTGATGGATCTCGGCCGTCCGGCCAGTGTTCAGGTTGCGGTCTTTGTGGATCGCGGCCACCGCGAGATGCCGATTCGGGCGGATTATGTCGGGAAAAACATACCCACTTCAGTCGGGGAAGAGATTCAAGTTCGCTTAAAGCAAGTCGATCAAGAAGATTGCGTTCTTTTGGTAGAATCTCCGGAGGAGGTCGAATAGATGGCTCTGCAAAGCCGACACTTGCTGGGTTTGGAGGGTGTGAACCGGGAAGAGATCGCGTTGATTCTGGATACGGCGGAATCTTTTATGGAGATTCTCCAGCGTCCGATCCCCAAAGTTCCGACATTGCGCGGCAAGACGGTGGTCAATTTGTTTTTCGAGAATTCGACTCGCACCCGCATCTCTTTCGAACTCGCAGAAAAACGTTTGACCGCGGATACAGTCAATTTTTCGACTTCGACCAGTTCTGTGAAAAAAGGGGAAACCCTCAAGGATACCATTCGCAATATCGAAGCGATGAATATTGATATGGTAGTGGTTCGCCATTCGGCCGCCGGTGTGCCTCTTTTTTTGACTCGATGCGTGGATGCAGCGATCATCAATGCCGGCGACGGCATGCACGAACATCCGACTCAGGCTTTGCTCGACATGATGACAATCCGCCGCAAAGCCGGTGATTTACAAGGGCTCAAAGTGGCGATTGTCGGCGATATCGCCCATAGCCGAGTGGCTGGTTCCAATATTCATGGCTTGCTGACCATGGGTGCCGAGGTGATGCTTTGTGGTCCCAAGACCTTGATGCCCATGCATGCAGAGCGGCTGGGGGTTCGAGTCAGCCATCGTCTGGAGGACGCCCTAGAGTGGGCCGATTATCTCAATGTACTGCGTATACAATTGGAACGGCAGCACAAGGGACTTTTTCCGACGATTCGCGAGTATCATCGCGAGTTCGGTATCACTCTGGAGCGCCTGGAACAGGCCAAACGAGATGTGGTGATTTTGCATCCGGGCCCGATCAATCGAGGTGTCGAACTCGACAGCGATGTGGCCGATTCGGATTTTTCGGTTATCCTCGATCAGGTGACCAACGGCGTGGCGGTGCGCATGGCGGTTCTTTATTTGCTCAGTGGTAGTGATCCTGCCCTGGAGTAGATTGGGCGGGTTACGACAGGTGCAAAAAATGGTCTGCCAAAGGCTATTGCCTCGGCAGCTTTTAGTCAAGAGAGGGACAGACAAGAAATGCAGACAATTGATCGGCTGTTGATATGCAATGCAGAAATCATCGATTTTGCTGCGGGTGAGCAAAAAAAAATCGATCTGGTGATCTGTGGTGACAGGATTGATAAAGTTGGCCAAATCGATGCGGACGCCTTTTCCGGTTTGATTTTCGATGCCTCGGATCACGTGATCGTTCCGGGATTGATGGACATGCATGTGCATCTGCGTGAACCGGGTCGCGAGGATGAAGAGACGATCGAAAGCGGTTGTGCAGCCGCCATGGCCGGCGGATTTACCACGATATGCGCCATGCCCAACACCGACCCGCCCTGCGACAGTCAAGAGGATGTGCGGTTTTTAAAAAAGCGGGCTGAATCGCAGTTGGTGGATGTTTTGCCGATTGCGGCCATAACCAAAGGTCGCGCCGGAAAAGAGATCACCGAAATGGCCGACTTGCTGCGGGCCGGCGCTGTGGCGTTTTCCGACGACGGCAGTCCGGTCAGCAATAACTCGGTGATGCGGCGTGCCTGTGAATATGCAAGCATGTACGACGCGGTCATTGTCGACCATTGTGAAGATGTCGATCTTGCCGCAGACGGCCATATGAATGAAGGCGAAATGTCGACTCGATTGGGGATCGCCGGGATCCCCAATGCGGCTGAAGCCATCCAGGTTTACCGCGACATAGAGCTCGCGCGTCTGACAGGCTGCCGGATCCACATCGCTCACATTTCGACGCGCGAGAGCGTTCAGGCGGTCCGCCGAGCCAAGCAAGAGGGATTGCCGGTGACCTGCGAGGTAACACCGCATCACCTGATGTTTTCGGATAAAGCTCTGGTTGTCTATGACACCAACCTCAAGATGAATCCGCCTCTGCGCACTGAAGAGGATATTGCCGCTTTGGAGCAGGGTTTAAAAGACGGCACGATCGATGTCATCGCTTCCGACCATGCGCCGCATTCAATCGAGGAAAAAGATGTCGAGTTTGAAGCGGCGCCGTTTGGTATCATCGGGCTCGAGACGCTTTTGGGTGTTGTTTTAAAGCGAATTGTAGAGAGAAAAGTGCTGACGCTGCAGGAGGCATTGTATCGGATTTCCACAGCGCCGCGCAAGGTGCTGAATTTACCTGTGCCGCAACTGCGGGTCGGAGAAGCGGCCAATCTCTCCGTGATTCACCCGACCCGGGAATGGGTTGTGGACGTCAAAAAGACGCGTTCCCGCAGCCGCAACACGCCTTATGGGGGCATGACGATGCTCGGGCAGGTGGCGGCGGTGATCAACAAGGGCCTGTTGTGGCAACCATAACTGTGAATAATCGACAATCCGAAAAAAATCTTGCGTTTTTGATAATATTTTCCTAAGTTCAAAGGCTGTATCCATAACCTGCCGGTTCTTGGGGTATACGCGGCAGATGAAGGCATGTGGATCGTATTCAGCGGGATTTCGCCAAATGTCACCCCCCATGGGGTGGCATTGCTGTTGTATAGCGTCAGGGTTTTGGCGTGTCGGCCGAACCAGGGAATAAGGAAGGAGAATTTGACTTGAAAACTTTTTCACCAAAACCGGGCGATATTGATCGCAAGTGGTATGTGATCGATGCTGAGGATCAGGCCTTGGGACGACTGGCGAGCAAGGTCGCTCAGGTTGTTCGCGGCAAACACAAACCCATCTGGGCGCCCCATATGGATGTGGGCGACTTTGTTGTGATTGTCAATGCCGACAAGGTTCGCGTGTCCGGAGTCAAAGCGGAGAACAAGAAATATTACCGTCACAGCGGTTATCCCGGCGGTCTACGAGTCGCACGTTACGCCGAACTGATGGAAAAGAAACCCGAGTTCATCATCCGTCAGGCCGTGCGCGGAATGTTGCCGCATAACCGTCTGGGGCGCAAGTTGTTGCGCAAGGTCAAGGTTTATGCTTCGTCTGACCATCCGCACAGCGCGCAGCAGCCGGAAAAAATGGAATTATAAACCAATCGTTGTGTCCTGCCGGGTCGTGCCGACCTCGGCGGCACGGAAAGTAAATTCGCGTCGATGATTGAGGAGTTGGAATGAAAGGAAATGTGTACACTGCAACCGGTCGCCGCAAGGATGCCATCGCTCGTGTTCGTTTGACCCCAGGGAACGGACAATTTTCCGTTAACAACCGGGAAGTGTTGGATTATTTTAAGCGCGATACGCTTAAAATGATCATCGAGCAACCTTTTGCGGTGACGGAAACACTGGGAAGCTTTGATGTTCATGCCAATGTGACTGGCGGCGGTCTCACCGGTCAAGCTGGCGCTTTGCTGTTGGGAATAGCGCGCGCGCTGGTCAAAGCGAACGAAGAGTTGCAGCCGATGCTGCGCCGCAACGGATTCCTGACACGGGATCCGCGCATGGTCGAGCGCAAGAAATACGGTCAGCCCAAGGCTCGCAAGCGCTTCCAGTTCTCGAAACGTTAAGATTGTCATCACACACATCCCCATAGGATTCGGGGTGCCCCGTCGGGGTGCAAATTGCCGGGGATGGAGGAAAAACCCCAAACAAGGAGAAATTTAGAATGGCAAAAGTCACCATTCAAGATCTTTTGCTTGCCGGATGTCATTTCGGCCATATCACCCGTCGTTGGAATCCAAAGATGAAGAAATACATCTTTATGGAGCGCAACGGCATTCACATCATCGACCTGAATAAAACGCTGCAATGCCTGGACGCAGCGTTGGATCAGTTGACCGCAGTCGCCAAAAGCGGTCGGCAGATTCTTTTTGTCGGCACAAAAAAACAGGCCAAGGATTTGGTCCGTGTGGAGGCGGAACGTTGCGGCATGCCCTTCGTGACCGAGCGTTGGCTTGGCGGCACGTTGACGAATTTTATTACGATAAAAAAGAGTATCAAACGGCTGAAAAATATCGAGAAAAAGGCCAGTGATGGTACCTATGACAAGCTGGGCAAAAAAGAAATTTTGACGATCGAGCGGGAAAAGGAAAAGCTGGAAAAAGTTTTGGGTGGTATTGTGGACATGAACCACCTGCCGGCTGCTATGTTTCTGGTCGACGCTAAAAAAGAGATGATCGGAATTGCCGAAGCGCGTCGTCTCGGCATTCCGATTTTTGCCATGCTGGATACCAACAGCGATCCGGATTTGGTCGATTATCCCATACCGAGCAATGATGATGCTTTCAAGTCGATCAACTTGATCACCCATGCGGTGGCAGACGCCATTATCGAAGGCAAGGCCAGCCGAAGTGAATTTGAAGCGGCTGTTGCTGAAAGCGCCGAAGAGAAAGAGTCAGGCCCCGTGGATATCCAAGTCGATGTCGACAAGGACTAGTCTGTCCTCATTTCGGAACAATTACGAGCAGGGATAAAACGAAGGAGATCGATTCATGGCCATTTCGGCGACTGATGTCAAGGCATTGCGTGAACGGACCGGCGCGGGAATGATGGATTGCAAACGCGCATTGCAGGAAAGCGACGGCGATATGGAAAAAGCCATCGAATGGCTGCGCAAAAAAGGTTTGCAAAAAGTCGAAAAGAAAGCCGGGCGCGAGACCAAGGAAGGCATCATTCAGCATTATATACACTCCGGTAGTCGACTGGGCGTATTGGTGGAAATCAATTGTGAAACCGATTTTGTCGCCCGCACCGATGATTTTCAAAGTTTTGCCAAAGACGTCGCTATGCATATCGCCGCAGCCAAGCCTATTGCGGTGATACGGGAAGAGATTCCTCAGAGCGTGATCGAAAAAGAAAGAGAGATCTATTTTGCCCAGGTCAAGGAACAGGGCAAGCCCGATCAGATCGCGGCCAAGATTGTCGAAGGCAAGCTGGAAAAATATTATCAGGAAACCTGTCTTCTGGAACAGTCTTTTGTAAAGGATCCGGGCAAAACCGTATTGGACTATCTCAATGAAATGATCGCCAAGCTCGGTGAGAACATGAGCATACGACGTTTCGTCCGCTTTCAATTGGGAGAATAGGAGCGAAGCTTTTCCTCGCTCTTTTTTTTGCCTATGGCCTCCGATGCCCAAACTGAACAATCCGTTTCCACTCAGGGCGCTGTACCCATCTATCGTCGCATTCTGCTAAAATTGAGCGGTGAAGCGCTGATGGGCGAGAGCGGTCGTCTGGGGATCGATCCACAAACCGTCGATCGCATCTGCGGCGAAATCAGCCGGGTTTCACGCATGGGTGTGCAGATCGGTATTATCGTGGGTGGCGGCAACATTTTTCGCGGCTTGTCCGCCAGCGCCCGCGGTATGGATCGAGTGACTGCGGACTATATGGGTATGCTGGCAACCGTCATCAATGCCCTCGCTTTGCAGGATTTCCTCGAGCGTTATGATGTTGAAACCCGGGTCATGACGGCCATCAAGATGGAAGAGTTGGCCGAACCGTTCATCCGCCGCCGTGCTATCAGTCATCTGGAACATGGCCGAATCACCATTTTTGGCGCCGGTACCGGCAACCCCTATTTCACAACCGATACAGCCGCCGCTTTGCGGGCCATCGAGATCGAAGCCGATGCGATTCTTAAAGCGACCAAAGTCGATGGTGTCTATGACAAGGATCCGGTTTTACACCCCGATGCAATCAAATACGATACCCTCTCCTATATGGATGTCGTTCAAAAGCAGTTGCGGGTTATGGATACGACAGCTGTTACGCTGTGCATGGAAAACAATCTGCCCATCGTGGTCTATAAACTCAAAGAGCCCGGCAATCTCGAACGGGTGGTCTTTGGCGAATCGATTGGAACCAAAGTCGTAGGTGAGTCTCATGATCGATGAACTGTACAAGGACACCAAGTACCGGATGGACCAGAGTATCGAAGCCATCCGAGGTGAGTTGGCCAAATTGCGCACGGGGAAAGCCTCTCCTGCACTTTTAGATGGCGTCGTTGTAAACTATTACGGTTCTCCGACGCCGATTCGACAGGTAGCCAATGTCAGTGCCCCGGAGCCGCGCTTGCTGGTGGTTCAGCCGTGGGAACGCAATCTATTGGGTGAAATCGAAAAGGCAATTTTGAAAGCCGATCTCGGACTGAATCCGACCAACGACGGCATCCTCATTCGAATTCCGATTCCGCAACTCACCGAGGAACGCCGTCGCGATCTGGTCAAGCTGGCCAAAAAAGCCGGCGAAGAGTCCAAGGTTGCCGTGCGCAACGTGCGCCGTGATGCGAACGAAAAGCTGAAAAAGGCGGAAAAAAGCGGCGAGATCTCTGAAGACCAGATGCATACCGCCCAGGAAAAGGTCCAGTCTTTGACCGATGAGGCGGTTAAAAAGATCGACGAGATTCTCGAGCACAAAGAAAAAGATATCATGGAGATCTAAAGTTCGCTTCTCCGCCTAGGGCTATACCGCTATGGAAATGTACGATTCTCTCGCCCGGTTTTACGACCGGGAATATGCCCAAAAAGCGGACGATCTTGCTTTTTATCTCGATGTCGCTGCCCGCGCTGAAGGTCCGATTCTGGAAATCGGCGTGGGCACCGGCCGAGTCGCTCTGCCCCTGGTCGCCGCAGGGCACCCGGTTGTCGGAATCGACGCTTCCGCAGCAATGCTCCAAATAGCGCGAAAAAAAGCAATCGCCTTGCCACCGGTCCAGCAATCCCGGCTGAGCTTGGTGCAGCAACGAATGACCGAGCTCCAGCTCGATCTTAGTTTCTCCCTCTGCCTCATGCCCTTCCGCACTTTTCTTCACAACCTGACCCAGACAGAGCAGCTAAAGACACTTGAAGAAATTGCCCGTCATCTGTTGCCCAACGGCCTGCTGGTTTTTGACCTATTTGTTCCGCTTTATTCGCTTCTTTCACAACAGCAGTGGAGTGACGAATGGGATCAGACAGATCTCTCCCCTGGACTGTCTTTGCAGACGTCTATTCAGCACGATTCGGAAAACCAGCTTTTAAAGGTGACGAACCGGTACCGCCGCAAAAGGCAAAACAAGTGGCGGGTCGCCGGAGAAGGGTCGTACACGTATCGCTATATTTTTCGTTTCGAAATGGAAATGTTGTTGCGAAATGCAGGTTTCGAGATGTTGTCGGTTTACGGCGGTTTTGATCGTCGTCCATACGATTACCACAGCGGTCTGATGGTCTTTGAGGCGAAAAAACTCGCCGTTCCGAACACCTACCTCGCACTAGGCTGATAGCCTTCTGCGCTCTTGCAATCGTGTAAAAAGTTGCTTATCTTGGCCTGTCCCGATCCGTCAAGCGTCTCCAATAAAACGGTTTGCCATGCTGCGATTTCGCTTTATTGCTTTCTTGTTGATCACGGTCTCCTGCTCATCGGCCCAAACGATCCGCCGATTTCTGCCGCTCGATCTGACTTTTCCCGCGCCGGGAGATACTTTTGCTGTCGAAAAACTGCGCATCGCCGGGTATACGGATGCAGATGCTCAAGTGCTGATCAATGGCACAACAGTACGCACCCATCCCAACGGTGCATTTGTCGATCGTATCGATCTGCAGGTCGGCTGGAACACGCTGCGGGTTGAATCTCGGCTCGGCGACCAGATTCGCCGTGACTCTTTGCAGATTTTTCGCCAAGCACCCGTGCAGCCCAGCCCGCATTTTCCCACCCGCATCGACAGCGGTTTTTTTCAGCCCCGGTCGGACATTTGGCTTTCTGCCGGCGATATTCTTCACATTGAGTTCAAGGGCAGTCCGGGCGGCCATGCTCGGTTTTCGGTGGAGGGATTGATCCAAGACGTTCCCATGACCGAGTTGGCTGTGGAAGGATCAGTCCCGTGCGCCGGTTTTTATCACGGGGTTCTGGTGCTGGACAATCGGCTTGTGGGCAAGCGCCTCGCCCTTCAGGTGGAACTCGAGGGTCTTGATGGCCGCCGTGAGAAAGTCACTCTGCCCGGCCGGCTTTATGTCATGTCGGATCGGCTGCCTCTGGTCGGCCAGACCCGCAAAGAAACGGAATTGTGGAATGATGCCGAAAGCGGCATCCGCATGGGCAAGTTGTTGCCTTTTGTTCGGCTCCACATTATCGGTAAGATCTGTCATCGTTATAAAATTCGCCTCAGTCCATCCCATATCGGATTTCTGGCGTGCGAGGACGTCCGGCTGTTGTCGGTCGGCGAACCCTTGCCACATACCTGGATTTCAGCACCTCGTATCGCCATTGAAGCTCGGAATTTGCGATTGATCTTCGACCTGAGCCGTGCGGTTCCGGCAATCGTGCGGCAAACTGTTCATCCTGCAGGTCTCGATCTCTATCTTTTTGGTGCGCATTTGGCGAGCGAGTCGGTTACCTGGCCCAATCCAGAGATCGAATTGACCGGCCTGTCGATCGATCAGGTTTCGGAAGGGGTAGTCAAGGTTCATCTCGATTTGGCGCAGGGACAACAGTGGGGACATGGTCTGGACTACCAGGCGGGCCGGCTGATCTGGGCCATTCGGCGGCCGCCGCAGCTGCCACTGTCCAATGATCGTCCGTTAAACGGGCTTTCGGTTTGCATCGATCCCGGTCATGGCGGAGAAGAGTGGGGAGCTGTAGGTACGGTGGGAACTCTGGAAAAAGAGATCAATCTGCGCATTGCGTTTTTGTTCGCCGAGCAGCTGCGCCGTTCCGGGGCCCGGCCTTTGTTGACGCGTTCGGAGGATCGAACCATCCGTCTCGAAGAGCGAGTCGAGTTTGCTCGCCTAAGCGGGTGCGATCTTTTTATTTCGATTCACAACAATTCGATCGGCGCCGGGGTACATCCGTTGCGTGTTCGCGGCACCAGCATCTATTTTTACCAACCCCAGAGTCAGGCTTTAGCCTGGGCTGTTTACCCGTTTCTGGTCCGGCTCGGCCTGGAGCCTTTTGGCCGCAACCAGGCAGCCTTTTCTGTTTTGCGCTTGACGGAAATGCCGGCGGTTCTGGTGGAATGCGGTTTTCTCTCCCATCCGGAAGAAGAGATGTTACTCAATGAAGAGGCATTTGCTCGGCGTCTCGCGGCCGCTCTGGTCGATGGTGTGGTGACTTTTTTGCGTCAATCGCTGCGTTGAAAGGGGGGCGTCTGTGTCGGCCAGGTTGAGTAATCAGCGGTAAAAGGCAAATAAACACGCTCAATTGGCATAGATCTGCAATTTTACCCGCGCCGGTTGATGCAGCGTGAAGGGAATGTTGACCCCGGAAAGAATTTCAAATGGGTCGGGAAACGGGGTTTCCAGGTGCGTCGCATCATAGAATCCCGGGATTAAGTTGCCCTGGTTGTTGAATCCGGGTTTTCCGCCGATCTGTGCGGTGACAAAGTCCTGCTCCTGATAACCGTTGAGTTCCAAAAGCACGATATATTCGCCGACCTCGATATACTTTCCGTTCTTGTCTTTGCCGTCCCAATAGACGATATAACGTCCCAGTTCGGCGAGATTCTCGTTCAACAGTTCGCGCACCAGGGGTTTCTTTTTCTCTTCGGCAAGCGGATTTTTACATCCGCTGCCGACGAGACCGATTGCGCTCAAAGCGACCCAGAGCAGCGCGACGATTATTTTTGGGCATGTGTTTCTCATTTGAGCCATCGATCATACCAGGAAAAGATTTCCGTCCACCAGAGTCTGGCGTTTTGTGGTTTGGAGATGAAATGGGTTTCGTCGGGAAAATAGACCAAACGGGATGGCACGCCCGTACGCTGCAGAGCGGTGAACAATTGAAAGCCCTGAGTGACGGGAACGCGATAGTCGTGCTGACCATGCGTCACGAGAGTGGGTGTTCGGAATTTGTCCCAATTGGCTATATGATACGACGGCGACCACTGTTCATATAACTCGGGATTGCGGTAGGGTGTTCCCCCGAATTCCCACTCGGGAAACCACAGCTCTTCGGTTGCACCATACATGCTGCGCTGATCAAAGACACCGGCATGGGAAACCAGGGCTTTAAACCGATCGGTATGGGTGGCGATCCAGTTGATCATAAATCCGCCATAACTGGCGCCGGCTGCAACCATTCGCGTCGAGTCGATAAAAGGATAGTTGGCGACGAGATAATCCAAACCAGCCATCAGATCTTGATAGGGAGCACCACCCCAATCACGGCTGACGGCATCGGTCCATTCCTGCCCGTATCCGGTGGAACCGCGAAAGTTGACCATCGCCACTACATACCCCGGAGCAGCAAAAAGCGCGCTGTTCCAGCGATAGTGAAAGGAGTTGCTCCACATTCCCTGCGGTCCGCCGTGCACCAAATAGACGAGCGGATAGGTGGCATTGGGATCGAAAAAAGGTGGTTTGACCATCAGGCCATGCACCGATTTGCCGTCAAAACTGTCAAAGTAAAAATCCTCGACGGGCGAGAGTTCCAGGGTTGCCAGTTTTTCCCGGTTGAGATCGGTTAGTTGCACCAGGTTTTTATTTTTAATATCATAGCGAAAAATTTCAGCCGGCTGATCGACGCTTTGTTTGAGAAAGATCAAATTTCGGCCGTCCGGGGTGATCGTGACATCGGAAAAGGACGCATCGCCAAGGATTTCGGTAATGGCGCCTGTTTTAAGATCGAGTCTGAATATCGGCTGCCGGCCGTGTTTGGACGCTGTGAAATAGATGGTTCGGCCGTCCGGCGCCCACAGCGTTTCGTGCGGGCTGTAGAGGAAATCCGGGGCCAGTGTTTGACGTTCCTGGGTATCGAGATGAAGCAGCATCAGACGCAATTGATCGGCTTCGAACCCGGGCCGTGACATGGCACTGTAGAGCAGGTTTTTTCCGTCAGGAGAAAAGAGCGGTTGAATATCCACGGCCGTATTGGTGGTGGTCAGGTTTATCGCTTGACCGCCGGCGATCGGAACTCGAAAGAGGTCGTTGTTGGTCGATACAGCGATGAGGGTGTCGAGATTGGCGACATAAACGAGATAGCGACCGTCCGGCGAAAAGGCATAATCGCGCGTGCCGCCCAGTGCCAGAGGCGGGCTGTCGAAATCGCCCGGCGTGAGATCGCGAATCTCTTCTCCGTCTGCAGTGCAAATGAACAGATGCGAACGCTTGCCCTCCGTCCACATGTTCCAATGACGGAACATCAATCGATCTGTGACAGTGGCTTTGATCGGAGATTCGGCATTTTTACGGTCTTTTTCAGCGCTGGCCTGCAGATCCGTGCATTCGGGAAAGACGCGGGCGACAAACGCCAAACTTTTGCCGTCAGGCGCCCAGATAAAATCCTCAATTTCCACCGGTGAGCGGCTGAGTTGCACCGCTTCGCCGCCGCTCAACGCGAGCGAATGAATCTGAACCGTGCTGCTGCGATTCGAGAGAAACGCCAAGGCTCGGCCGTCGGGACGCCAGGCCGGACTGAAATCGGCTGATGGATGCGTGGTCAGCTGTCGGGCGTCATTGCCATTTAGAGAAACCAGCCAGATATCCGAAACACTGGAATTTTTTTCCATCGAATAGGATTTGACTGTAAAGGCCGCCTGTTTGCCGTCCGGAGAAACGGCGATCTGGCTGATGCGTTGCATTGCCCAGAGATCGTCCACGGTCATGGCGCGTTTGTCTGCCGCATAGGCCGAACCCAAGAGTGCAAGAGCGATGAATAAAGTGAACAAGCGCATGGTATCTCTCCTAATATGCGTTTCGTTGGCTCAATAGTTCAGCCCGACGGCCGCTCGTGCCTTTTGCAGATAGGTGGCTGCAACGGCCTGAGCTTTGTCGGCTCCTTGGAGCAAAATTCGACGCACCCGTTCCGGATCCTGGGCAAACTCTTGTCGTTTTGTCCGATAGGGTTCGAAATAATTCCAGATCACATCGATCAGTTCTTTTTTAATCGTGGAATACTTGAGACCCGGTGTATGGTAGCGGTCGGCCAGATCCTTGCGTCCTTTTTCATCCAGGAAAAGTGAATAGATGGCAAAGAGCGCACACGTGTCCGGATTTTTGGGTTCTTCGATAGGCGTGGCATCGGTGACGACCGACATCACGCGTTTTTTCAATACACCGCGTTCGCAGAACAAGTCGATGGTGTTGCCGTAGGATTTGGACATTTTTTGCCCATCGATTCCTGGCACCAGCGCGACCGAGTCGGGGATATCCGGTTCTGGAATGACGAATACCTCGCCATAGGTTTGGTTAAAACGGATAGCGATATCGCGGGTCATCTCGAGATGCTGTTTCTGATCTTTGCCCACCGGAACCCGGTCGGCACCGTAAAGGAGAATATCGGCGGCCATCAGCACCGGATAGGCGAAAAGACCGTGATTGGGCGATACCCCTTTGGCCAGTTTGTCCTTGTAGGAATGGGCCCGCTCCAATAGCCCCATCGGGGTTGAATTGGAGAGGATCCAGGTCAATTCGGTCACTTGCGGCACGTCCGACTGGACCCAAAAAATCGATTTTTCTGGATCGATGCCCAGCGCCAGAAAATCGCAGGCAGCGTCCAGTGTTTGTTTGCGCAGCAATTCGCTGTCCGTGACCGTTGTCAAGGCGTGATAGTTGACCAGGAAACAAAATAGCTCATGATCCTCCTGGAACTCGATCATGCGTTTCATCATGGCGAAATAGTTTCCCAAATGCAATTGCCCGGAAGGTTGAATGCCCGAGAGAATTCGCACAACGGCTCCTTTCCATCTTGTCGCTCGAAACTTTTGCTGCGATCATTCGTGAAATCGAGAGTTTTGCAGCTCTTAATAAATAAACAGCTCCTGATAAATAGTATAAAAAATACAAGAAAAATGCGCGACAATCAAGAGAAAAGAACCACCGGCACAGAGCATATATTCTTGCTTTTTCAAGCTTGAATCGGTAGATTCGCGCGAGAAGAGACAACAGAGCATATCGAATCAAGCGGTTGTTTGATTTGGGATTCCATCGATTTGGAGCCCGGATGGGAGGCATGATGAACAGTCGAGATTATATCGACATCGAAGAGCGCTATGGTGCACATAATTATCACCCGCTGGATGTTGTGGTTGAGAAAGCGAGTGGGGTCTGGGTCTGGGATGTGGACGGTAAAAAATATATGGATTGTCTTGCCGCTTATTCGGCGGTCAATCAGGGACATTGCCACCCGCGCATTGTGGCGGCGATGCGGGAACAGAGTGACAAGGTGACGTTGACCAGTCGGGCTTTTCGCAACCCGGTGTGGCCGCTTTTCGCCCGACAGATCTGTGAATTGCTCGATTATGAGATGGTTCTGCCGATGAACAGCGGAGCCGAAGCGGTCGAGACCGCTATCAAAACCGCTCGAAAATGGGGCTATAAAGTCAAAGGCATTCCCAAGAACCGCGCCGAGATCATTGTCTGTAGCGGCAATTTTCACGGCCGTACCATCAGCATCATCTCGTTCTCCGACGATCCCTCTTCGTTTGAAAATTACGGCCCCTTTACCCCGGGCTTTAAGATGGTCCCTTTTGGCGATCTGGAAGCGCTGAAAAACGCCATCAACGCAAACACGGCGGCTTTTCTGGTCGAACCGATACAAGGCGAAGCCGGCGTCGTTGTTCCTCCTGCGGGTTATCTCAAAGGCGCAGCCGAAATTTGCCGCAAGAACCGCGTCCTGTTGATTGCCGACGAAATTCAGAGCGGACTGGGCAGAACAGGCAAAATGTTGGCCAGCGAACACGAAGGTGTCAAACCGGACATGATCACGATCGGCAAAGCGCTCTCTGGCGGCCTCTATCCGGTTTCCGCGGTTCTCTCCAATCGCGATGTACTCGGTGTCCTGGAACCCGGATCTCACGGCTCCACTTATGGCGGAAATCCTCTGGCTTGCGCTGTGGCGCGTGAAGCGCTCAACGTGCTGGTCGAGGAAAAAATGGTCGAAAACGCAGCCGAGATGGGTGCCTATTTCATGCACCAGTTGCAAGCCCTCGACACACCCCATATCGATTTTGTGCGCGGCAAAGGTTTGTGGATCGGTATTGTCTTGAAAAAAGATGCCGGCGGCGCCCGTCGCTTCTGCGAAGCGTTGAAAGAACACGGCCTTCTCGCCAAAGATACCCACGAAACTGTTATCCGCCTCGCCCCGCCGCTGGTCATCACTCGAAAAGAGATCGATTGGGCGGTGGAAAAAATTAAAACAGCCTTTTCGTCTTTCTGAACCTGTAAAAAAAAAGGGGATTCCGATTGCTCGGAATCCCCTTTTTTTGCGCTATAGGATCGGATCGCCCCGGTCAGGTCGATAGACCGCACACTCGTGTGATCGGATCATTTTTTTTGCAGTTTATATTCGGCAGGCACCTGAAATTCAGAGCCATCGATCGGACCGAGATCGATCGACGTCACCAGAGTAGTGGAGCTGAAAATCGTCGATCGACCGGATTCGTTTTTCGGTTTCTGTGTTTTACTCTTGGCCATTTCGGCGACTTTTTTGCCGAACATTCCACCGATTCCTTTGCGTAAATCCGGCACGGCGACATCCGACTCTTCCTGGGATTCATCGCTCTCTGCAGTCTCTCCTTTGGCGTGTTGCGTCGAGGTCACCTTTAGCACCGTTTTGATCGGCAATCCGTCCAATTTTTTCATTTCGTCTTCATAGTCGGACATTTGCTCGCCGTACATGTGCGTCAATCGCGCCAAACCCTTATTGCCGTCATGGCTGAAGCCGAGCTTTTCCATGTATCGGCTGTTGAACTCGCGCTCGATTGCCAGTGCATCTTTATAGTCCTTGCTGTGCCAGACATCGGAATGGACCAAAAGCGTGTCGAGAACACCGGTGGCTTTGTGTTTGCCGACCGTCGTAACGGTTATGAGATGATGGGTGCAATCGATGCCCGAGATTTTTTCGTTGCCCATTTTCTCGACGCGGATCACCGGTTTTTGCCATTCATAGTCAGAATCGGACGGTTCCGTCTCCGCCTCAGGGAGCTCTTCCATTCCAGGGTAACCCAGATTTTCCATACCTTGTTCATATTGGCCTTTCAATTCCGCAAACGAGAGTTCCGTGTATTTGTTGTTCTGATCGTTAAAAGTCCAGATCACATCGCGATCCAGTCGGGTGATTTCAATCTCTGAGCCCTTTTTGTTCATGTGCTTGAGGATGCCGCCGGTGAACTGGAATTGGCTTTCTTGGCGTTTGAGTTCGCCCTGAATACGGGTTTTGGTAGTCGATTCAAAAGCACCCTGTCCGAAAAATCCGTCGCTGGTCAGGGTGGTTTCGATGGTCAGCTGTGACCAGCCCAGCCCCGCCAGCAAAAAGATTAAGACAACTATTTTCTTCATTTTCTCCTCCATTCAATACGGGGTTGCAAACGCGGCATCAGTAAAACAAAGCGCCCCGATAATAGCATATTTCCTCCAAAGGTGCAAGGAAAAACCGCCCTGGTGCTTGTCAATGTCGCCTCTATACTCAATACAACAGTAGTTTGTCTGTCGCCTATTCCTGACTTAAAATCGGGAATAGATAAACCGCCAGCAGCGTTTTATGTATCAAAACAAGACCAAAAAGGTCTGGATTATATGTTTAAACTGAATCGAAAAACCGAATACGGTCTTTTGGCTCTCCAATATCTTGCGGGTTTGTCGAATCCCAAAATGGCGACGGTGCGAGAAATTGCCGATAACATGCACATCCCGCAACCGTTGCTGGCAAAAGTTTTGCAAAAACTTGCCCGAAAGCAAATTATCCGCTCGGTTCAGGGAGCACGTGGCGGCTATGTTTTGCAGGAACACCTCGAGTCGATGACGTTGGCCGATATCATAGAGTTGCTGGAAGGACCGATTCGCCTGACAGAATGCCGCACCCAACGGGCTTGTTGTGAACGCATGCAAGAATGCAATTTGCGCTATCGCTTCGAACCGGTGCAGCAGAGCTTGGTGGATGTTTTTCAACGAATTAAGGTGAAAGATTTGATTCAGGAACCATTCCGAACAGAGTTTTAGGTAAACAATTCGCTTTGTTCGCTGAAGGAGAGATTATGCCGGACAATGATTTAATCGTTCAAGAGATGTCCAAAGAGTACAAATATGGCTTCCACGTCGACTTGGAAACGGACGCTGCGCCGAAAGGATTGAGCGAAGAGGTGATTTGCCTGATTTCCGCAAAAAAGCAAGAGCCGGAGTTTATGCTGCAATGGCGTCTCGAAGCCTATCGCCATTGGTTGACGCTGAAAGAGCCGAGTTGGGCGAATGTCCGCTTTGAACCGATCGACTATCAAGATATTGTCTATTATTCGGCGCCTAAAAGTCATGCGGGCGGGCCCAAGGATCTGAATGAGGTAGATCCAGCAATTCTGGAAATGTACAACAAGCTGGGCATTCCGCTGGAAGAGCAGGAAATACTTGCCGGTGTTGCGGTAGACGCCGTTTTGGACAGCGTCTCGGTGGCGACGACTTTTCGGAAAAAACTCGAGGAAATGGGTGTGATTTTTTGCTCGTTTTCGGAGGCGGTGCGCAATCATCCCGATTTGGTCAAGCACTATTTGGGCAGCGTGGTGCCGCCCGGAGACAATTTTTTTGCCGCACTCAACTCGGCGGTTTTCAGCGATGGGTCATTTGTCTATGTGCCCAAAGGGGTGCAGTGTCCGATGGAATTGTCGACCTATTTCCGCATCAATGCGGCGAATACCGGTCAATTCGAGCGCACGCTGATCATCGCCGAAGAAGGTGCATCGGTGAGCTATCTCGAGGGCTGTACAGCGCCGATGCGGGATGAAAACCAGCTCCACGCAGCGGTGGTTGAGTTGGTGGCGCTCGATGACGCCAAAATCAAGTATTCGACGGTACAAAACTGGTATCCGGGCGATAAGGACGGCAAGGGGGGTATCTATAATTTCGTCACCAAACGCGGATTGGCCAAGGGGAGAAACGCCAAGATTTCCTGGACCCAGGTTGAAACCGGATCGGCGATCACCTGGAAATATCCGAGCTGTGTGTTGATGGGCGACAATTCCGTGGGCGAGTTTTATTCGGTGGCGCTGACCAACAATCACCAGCAGGCGGATACCGGAACCAAGATGATCCATATCGGCAAAAACACCCGCAGCACCATCGTTTCCAAGGGAATCTCTGCCGGACACGGACAGAACAGCTACCGGGGGCAGGTCAAGGTTCTCAAGAGCGCCCAGGGTGCGCGCAATTTTTCCCAGTGCGATTCGATGTTGATCGGCGATCTTTGCGGTGCCCATACTTTTCCCTATATCGATGTCAAGAATTCATCAGCCCAGCTCGAACACGAAGCGACGACTTCCAAGATTGGTGAAGACCAGATTTTTTACCTGAATCAACGCGGACTATCGACCGAGGACGCGATTTCAATGATCGTCAACGGATTTTGCAAGCAGGTGTTGGCCGAGTTGCCGATGGAATTCGCAGTCGAAGCGCAAAAACTGTTGAGTGTCAGCCTCGAAGGCAGCGTCGGATAACCGGCCACATAGAGAGGGCAAAGAAACCGGCAAACAGGAGAATCGAAAGAATGTTGGAAATCAAAAATCTGCACGCCTCGATAGGCGGCAATGAGATATTAAGAGGCATCGATCTCGAGGTGCGTCCGGGCGAGGTGCATGCGATCATGGGGCCGAACGGCTCGGGCAAGAGCACGTTGGCGCATATTTTGGCCGGGCGACCCGAATACGAGGTGACGCAGGGCTCGGTTCTTTATAAAGGACTCGATCTGTTGGAAATGGCTCCGGAAGAACGGGCGCGTGAGGGCGTTTTTCTGGCTTTTCAGTATCCGGTCGAGATTCCCGGAGTCAATACGACCTATTTTTTGCGCACCGCGCTCAACCAGGTGCGGGAGCATCGCGGTGAGGCACCGGTGAGTGCCGGAGAGTTTCTCAAGATCATGCGCGAAAAAATGCGAATGGTGGACATGGATGAATCATTTCTCAAGCGTTCGATAAATGAAGGTTTTTCGGGGGGAGAAAAAAAGCGCAACGAGATTTTGCAGATGGCTGTTCTCGAACCGGGCCTGATGGTTCTGGATGAAACCGATTCGGGACTCGATATCGATGCCCTCAAGATTGTCGCCGATGGTGTCAACAAGTTGCGCGCTCCTGATCGCTCGTTTGTGGTCATTACCCACTATCAGCGACTGCTCAACTATATCGTGCCGGATGTGGTGCATGTGCTCTACCAGGGGCGTATCGTCCAGTCCGGAGGCAAAGAGTTGGCTTTGGAGCTGGAAGAGCGGGGATATGAAGAGATCAGGGAAAGGGTCGGCATCAACCGGCCGGCGATGCAGGTTTGAGGAGAGTGCTGATGAATCATATGATTCCGAATTGGGTGGAAGAGCGGTTTCTCGCTTTGCAGAACGACAGCAGCTCGCTGGCCTCCGGCCCGCGCGGCGCTGAGCGAAAGCAGGCGATCGAAACGGTGCGGCGACAGGGCTTTCCGGATCGACGGCAGGAAGCCTGGCGCTTTTTCGATCTCCAGGAGCTCCAGCGACAGACCTTTACTGCGGCACCGGCCGTGACGGTTGATGACGCGGTGCGGCGAACCGTGCAGCGCGAGACCCTGGACGATCGATGGCCGACTGCGGTGCTGTTGAATGGTCGTTTCAGCCCCGAGCTTTCGCGGTTGCAGCACATGCCAGCCGGTCTTATGCTTGACCGGTTTTCCGAAAATCCGCCGGCAACGCTTGGCAAACTCGTGCCCCACAGCGCATCGACATTTGCTGCCTTGAACAGCGCCCTCTACCGCGAGGGAGTGGCTGTGACGGTGAAAGCAGGGGAGGCAATCGAGGAGCCCATACAAATTCTCCATCTCATCGACACGCGTTTCGGACAGGTGGTGATTCATCCGCGCGTCTGGATGAATTTCGAACACCACAGTCAGGCGAGTGTCGTTGAAATCGTGGCTTCGATCGAGGGGGAATACTCGACCTTTACCAATCCGCTTTCGGAGATTTTTGTCGATCGCGAAGCTGTTGTCGATCATATTCGGCTCTTGCGCCACGACGACCGAGCTTTTCATGTTTCTGCGCAGTACAGCCATCAAGCGGCGAACAGCCATTTGACATCGCTATCGCTGGTGCTGGGCGGCGGATGGGTGCGCAACGATGTGCATGCGCTTTCAGAGCAAGAGGGGGCAACGACCGTGCTCGATGGTCTTTATATCGCCGGGGGCAGACAATCCATCGACCACCATACCTTTATGGATCATGCCGGAGCTAACAGCAACAGCCGGCAGCTCTACAAGGGCATACTGGATGAACGCGCCCATGCTGTTTTCAATGGCAAGATTTTCGTCAGGCGTCCGGCTCAAAAAACCGATGCCGTTCAGAACAACAAAAACCTGTTGCTGTCCGACGATGCCTCGGTGGACAGCCAGCCGATGCTGGAGATATTTGCCGATGATGTTCGCTGTACTCATGGTGGCACCGTCGGCCGCCTGGATTTGGCGGGCATTCATTACCTGCGCTCGCGAGGGATCGGTTTAGAAACAGCGAAAAAGCTGATGATTCACTCTTTTGCCGGTGATGTGCTGCGGCGGGTTCGACGCCAGGATATTCGAGATTCTTTGGATGAACGGGTGATGCAAAAATTGGAGAGTTTGCCGTCGATCGGTCGCGGCGGTTCGCTTTAAAGAGTGCAAAAAGGGCGACGGATGAAACACAATCTCAATGAAACACTCGAACAACGGCTGGACACGGTGGTCGATATTTTGCGCGATATTTATGACCCCGAGATACCCGTCAACATCTATGACCTCGGTCTGATTTATGAACTGAACATCACGGAAACGGGTTTGGTGGAAATCGAGATGACGCTGACTTCACCCGCCTGTCCGGTGGCAGAATCGCTGCCACGCGAGGTCGAGCGGCGATTGCGAAAAGCGCAAGCCATCACCGAGGTCAGGGTAAATGTGGTATGGGATCCGCCCTGGGATCAAAGCCTGATGTCCGACGAAGCCAAACTAGAACTTGGACTGTTATAATAAAACGCGTATATTGATTATCCGATTTGCTGCTTGGCAAACAACGGGTTTGTCGGCGGCAAAAAAAAAATGACTGGATGATACTCTATTTTATTTGTTTTACCGGGAGAGACCCACGTGGGAACGATCGTGACTTTATGCCGGGCGGACGAATTGCCTGAAAAGACAGTTCGTCGCTTTCGTGCCGGAGATCGAGACATTGTGCTGGTGCGCGACGGCGATGACTTTAATGCCCTGCAAGACCGCTGTTCGCATGAAAATTTTCCCCTCTCCGATGGCTATGCCAACAAGGGCGTCATTGTCTGTCCGATGCACGGTGCTTCTTTTGACCTGCAGACAGGCGAAGCGCTGTCGCTTCCGGCCCATGAAGCGATCGAGGTATACCCCGTTCATTTGCGCGAGGGTCTCGTACAAATCGAACTTGATGAAGCAAAGTGATGCAGATAAACTCTGAAGAAAAAAAAGCGGTGGATATCCGTGAAATCCGGGAACGATTTCCGATTTTCGCTCAAAGAGAAAATCGGGATCTGATCTATCTCGACAGCGCTGCCACGACGCAGAAACCGGATTCTGTGATCAAGGCGGTCAGTCGGTATTATCGAGAGTATAACGCCAATACCCATCGCGGCACCTACCGTATCGCCGAAAAGGCGACCGTCGAGTACGAAAGAGCGAGAAAAACGATCGCCCGGTTTATCGGTGCCGTCTCGGAGCGACAAGTTGTTTTTGTTCGCGGCACCACCGAGGCGATCAATACAGTCGCTGTCGGATGGGGCGATCGGGTTTTAAAGGCGGACGATGAAATCATCTTTAGCGAGCTGGAACACCACAGCAACATCGTTCCCTGGCAAATGCTGGCCCAACGCACCGGGGCTCGCATTCGCCTGTGGGAGATGGACAAAGAGGGTCGGCTCCATCTCGATGCTTTGCGCAACCTGTTGTCGACGCGGACTCGATTGCTTGCGATCGCCCATGTTTCCAATGCATTGGGGACGGTCAACCCGATTGCCGAGATCGTTCAACTGGCGCATGACAACGGCACGCGGGTGTTGGTGGACGGCGCCCAAAGCGTTCCGCATCAACAGGTGGATGTGACAGCGCTGGGAGTCGATTTTTTCGCTTTTTCCGGGCACAAGATGCTCGGGCCGACCGGAATCGGTGTGCTCTATGCGCGCGAAGAACTGCTGGACGAGATGAATCCGGTGCAGTTCGGCGGTGACATGATCGAATCGGTGCAGGTTTTAACTTCCACCTGGAACGACCTACCCTGGAAATTCGAAGGCGGTACGCCCAACATCGCCGGCGCCATCGGCCTGGGAGCGGCGGTCGAGTTTCTGCAAGAGATCGGTATCGATGCGATTCACCGGCACGAAACCGGCCTGATCCGGCGGGCTGTCGAGCAATTACAAGCGCTTCCGGGCGTGCGCGTTTTTGGGCCGCCAGGAGATCGCGGTCCGGCTGTCTCTTTTGAGATCACCGGCATCCATCCCCACGACATCTCGACGCTTCTCGATCAGAGAGGCATCGCCATCCGTTCCGGACACCATTGCGCTCAGTTGGCGATGAAAAAACTCGAGGTGCCTGCCACGGCGCGCGCCAGTTTTTATCTCTATAACGACGAGTCAGAAATCGACCGATTCGTCAAGGCAGTGAGTGAAACCAGGGACTATTTTGCAAAATGGCTCTAGACGATTTGTATCAAGAGATTCTTCTCGATCATTACAAGAATCCCCGCAATCAGGGAAAAATGTCTGATCCCGATAAACGCCTTCAGGCCAAAAACCCTTTTTGCGGCGACGAGGTGACGCTCAATCTCAAATTCGACGGCGACCGTGTGCGGGAAATCAGCTTTGAGGGTCAGGGATGTGTGATCAGTCAGGCATCGGTATCGCTTCTGACCCACTATGTCAAAGGCAAAACCGTCGACCAGATACTGGAGTTGATTGAACGGTTTCAGGCATTGGTCAAGGGTGAAATCGATCAACTCGATCCGCAAGTGGAAGAGCTGATGGCGCTGCAGGGCGTTTCCGAATTCCCGACCCGGATCAAGTGCGCGACTCTGGCCTGGAATACGCTGAAAAAGGCACTTCACGAGTATGATTCGGAACAATCAGATGATGAGGGACGATAACAATCGATATCAAGACGAGTCAGGAGGAAAAATATGCCTCAGGTCGTAACCTTTACCTCGGATTTGCGAATCTATAAGACGATTGGCCAGCTCGAAGAGCTGGATGAAAAGGTCAATCGCTATATCAAGGAAAATAATGTCAAGACGATTTATTCCGTCAGCGATGCGGTCACCACGGATGATTCCGGCGCAACCATCGGTCTCATTCGTGTGATGGCTTTTGATTGAGCCCTATCGAATTTTGGCAAAAAGACCGATCGCAATGAATCCGAGATAGGGCTTGAGGAAGGAAATAGAGATGGGATTGCGTATTTTATCAGGCGTCGTGGCTGCGACGGTGATCTCTTTGCTTTCATGTTCCGCACCTTTTGTGCCGCAGAATTACTTTCCTTTGCAGCACAACAACCGCTGGGTTTTCAGCGGTCCGCTGAAAACGTTATGGGTTGCCGAACAGGAGGGGGAAACGCCTTTGGCGCACTTTCGAATCGCCAGTGTCGATTCTTTGAATAATCCCTCCAGTTGGATACACTGCCGCCTGACAAAAGACGCGGTGGAATGGACCGCGTTTGAGCCGTTCCCGGGTGTTTTGCCCAATCTGGCGTTCGATCCACCTCTCCTGTTGTCGCCGTTTTCGAACGAAATTGGTGAAAAAAAAGTGGTGCAGGGAGTGGAGATACGAAGGGATTCACTTGCAGTTGCCCTGCGGGTGCGTGTGATCTATACGATCGATTCCATCGAAAGCGTCCGTGTTCCGGCGGGAGATTTTCCCGACTGTATCAAAATGCGCGTGAGCACCCTTTACCTCGATGCCCCGGAGCAGCCTTTTTTGGCTGGCGAAGTTGTGTGGTGGTTGGCCCGAAACGTCGGTCCGGTGCGCTATTCGACGGTTTCCGGTGAAGGGGAGTTGCAGGCGGCCGAGATCGGCGGCAAGGTCTGGCCGCAGCACAGCGCCCTTTGATCTCTAGCTGTGCTTTCGGCTGATATGCCGGATTTGTTTTGCATCCTGAAAAACCGTCAGCGCCAACAAACGGTCGATTTCTCCCCTGAATCGAAGAATGATCCATTCATCCGGAGTAAAAACCAGAGTCAGCATCTCGTTTTCATGTTCCTCTTTTGTGCGAAAAAAGATCAAGATGCGTTCATCTTTCTGACTGATCTTTGCGCTCGGTTCATAGCCGAGCGTTTGCAGCCAATCCAGGTTCACGTCCGCTGCGATTGTATCAAACCTTCCGCGATGCGGATGATAAACAGCGACATCCAGTCGTTGCAGTTGCGTCAAGAGCTCGTGCGTTTCTTTTTCGTCGGCTGCTTTGACGATCCAGCCGGCCAGGCGAAGCAGGGGTTTGGAAAGGGTGACTCTTTTGTCGAGAACGGCCTGATTTTCCGGAGAGAGTTGCTCCAGGATGCGGGTGGTCAAGGCCTCGAAAGGAGCATCCGTTTTCCGGCAGCCGCCAAATGTCAGGGCCAGCCCGATCGACAGGATGAGAATCAACGAGCGTTGCATGGGTCAAATCTCCGTTTATTAAAGCGCGTCCCCCTTGCTCGGACTCAGGGTTTTTGTTCCAGAGAATCGAGTTTGGGAAGATCAAAGGTTTTGGACAACCGGTTCAGTGATTCGAGGTCCAGGTTGCCGACGATATTGATGAGCACGGTTTCCCTGCCGTCTACCGACAACAGTGTAAATCCGCTGATTTTCCCGCCATCCAGTCTCAGATAGCCGTTGGTCAGCTCTTCACCTTCGCGAACGCGCAAAAAGCGATCCCATTTTTCCGATTTCAATTTTGTATCCAGTCGTTCGATCTTTTCCTGAATCGACTCTAGCCGTTTTTCATCTGTGGCAAGGGTATAGACCTTGATCAGTTGCAGCTGATTCAGCAGTTGCGAAAGCTTTTCATCTTCCCCCTCGCTTGCTTTGGCCACCAGCGACAAGAGGGGATTGCTGATCTCGACTTCGGTTTTTACCGCTTTGGGATCGATATCGAAATATTTCCCGAGATCGACATAGCCGACGAGTTTTTTTGCATCGGTGGTCTGTGCCTGGCCGCCAAGAGCAAAAATCAGCAGCAAAGCGATAATCGAGAGGCGTTTCATGGTCATCCTCCATAGAATAGGGATTGTATCGTGTTTTTCATACTTTTCTCGAGCGGACTGAGAATGGGCGGCAGCATCGAGCGCTCCACTGCCTGGCGGTTTTGCCGCATCACGCGGGAAAGAATCTGCAGCGCATTGTGCGTGTCTTCCTGGGCCTGGCGGATCTCCTGAGCGCTAAAGCGTTCGCTTGACGGCGACTGACCGGTATGGCGGTAGATACCAGCGACCACCACCAGAAGCAGCGCTGCGACCAGCGCCAGGGCCAGGGGCCGACCGAAACGGGCCGACTCTGCTCTTTTCGAGTTTTGCTGCGGCTCGGCGATCGTTTTGTGCCAGACGTCATTGACAAGCGTCTCGGGACACGGTACCCTTGTTTTACCGTGCAATTCGCGGGCGATTCGGCTAGTGGTTGCCAGCGATCGGGCGCAAGAGTCGCATGTTTTCAGGTGGCGTCCAAGCCGTCGCCGTTGCCAAAATCCAAGTTCGCCAAAGGCCATGCGCAGCAGCAGCTCGGATTGGCAGGATTTCGTCTTTTCTTTCATGGTGTCGACTCGGATTTCATGATCGTTTCCATGTTTTGCCGCAGGGCCTGGCGAGCGCGCATGAGCGTGACTTTAACTGTATTGAGCGGCGCCTCCAGTTGTGCGGCGATTTCTTTATAGCTGAGCCCCTCGATTTCGCGCAGTATGATCACCGAACGCAAATGCGGTGGCAGTTGCTTCAACGCCAAATCGATCTGTCGGCCCAGTTCCTGCTGGTCGAAAAGCACATCGGGATGGTCGATGGAATCGGTTGCACAGGGCAATACGGTCTCCAGGGGTTCGGTGTATTTTCTTCGCGCAGTTTTGCGGCGTTCGCAATCGATGCAGAGATTGCGCGTCGTGCGAAACATCCAGGTTTTTGAAGCGCCGATTTGAATCGCATCCAGATTTTTCCAGGTTCTCACCAGCACCTCCTGCACCACATCCTGCGCATCTTGTGTGTTGCCGAGAAAATAAACCGCATAGGAATAAAGCGCGTCTCTGTAGCGATGAACCAGCAGCTGGAATCGTTTTTTTCGCAGTGATGCGTGCATGCACTGTCCATGACGGTTGAAAGGTTGAAATCCGGCTTTCTGCGTTTTCTCACAGATATAAACGCGCAAGGGGGCCGAAAAGTTACACATCAAAGGGGATGCTGCGGTCGTTCGGATCGAGTCAGGGACGAAAAGCGGTGGCGGCAGCCATGATGGTCTGTTCGGTGGCTTTACCACGGTCGAGAGTGGCGGTCAGGCGGCCTTCGCAGAGAACAGCGATGCGATCGGACATGGCCAGGAGCTCGGGCAGTTCCGATGAGACCAGAACGATGCCGATGCCTTTTTCAAGCAGGCCGTTGATGATCTGATAGATTTCGGTCTTGGCGCCGACGTCGATGCCGCGCGTGGGGTCG
>JAFGJN010000062.1 GCA_016929055.1 Candidatus Zhuqueibacterota bacterium
CGCGTTTTCGGCCTTGCACTGCTGCTGGCCTTGAGCCTGGCCTGCAAGCCTACAGCGATCCGAACAACCGATTCGCTCGAAGCGTTTGTCGACCATCTCGATCAAACGATCCCGCGATTGATGGATCGCTACAATGTGCCGGGACTGACGCTGGCGCTTGTCCGCGACGGACAATTGGCGTGGTCCGACGCCTGGGGTTTTGCCGATCTGCAACACAAGCGTCGAATGGAGGTCGATGCTGTTTGTCGGGTGGAATCGATCTCCAAATCGGTCACTGCCTGGGGCGTCATGCGGTTGGTCGAACAGGGCTTGATCGATCTCGATGACCCGGTAGAACAGCACCTCGCCGGCTGGAAGCTGCCGGAATCGGAATTCTCACACGATGCGGTCACGATCAGACGGCTGTTGAGCAACAGCGCCGGCATGCCCCTGGGCACGATCGGCGAAGAGTATGCACCGCAGAGCGATATGCCGTCTTTGCAGGATTATCTCAGCCGCGAAGCGCGACTGGTGCGCGAACCCGGAACCGGCTTTATTTACGCCAACACCGGATTCAATCTGCTGGAACTGCTGGTGCAGGAGGTCAGCGGACGGGATTTTGCCGACACGATGGCCGATGAGGTGTTGCACCCCCTCGGCATGCACACCTCCGGTTTTGTCTGGAACGAGGCTGTGCGCGATCGTATTCCGACCGGCTATGACCTCAAGGGCAACCCGGTGCCGGCTTATGTCTATCCCGCCAAAGCTTCCGGCGGGCTCTATGCAACGGTCGAGGATGTCGCCCGTTTCGTCGCAGCCGGGATAAGGGCTGTTGATGGGCCGGGACGGCCGGTTTTGCACGACTCGACCCTCTCCCTGATCTACACACCCCGTGTCGAGATTCCCGGGCTTTTCGGTGTCGTCGCCGACGCTTATGGTTTCGGCCATTTTCTGGAAACGCTCCCCGACGGCCGGCAGGCGGTCTGGCACGGAGGACAGGGACACGGCTGGATGACCCATTTCCATTCTGTCCCGGAATCAGGCGACGGCATCGTGATTCTGACCAACAGCCAGCGCAGCTGGCCGCTGATGGCACGGGTGCTCGATGACTGGGCCAAATGGAGCGGACTGGGCTCGGTGAAAATGAGCCGAATCACTCTCGGCATTCATGCCTTGCAGGTACTCATCGCTGGTGTGGTGATGGTTTCACTGATCCAGCTCTATCGCCTGGTGCGAGGTTTGTTCAAGGGAACCCGCCGTCTGGCACCGCTGTCGCTCAAAAACAGAAAACGGCGAATGGTGCAGGCTGCCCTTGGATTGGCCGCAATGGCCGCTTTGCTGTGGGCCGCCGCTCAACCCTATCTGATGCTGTCGTCCGTATTTCCCGGCATCGCCGAACTGGCCGGAATCGCCTTTTTTGTCCTGGCCATTATCAATGCCGTTTCCGCCGGGTTCCCTTCAATCAAAGATGAAAAAGAATCCGATCGCGTTTAACGGCGACAGCGGCGGCGACACCGAACCAAACCGCTTGGCGGTTCGCCTTTGCCCAAATCCGCCGATGAAAGGAGAATAGAATGCAGAGAAAAACCGTCACGATTCTTGTCGGGATCATCGCCATCGCTTCGGCCGTCGCGACCCTGTCCGGCATTTTCAGCACCGACGGCAGCGGCGTCTGGGAATACGAATCGATACGCGGCAAGAGCGTGCAGATCTATGGCCGGGGAATCTATCAGCACATGTCCGCCGATGTCGCCGTGCAGGGAATCGCGCAGGATTATGTCACCCTGTTTGTCGCCCTTCCGCTTTTGATCGTCTCTCTGATCGGTTATTGGAAAAAATCCCTCAGAAGCCATTTCCTCCTGGCAGGAACAGTCGCTTATTTTTTCGTCACCTATCTCTTTTATACCGCCATGGGCATGTACAACGCCTTGTTCCTTGTCTATGTGCTGTTGCTCGCCTGTTCGTTTTTTGCCCTGCTGTTGTCGATCGGCGTTCTGGAGCCCAGAAAAACGGCGTCCTGCTTTTCCGCTCAAACGCCGAGCGGATGGGTGGGCGGTTTTCTGATTTTCAATTCGCTCGCCATCGCCTTGCTCTGGTTGAGCGTGGTTGTGCCGCCGCTCCTGGACGGCTCGATCTATCCCGACTCGCTCGACCATTACACCACCTTGATCGTTCAGGGATTCGATCTCGGATTGCTGCTGCCGCTCGCTTTTGTCTCGGGACTGCTCCTGATCGACAAAAAACCGTTGGGTTATTTATTCGGGACTGTTTATTTTGTTTTCCTGGCGCTTTTGATGACGGCCTTGACAGCCAAAATCATCGCCATGGCGATCAATGGCGTCAACGTCATTCCGGTCATTTTCATCATACCGATGATGAATGCGATTTCTGTGGTGTGCCTGTGGAGCCTCATGAAAAACATTCACGGGCAAACGCCCGAGCGCACAGAGTTGTTCAGCAGCTGAAAATTAAGTCCGATGCCTGGGTTGAAGAAATCGAACCGGGGCAGCAACCTCTATGGGGAGGAACGAATGATATTTTCTTGTGCGCGAATGACGCAAATCCGGAGCTGCATTCTGGTGATCGCGCTCCTGGCGCTGATGTTGCCAGCCGCGGCCGGCAGCCAGACGGTGCAACCGAGCGAGGCAAAGCTGGACAGCCTGGATCGGTGGATCGAGGCATTTCTGCGGGAAAACAGCGTTCCCGGCGCCCTGACCGCGGTGGTCGTTCGCGGCGAGCTGGTGCATCTGCGTTGTTATGGGTTGGCTGACGTCCAACTCTCCGTACCCGTCACCGACAGCACGGTCTTTGAAATCGGATCGATCAGCAAACAGTTTGTCGCCGCGGCTATTCTGTTGCTCGCTCAGGAGAACAAACTCGACCTGCACGACCCGATTCACTGCTATTTGCCCGAACTGCCGAGCGAGTGGATGGGAATAACGCTCTATCAATTGCTGACCCACACCTCCGGGATTCCCGACTATGAAGAGATTCGCTCTTACGATGTCTATCGTTTTCGCCTAACCCCGGAAGAGGTAATCCGTATCGCTCATTCCCGTCCCATGGATTTTCCTCCCGGCACGGGATGGTATTACAGCAATACCGGTTACTATTTGCTCAGTCGAATTGTCGAGCGCATCGAAGGTCTCCCGCTCGGCCGGGTCCTGGCTTCCCGCATTTTCGATCCGCTGGGCATGAACCAGACCCGCCTGGCCGATCCAGAGGCCATCATTCGCCACCGCGCTTCCGGCTATTGGATCGACAAAACCGGACGGCTGATCAACCGCAATCCGACCGAAACCACATCCACCCTAGGCGCAGGCGGAATGGTCTCCTCCGTCCACGACCTGGTCAAATGGGAGCGGGCGCTCGATGGCGAAACGCTGCTGAGTGAAAACGCCAAAAGCAAAATGTGGACGCAGGCCATTCTGGCCAACGGCGACAGCACCGGCTATGCCCTGGGGTGGAACGTCAAGCCGTATAAAGGGATGAAAAAACAGAGCCACGGCGGCCAGGTCGCCGGTTTTGTCGCCCATTTTTCGCGTTTTCCTCAAGCCGAAACCACGGTTATCGTCTTTATGAACCGATACCGGGTCAGCAGCCAACGCCTGAGTCTGGCCGTGCTGCATACATTTATGCCCGAGCTGGGCCCCGTTCCGGATTGAGCGCAAACCGCTGTAACCCGGAACGCGCGCTCCTGTCAATAAAACGAATGTTAGCATAATCTTTTCAATCTGTATCGCATGTGTTCGATTTGTCAACCGGACACTGCTGAATCCGCACTGGATTATTAATGCGGTGCAAAAAACGGCCACCCGTGGCCGCACCCGGCCGGGCTTTTTCACGAGAACAATGAGGCCTCTGCATGCATTATCTTGACGAACACCACATTTTCCTTTTCCTTGTCCAGCTGTTGATTCTGATGGGCTGTGCCCGGGGACTGGGAGAAGTGTTTAAAAAATGGAAGCAGCCGGCGTTGACCGCCGAGATTCTCGTCGGTATTCTGCTGGGGCCGACCATTCTGGGACGTTTTCTGCCGGGTGTGCAGCTGGCGTTGTTTCCACCCGACATGATCCAGCAAAACATGCTCGAAACCGTCGCCTGGCTGGGGGTATTTTTTCTGCTTCTGGATACCGGGCTGGAGATCGACTTTTCCATCGCCTGGCGGCAGCGCAGCAGCGCCTTTTTTATCGCCCTGGCCGATATCGTCGTCCCTATGATCATCTCGTTCGCCGCCGTCTATTTTCTGCCGGCGCGCTATCTGATCGATCCCCAACAACGGCTGATCTTTTCGCTCTTTATGGCCACGGTCATGACCATCAGCGCTCTGCCGGTGGCGGCGCGTGTTCTGCACGAATTGAATCTGCTCAAGGTCGATCTCGGCTTTCTCGTCATGTCCGCCTTGACGGTTAACGACATCATCGGCTGGGTTCTGTTCACCATCATTCTCGGGCTCTTTACCAGCGTCACGGTGGCCGTGAGCTCGATCGCCCTGCTCCTGGCCGGCACCATGGGATTTGCGGCATTGGCTCTGACTTTGGGCAGAAACGTATCGACCAAATTCTTCGACAAAATTCATAAAAGCGAACTGCCCGAACCGGCGACGTCGCTGACCATCACGGTTCTGTTGGGCTTGCTGTTCGGAACCTTAACCCATAAACTGGGCATTCATGCCCTTTTCGGATTTTTCATCGCTGGAATCGTGGTGGGTGAAGCCAAGAGTGTGTCCGAGCAGACACGCGGTATCATATCGCAGATGGTGCATTCGCTCTTTGTGCCGCTCTTTTTCGCCAATATCGGCATCAAGCTGGACTTTGTCGCCCACTTTGACCTGCCGCTGGTTGCGCTTATCACCGTCATTGGAATCAGCAGCCGCTATATCGGCGCCTGGCTTGGCGTGACGGCGACTCGCGTGCCGCGCGTCAATCGCGATCTCATCGCCATCGCTCACACACCCGGCGGCATGATGGAGATTGTGGTCGCGCTCATGGCGCTGGAAGCCGGGCTGATCACACCCCAGGTTTTTGTCGCCATCGTTTTCAGCGCCGTCTTTTCTTCCATTATCATGGGGCCGTGGATGATGC
>JAFGJN010000063.1 GCA_016929055.1 Candidatus Zhuqueibacterota bacterium
CGCTGGATTCCAGTCATCCTCACCGTCGCCTTCGATAATCACCGACAGAACCTGGTTGCCCAAAGGATGTGGCCGTTCTTCGACCGCAGTCACGGTGCCAGAAATCGGGGCATGCACCGGCACAGAGACAAAACCTCCCGCCTCGGCGAGCAAATCACCCACCCGTACCTGAGCGCCTGCTTGTACAATCGGTTTTGCCGGAATTCCAATATGCTGCTGCACCGGAATCGTAACGGTCGGAGGCAATGGCAACTTTTCAATCGCCTGTTTTTCCGTTCTTTCCTTGTATTCCGGAGGATGCACTCCGCCATCAAACGATCGAACGCGAAACAATCGCAATACTCGCTCCTTTGCCCTTGTATAGAATCACGGTTTCGATTGGGTTGCTCCAATGACGACAACCCCGATTCAATTCAATTCGCCGAATCTCCAAAAATCAGTCGGATACGATCGCCCCCTTGACAATCAATCATTCCCGAATTCGGTGATAAGCACCGAAAATCTCACAAAATAAATTGAATAGTCTTTGCAAGGGGTGACAAACACAAAAGTGCCACAATTTTATAAGGAATCGCATGGATTTTGATTCGGTTGTCACCGAATCAGGGTCATTCTTTTAATTGTTTCACTTGCTGTAAAAACTCTTCTTTGGTTTTAAAGTTGCGATAGACCGAGGCGAAACGCACATAAGCGACTTCATCGATTTCCCGAAGCTCTTTCATTACCATTTCACCAATCTTCTGGGCCTCGATCTCTTCAATCGTTTGATCTCGCAGATGGTATTCGATTTTTGAAACAATTCCCTCAATCATGCCCATGGAAACGGTTCGTTTGGTGCAGGCGAATTGGATTCCTTTGATCAATTTTTGCCGGTCGAATTCCTCGCGCCTGCCGTCGCGCTTAACCACCCAGAGCGGAATGTGATCCACTTGTTCCCGTGTGGTGAATCGGCGGGTGCATTTGAGGCATTCGCGCCGTCGACGGATGGTCCGACCGCCATCGCGGGTACGCGAATCGATGACTTTGGTATCATGATAACTGCAAAAAGGACATCTCATCTCGCTGGCCTAAATGACATGCGCAAAAGAATCGGAATCAGATGATACAAAAAAAATCGATTCAATCGATAAGATCGGTATAGAGAGGAAATTGATGGCATAAATCTTTGACATCTGCAGCCGTTTTTTGATGCACACTTTTGCTGTCCAGATCGCGCAACACACGATCGATCCAAGCGGCAATGACGACCATCTCTTTTTCTTTCATACCACGGGTGGTCAATGCCGGTGTTCCAATACGGATTCCGCTGGTTACAAACGGGCTCTGATCATCAAAGGGTACCATATTTTTGTTGACGGTGATGCCAGAGTTTTCCAAAGCCTGTTCGGCATCTCGACCGGTAATCGAACGGTTGCGCAGATCTAAAAGCATCAGATGGGTGTCGGTGCCGCCTGAAACGAGATCGAATCCGAGATCGATCAGAGCCTGAGCCAGGGCTTGGGAATTGGCGATCACCTGCTTTTGGTAGGCGATGAACGACGGTTGCAACGCTTCCTGAAACGCCACGGCTTTGGCGGCGATAACATGCATCAGCGGTCCGCCTTGAAAGCCGGGAAAAACATTCGAATCGACTATTTCGGAAATCTTTTTCAGCCGTCCCTTGGGTGTCTTGATGCCCCGGTTGTTTTCGCCATCGCGCCCAACAAGGATCAGACCACCACGCGGACCTCGCAAAGTTTTATGGGTCGTGGAAGTGACCACCTGACAATATGGAATTGGCGTTGGAATCAACCCTGCGGCTATGAGTCCGGCGGGATGAGCGATATCCGCCATCACGACGGCGCCGATTCGATCGGCAATCTGGCGAAATCCGGCATAATCGATTTTCCGTGAATAGGCGCTGGCACCGACAACGATCAAACGCGGACGTTCCTTGCGCGCCAGGCTCTCCACCTGATTGAGGTCAATATAACCCGACTGATCGACTCCATAGTGAACCACTTGGAGAAAACGGCCGGAAAAATTAACCGGACTTCCATGCGTCAAATGCCCACCATGCGCCAGGTCCATTCCCATCACTTTGTCGCCGGGCTCGATAAAAGAAAAATAGGCCGCGATATTGGCTTGCGATCCTGAATGAGGCTGGACATTAGCGTGATCGGCATTGAAGAGTTTTTTGACGCGATCGCGGGCAAGGTTCTCGACCACATCGACGAATTCGCATCCGCCGTAATAGCGTTTGGCCGGATAGCCTTCGGCATATTTGTTGGTCATCGCCTGACCCATCGCCTCCAGCACGGCAACGCTGGTAAAATTTTCCGAGGCGATCAATTCCAACTTTTCATTTTGACGATGCAACTCGTGTTGGATAGCCGCGTAAACATCGGGATCAGCTTTTTTCAAGTTATGCATATCGCTTTCCGTCCGGTTATTCGTGCGCGGTTTGCCTGCTCGATCATCCGCTTGTTGACAAGCTCAGCCAGCACAAAGCTCCCCTACCCCCGGCCGGTTGGTGGTGCAACCGGTTAAAAACAGTGGACGGCAGGCTTTGATAGGCCTGCCGCCTTGCCGAAAAATAACTGGCTCAATAAATCCACTGATAACAATCGAGACGGGCTTGTGTTTTTCCCTGGTGCATGAACTCGTCTTCTTTGGTTGGGATATCGGGTCGAATGTATTCCATTTTGCGCCGGGCCAAATCGGCAAATTGCGGATCACGGGTCGCCTTTTGATATTCCTCATAGGCGTGGCGGTATACCAGTTTGTCGTCAATGGTGATTTTACGATTTTCGCGCGAGCTGACACAGGCGTCAACAGTCGATTCATAAACTTCGCCGACAACAATATGCGCCAATCCATAACCGGGACGGATCTGCATCGCCTGCCGCGCCACAGACCGGGCCTTGCTAAACTGCTTGAGCTCGCGGTAACAGGAAGCCATTTCACAAAGCGCCTTGACGTTTTCCGGCCTGAGCTCGATAACTTTTTCATAGGTGCTGATGGCATCGCGGTATTTGCCGATGTTTTGCTGGGCGCTTCCGAGATATTCCCAGGAAAAAGCATCTTCCGGTCGAAGCTGTAACAGGCTTTTGAACTTTTGGATGGCTTTTTCGTATTCACCACGTTTGAAATAGGTTTCTCCCAGGCTGAACATCAAGCGTGTATTGTCCGGCTCCTTGGTCAGGGCCTCTTCCTGCTGGGCGATAAAAGCTTCGATATCGCCGGTCGACTGCAGGATCTGGGCATAGACCTTTTGTGCCTCCACATCGCTCGGATCCAATTGAACCAGTTTTTCATAGACGTCAAGGGCTTCATCGAGGCGGTTGGCGGATATGAGCAGATTTCCTAAAACCCGGAAATCATCCACTTTTGGATCCTCATCGAGCTCGATCGAAGTAAAATACTGTTCGATCGCCTCCTCATTTTCGCCTTTTGCGGTCAAGATATAGGCCAGATTGCGATGATAGTAGGCTTTTTCCGGATATAATTCGGAGCCCATACGATAAGCGATTTCAGCACTGTCCGGCACATTCAATTTGTAGTAACTGTCGCCAAGGACATTATAAACCAGGGGGAAGCGTTTGACTGTATCCAATTCTGTGACTTTCCACAAATGCGGAATCGCATCCGAAAACATTTTGTTTTTATAATTCTCATAGCCGAGACTCCAGGCGAGATTCAATTGCCGGTCCCAGATCTGCCGCAGCGAATCGTCGATCGCCTTTTGTCGCTCCGGGCTGATCGTAACCACGGTTTCCGTCGTCGCACATCCCGACATGAGCCCCATACCGATAAAAATTGAGGCAATGACCAAAACAATCACCCCTGCCGCTAGTCTTTTTCCTGCCACTGAACCATCCTCCTGGTTGTGATCTGAAAATTGCGCTGGCTACATGCCGTATCGGATACCGGATCAATTGACGACCGATATCCACGTTCGTACAGACACCCCCCTCTCTTTATGATCTGAAGGCTTGTGAGTGCCGATACAATTGATTCGTTTATGGTGGGATAGTCACTCTCACATCAATCCATACACATTAAAGAAAAGTTGAGAAAAATGCAACAAATTTTTAGTTCATTGGAGCGCTCAGGTCAATGGCTGTTGCCGATCGGTTTGGGACAGACCAAAAGCGTGGCGGGGCAATGCGGCGAATACGGCAAATCGGTTGGAGCCATCATCGTACAGGGCGGTGAAACCACAACTCGCTTGCGCTGATGGTGCCGGAAAACCGGGCGATCGTCTCCTTGAAAAAGCCGGATTCCAGATCACCGCGCTGACCGATTTCGATCGCCAGATCGATTCGACCGCGGTTGCCGTGAAAAGGAAGACCGACGCCTGCGGAGATAAAATGCTCGTTAATGGCCTCTCCGGATACGGTTTGCATCGATAATTGCGCCATATAAGCGCCCAACCGATAGAACATGCGGCGTCGATACGGCGCAAAAACATTCTCGGTGTCGTTGTATTCGATGCCCCCTCCCGCATGCCAAAAGGTTTTCAGCTTTTCGCTGTCGATACCGGCAACGCGATAATTGCTCCATCGCTGCAGATAAAAATCGCCGGCCATCAGCACTTTGCGTACCTTCCAGGCAAAACCGGCACCAACTGCGTCGGGATACTTGACCGATAGAGCGGAAACCGGAGTATCATAGTTGGAATCCAACGTGGTCTTGGTTTCCACGTTCAGAGTTGTTCCACTTTTATAGACGGCGCCTAGTCCGAAATTGGAGGAGAGCTGATAAAAAATCGCTGCCGATCCGCCCACACCGCGAAAATGACTGGTGATCTCGTCGGTGCCGTCGACATAAAAGGTTGAAGTAAAATCCGTTTTCCACTCTTCGTTGTGGGTGCCGAAATAGAAATTTAAGAGCCCGGCAACACTTAGTCGCTTGCCAAAATGGTAAACAACCCCGAAATTTCCAGAAGAGATGCCGCCATGTCCGACTACTTTGCGTTCATAATCGAGTTCGCTATCGCTGTTTTTCAGAGCCAGTGTGTATTTGGAACTTTGCAGGGGCGTCAGACTGGTGATCAGATTCAACTGATAATAAAGCGGCACAACGAATTTAAATCCCGCCGGTCGACCATCGCGCGTATTGACTTTTCCCTCACGGCTTTCGGAATCCACCGATTCGAACTGATAATCGGCCGAGATGGAGGTCAAGCCGTCGATGTGAATGGCCGCCGGGTTGATCGGATTGAGCGACATCCGTTCACGCACAGCCATTGAGGCCCCACCCATGCCAACGGAACGGCTGGAAGAGAAATAATTGACCAGTCCCAGCCCACGAGAGGAATAAAAAGAGTCGGCAAATAATGCGACGGGCAAAAAAAGCAAAAAAATCAGGCATCTCTTTTTCATCATAAATCCCAGTGACCGCGTGATCGAATTTACATTAATTGAAAAATTTCGGTGCCGCAGGGAGTGAATAGGTCACTCTCAGAGTCGGTACCTGGGTAGAATCCCCTGCCTCATTGCGAATCGCCAATTGGGATGCATCGAGGCCGTAATCGGTTGATTCAACAAGAAAACCATAGTAAGTGAGGCGTTTAAATACAATTGCCTGTACTATCGAGTTCATGGTCGTGATAGATGTGGTCGAAGAAAAGGATACCGAAGCATTGCTGCCAAGCGCCACGGCGACCGGGGCCTGACCAGTGCTGTCGACCTCGAGCGTTTCCAAAGACCAGAGCGAATCGGTAATAACCGGTTTAGCCATCAAAGCCATGCCGTAGGCTTGAGTACGACTCTCGGATTCGTCCAGCGGCAAGGTCAACATCGCCTGATGGATCGTCGATTCGGTCGGCAGACCGGAAAGATCAAAGCGCAAAAGAGTGCGAAATCCGCTGAGATTGCTGATTCGCAGCAAAGCCGGATTGTTCGCTTTGGTCAGCGGCGGATCCGTTATCTCTGAAACAAGAACGGTGGCATCATGGCTGACCAAGACCTGAGTCGTATCGTATCCGCTGTCAGCCTTTTCAGAAATGATCTGCAGATAGGCTTCCGTATCGGTGGATTCGGTTGAGACGAATCCGACCATGAAATCGGCTTGATCAAAAAGCAAAATGAGACCGGCTGGCGGCTCGGCGGTAATCCAGTCCTTGACCAGGTCGGTTGACAGAGGTGCCCGCACCTCTGTCGTGTCGGAATCAAAAGGAAATGAGAGTCGCGTGACGGCTTCACTGCGGTCGATCGACTCTGATATAAAGTCCCATGTGACATTGGATTCCTGCCAATCGGATCGAGTCAGCCGATAACCATGAGCGATAAGCGAATCTCCCGATTCGCCGACGACCATCCTTTGGTTGAGGATCAATTCGGCTGAAGTGATGGTCGTGGTTGAATCCAGCGATGTGCCCGGATAAAATCGCAGTACAGTATAAGCGCGCGTTTCTCGCTCCTGGCCAAGCAGCAGAGTACTTTTGTACCCAACCACTGGTGTTTGCCAATAGTGCGCTGTTTCGGTGGGAAGAAAGGTTTGCACCAGAACCTGACCTTTATCTTGACGTTGTAGCTGGTCATAGCCGGTCGGAAGCGGCCGTTCGGTGGTGCAAGAGGCCAAAATAAGCGTTAGACACAAGAGGGTGAATAGATTTCGCATGCGGGATTCCAGTTTTCAACTCTATAAATTCTGGTTCTTTTACCTGACTTTGGGGTAAAAGTTCCGGCAAGAATAGTGCGTCTTGTAAAAAAAAGGGCAATCTACCAGGAGATTGCCCGCGTATGATTCTCTGACCGGCGATTATTCGTTGTCTTCCGGTTCTTCACTCTTGGTTTGTTCGGCTGCCTTTTTCTCGCGTTCTTTGCGATCCTGGCGTTGCTTTTCGAGGCGCTGAGCTTTAACGCCTTCAAACCCGACAAGCTCAAGGATAGCCAATGATGCATTGTCACCGTTGCGATGGCCGATCTTGATGATCCGCGTGTAGCCACCGTTGCGTTCGGCATATTTGGGAGCGATCGTTTCGAACAGCTCTTTGACGATTGCCTTGTCGCGAATGGAACGGAGAACCTGTCGCCGGGCGGCCAAATCGCCCTTTTTGGCAAATGTGATTAACCGTTCAATGGACGAACGCGCTTCTTTAGCCTTGGGCGTCGTCGTCACGATGCTCTTGTGGCGGAAGACTTCGGTCGCCAGATTGGTCAACAAGGCTTTGCGATGGGAAGCAGTGCGTCCCAATTTTCTGCCTGATTTCAGATGTCTCATTCCAACGTCCTCTATGAGAAAGGATTGATCAATTATTCATCGGTCTTTTTTAAATAGCGCTCCACGTCCATGCCGAAATGCAAACCTTTTTCTTCGAGAATTTTGTTCAACTCTTGCAGAGATTTGCGGCCGAAATTTCGGAATTTGAGCATTTCTTGTTCGTCGCGTCGCACCAAATCGCCTATCGATTTGATATTGGCGGCTGCCAGACAATTATGAGAGCGTACCGAAAGCTCCAGTTCATCGACACCCATCTGCAGCAGTTTGCGAATACGAATGGTTTCTTCATCGATTTCAGCAGGCTCTTCCTCTTCGGTTTCGATATCGAAATTGATAAAGAGCTGGATGTGATCCTTGAGTATTTTTCCGGCGTAGCTGAGTGCATCGTCCGGAGTGATGCTGCCGTCGGTTTCGATTTCCAGGATCAATTTATCAAAATCGGTTCGTTGGCCGACGCGCGTATTTTCCACGTGATAAGAAACCCGCGTGACGGGGGTAAAAACCGAATCGATGGGGATTGTGCCCAGGGGCATATCCGGCATTTTATTCTCTTCAGCCGGCACATAACCGCGTCCCCGTCCGATGCGCAATTCCATACGAAAATCGGCATCCGAATTCAGTGTTGCGATCGGCATCTCGGGATTGAGGACTTCAAAAGCTATCGAGTTCGCCTGGATATCTCCGGCGGTAAAGACTCGCGGGCCCTTGAGGTCGATCACGACTTTATCCGGCCGTTTATCGATCAATTTAAAACGAACCTGTTTGAGGTTGAGCACCATTTCGGTTACGTCTTCTTCAACGCCTGCAATGGTAGTAAATTCATGCACAACACCATCGATTCGGAACATCGTGATAGCGGCTCCGGGTATCGAAGAGAGCAGCACACGGCGCAGAGCATTGCCAATCGTGGCGCCGAATCCTCGTTCCAAAGGCTGAACGATGAATTTACCATAGGTATTGCGAAAAGTCGACTCATCGAGTTCGATGCTTTCCGGCATCTGAAAACTTGGTAATGCCATTGATGACTCCATTTAAGTTGAGTTTCTCTATTCCGGGAAGATCGTGACCACCCATTATTTAGAATAGAGCTCGACGATCAAGTTTTCGTTCACATTGACCGGAATATCTTGCCTGTTGGGAATCTCCAAAACCGTTCCCTGCATCTGCGCTTTGTCCAGTTCAAGCCAGGGAACGAGTTTTCCATCGCGGATGCGTTTCATCGAATTGTGAATCAGAGCATTTTGACGGCTCTTTTCGCGCACACGAATGATATCGCTGGCCTTGACCTGAAAAGAGGGAATATCCACCAATCGGCCGTTGACCATAAAATGTCGATGGCGCACCAGCTGACGTGCCGCATTGCGAGACGGCGCCAGTCCAAGGCGATAGACCGTGTTGTCGAGGCGGGTTTCCAGGATTTGGAGCAGGTTTTCGCCTGTGATGCCTTTGGTGCGATCCGCTCGTTCGAAATAGAGGCGGAACTGTTTTTCGAGCAACCCATACATGCGCTTGACTTTTTGCTTTTCGCGCAGCTGGATTGCATATTCGGACATTTTCATGCGACGGGATCGACCGTGTTGTCCGGGCGCATAGCCTTTTTTCTCAAACGGACACTTGTTGCTGGTACATTTGGCGCCTTTGAGAAACAACTTTGCCCCCTCACGGCGACAGAGCTTGCATACCGGACCGGAATATCTTGCCATATAAAACAAACCTCCTTATCCATCGACCGGCTTTGCCGGCAAAATCAAGGTTTTCTAATCGATTAGACACGCCGTTTTTTCGGCGGTCGGCATCCATTATGGGGGATCGGGGAAACATCGCGAATCGCGGTGATTTCCAAACCGGCAGCCTGCAGGGATCGCACAGCCGCTTCGCGCCCTGAACCCGGTCCTTTGACCATAACCTCAACCCGCTGCAGCCCCAGATCCTTGGCTTCCTTGGCGGCCGCTTCTGCAGCCATCTGGGCCGCATAAGGCGTGCTCTTGCGCGAACCCTTGAAACCGACACGTCCAGCCGAAGCCCAGGAAATGACGTTGCCATAGATATCGGTCAGGGTGATGTTGGTATTGTTGAAACTCGCCTTGATATGGGCGACACCGTTGGCTTCGACTTTGTCTTTCTTTTTAGCCGTTTTTCTTCGATTAGCAGCCAATGACCACCTCTCTCGTATTTATGATTCCTTATTTGCCTTTTTTACGAATACCGACAGTCGCTTTGCGGCGGCCGCGACGGGTTCGGGCATTGGTATGGGTACGCTGTCCGCGAACCGGCAAACCGCGGCGATGACGCAATCCGCGATAACACCCGATATCCATCAATCGTTTAATATTCATTGTGACTTCTGTCCGCAGCGCACCTTCGACCTTGAAATCGGCAATGGCATCACGAATCTTGGCCACGTCTTCGGGGTTCATCTCGCGAACCCGCTTGTCGGGCGATACTCCCGCCTTTTTCAGAATATTCTGAGACGTCGACAAACCGATACCAAAAATATAAGTCAACGCCACTTCAATACGTTTGTCTCGGGGTAAATCGACACCAGCAATGCGAGCCAATGTTAACTCCTTTGCAGTTTATGTTTGTTTATCCTTGACGTTGCTTGTGGCGAGGGTTCTTTTTGCAGATGACCCGGAGCGTACCTTTGCGCCGGATTATCTTGCAGTGCTCGCAAATTTTCTTCACAGAAGAGCGCACCTTCATGATCAACTCCTGCCTTATTTATAGCGATAAGTGATTCTTCCACGTGTCAAATCGTAGGGGGAAAGTTCGACCGTGACTTTATCTCCGGGAAGAATCTTGATAAAATGCATACGCATTTTTCCCGAAATATGGGCCAGAACTTTGTGCCCGTTTTCCAACTCGACCCGAAATGTGGCGTTGGGCAAAGTCTCCAGAATAGTTCCGTCTACTTTGATTGAGGTTTCTTTAGGCATATCCGAATCAGTTTCCTTGGCTGAGAATAATGGGATCGCTTTCGGTTATTGCGATCGTATGCTCGTAATGAGCCGACGGTTTCCCGTCGGCAGTCACCACAGTCCACTCGTCTTCTCTGGTTATCACTTCCCAGGTTCCCACATTGACCATTGGTTCGATCGCAAAAACCATTCCTTTGACGAGTCGTGCACCTTTGTTGCGGCGCCCGTAATTGGGAATCTGCGGCGGTTCATGCAATTCCTGGCCGATTCCATGTCCGACCAGATCGCGAACGACGGAAAAACCCTCCGACTCTACCTTTTGCTGAATTGCATATCCGATGTCATAGAGCCGATTGCCTTCCCGCGCCTGTTCGATTCCCAGGGTTAAAGCCTCGCGAGTCACCTGCATCAATTTTTTCTTCTCTTCCGAAACCTCTCCAACCGCAAAAGTCTGCGCGGCATCGCCGTAATAGCCGTCCAATTCCACACCGATGTCGATACTGACGATTTGACCGCTTTGCAGGGTTTTGTCGCCTGGAATTCCATGCACCACTTCTTCATCGATGGAGATGCAGGTGGCGGCAGGAAAACCGTGAAAACCCTTAAAAGCAGGGCGCGCACCTTTGGAGCGGATATACTCTTCGACCTCTTTATCGATTTCCCGCGTGCGAATACCGGGCTTGAGCAGTGAACCGGCCAGTTTCAATGCCCCACCGACGATGCGGGCACTGCGACCGATCTTTTCGATCTCTATAGCGTTGCGTATGGCGATCATGGTGTTTAACTGCCCAGTCTGCGCATCAAAGTGAAGAGTTGATCCCGAACATGCTCGACCGGAGCTTCGCCGTCGATGCGAAAGAGCTTGTTTTTCTTTTCATAAAATTCGATCAACGGCGCCGTTTTGGCTTCATAGACCGCCAACCGATTGGACACTGTTTCTTCGGTGTCGTCCTGGCGATGGATCACTTTACCGCCGCATCGCAGGCAAATGCCGTCCGGCGGAGGTGGATCGGTGATCAGATTATAGGTTTCGCCGCAATCGACACAAACGCGCCGGCTGGTGATACGACCGACAAGCGTCGCGGACTGTACCTCGAATAGAACGGCTGCCTGGATACCCTTATCGCCGAGCATACGATCCAAACCTTTGGCCTGCTCCAGTGTGCGCGGAAATCCATCGAGAATATATCCGCTCTTGCAATCCGTTTCGGCCAGCCGTTCCCGGATCAATTCCAGAATGATATCATCCGGCACCAGATCGCCTCGCTTCATAATCTCCTGGGCTTTTTGTCCCAGTTCGGTGCCTTCCTTTACCGCTTTTCGAAGAATATCGCCTGTGGAGATCTGTGGGATACCCTGCGACTTGGCCAGAATGGCCGCCTGTGTTCCTTTGCCCGACCCCGGTGCGCCGAGAAAAATTAACCGCATTTTGCTGTCCCGTCTACTCAGAATCTCCGCCGCCCGCGTATCTTGCCGCCTTTCATAAATCCATCATAGTGCCGCATCAGAAGGTGGGATTCGATCTGCTGAAGTGTATCGAGAGCCACACCGACGACGATGAGCAACGATGTACCGCCATAAAAGCTGGCAAAATTATAGGATACATTGGTAAACTTTGTGACGAACGACGGAAAAATGGCGATAATCGCCAGGAATATCGAGCCGGGCAAAGTGATACGCGTCAGAATATTATCGATGAACTCGGCCGTCTTTTTGCCGGGCCGGACACCCGGAATGAATCCGCCGTACTTGCGCATATTGTCGGCGACATCGACCGGATTAAAGGCGATGGCGGTATAAAAATAGGTAAAGAAAACAATCATCACGCCATAAATAATCCAATAGACCCACGATTGGTAATCGAAAAGCAGGTTGATGGATTGCATAAACTCGCTGTTCGGAAAGAACTGGACGATCGTCTGTGGAATAAAGAGAATCGACTGGGCGAAAATGATCGGCATAACGCCTGCGGTGTTGACGCGCAGCGGGATGTGGGTCGATTGCCCGCCATAGATCTTGCGGCCGACCACGCGCTTGGCGTATTGCACCGGAATCTTGCGCATGCCCTGGGTCAGCAGAACGCTTCCCGCAATAGTGCCTACAAACAAAGCCCAGAGAAGCAGCTCGACGATCAACGTGCGGTTACCGGCGATGACCTGTTGAATCTCATCGAAAACAGAATTCGGAAAACGGGCAATAATGCCGATAAAAATGATCAGCGAAATACCGTTGCCGATGCCTCGCTCGGTAATCTGCTCGCCAAGCCACATGATCAAAACCGTACCGCAGGTCAGAGTGAGCACGGTGAGCAGACGAAATCCCATTCCGGGAAAGGGGACGACCAGCTGGCCGCTGGAGGTCATGCCGATGCGTTCAAGAAAAACGCTAACGCCATATCCCTGCATGATAGCAATCATCACCGTGCCATATCGTGTAAGCTGGGTGATTTTCTTTCTTCCCTGTTCACCCTCTTTTTGCAGTTTTTGAAAATAGGGAAAAACTGCGCCGAGGAGCTGAATGATGATCGAGGCCGAGATATAGGGCATGATTCCCAGGGCAAAGACCGTGGCGCGGCTGAAAGCGCCACCTGCGAAAAGGTCATAGAGTCCCAAAAGGCCGCGCTGCGCCGATTGAAAAAATTCGAGCAGCGCCTGAGCGTTTACGCCGGGGACCGGTACATGGCCGCCGATTCGGTAAACGATCAGGATCATCCCGGTGAACAAAATCTTTCGTTTCAGTTCGGGAATTTTGAAGACACTCTGGACGCTTCCCATCATAAGGTCGTGGCCCTCCCGCCTGCTTTCTCGATTTTCACCTTTGCGGATTCACTAAAGCGGTGTGCGGTGACACTGAGCTTCTTTCCGAGTTCGCCCTCACCCAAAATTTTGACGGGTTGATTCCGTTTGCTGATGAGTCCGGTGTCGAAAAGCACCTCCGGAGTCACTTCCATACCGTCCGCTAATTTTGCCAGATCAGCCACATTGACGATTTGGTATTCGATACGGGCAAAGTTTTTGAAACCCCTTTTGGGAAGGCGACGCTGAATCGGCATTTGTCCGCCTTCAAACCAGGGGCGCAGCTTGGCGCCGGAACGGGACTTTTGACCTTTGTGTCCCTTGCCAGCTTGTTTCCCGCGAGCACCACCGCGACCGACACGTTTTCGGTCCTTGGTGGAGCCGGGAGCATATGTCAAAGTTGATAAATCCATTTGCGCCTCAGCTTATCTCGTTTCAATCTCTTCTCAGGTTTACTCGACTTCTTCGACCTTGAGCAGGTGTGAAATGCGGTTGATCATACCGCGAATGACCGGTGTGTCGGCATGAACGACGCTCGCATGCATTTTACGCAAGCCCAGGGCCTTTGCCGTCGCCTTGTGTTTGACCAGACTGCCGATCGTACTCTTAACCAGGGTTATTCGGAGCTCTTTGGTTTTCGCTTTCATATCGCCTTACCTAATTCTCTTCTTGTTCGGGCTTGACATTTTTAGGATCGGTATTAAAGACCCGCATCACGGACATGTTGCGCTTTTTAGCGATCTGTTCGGCGCTCATCATATTTTCAAGCGCTACCACGGTGGCCTTGACCATGTTGTGTGGGTTGGCCGAACCGCGCGATTTGGTGAGCACGTCGCTTACGCCCAAGGCTTCCATAATGGCGCGCACCGGGCCTCCGGCAATAACGCCGGTACCTGGAGAAGCGGGTTTCAGAAAAACACGGCCAGCGCCGAATTTTCCCTCGATCTCGTGCGGCAAAGTTCCGTTCAACAGAGCGACATGGATGATATTCTTTTTGGCCGCTTCCGTTCCCTTGGATATCGAATCGGTCACTTCGTTCGCCTTGCCGAGCCCCACACCGACGTGACCCTTGCCATCACCGACGACAACGATCGCATTAAAGCTGAATCGCCGTCCGCCCTTGACCACCTTGGCCACGCGATTGACATGAACGACTTTTTCCTTCAGCTCCAATTCGTTGGGATTGATTCGTTTCAAGTTGACTATCCTCATGCTAGGGTTTGACGCGAACCGCACGGTTTTAGAATTCGAGTCCGCCCTCACGGGCGCCTTCGGCCAGAGCTTTGACCCGGCCGTGGTACAAATAACCGGCGCGATCAAAAACAATGCGTTCGATATTTTTTTCTTTGGCCAACTCGGCGATGTGTTTGCCGACCAGCCGAGCGCGTTCGACTTTGGTTTTAGCGGATTCCAGTTCCGCCTGCAGTCCTTTGGACTTGCTCGACGCACCGATCAGGGTGACGCGTTTGGAATCATCGATGATCTGCGCATAGATATGTTTGTTGCTGCGAAAAACAACCAAACGCGGCCGTTCAGCGCTGCCGCTAATCGTCTTGCGAATATGCAGACGCCGCCGATCGCGAGCTGCATGGGTGGCATTGAGATTTACAGACATGTCGTCAACTCTACTCTTTGGGTTTCAGATTACGCCGCAGTCTTGCCGGCCTTTCTTCTC
>JAFGJN010000064.1 GCA_016929055.1 Candidatus Zhuqueibacterota bacterium
CGAGAATAAAGCGGCTGAACTTTACCAACGCGTCATCGATTCGTTTCCGGATTCACCAGAGAAAAACGACGCTATCATGATGAAGAAACTGCTGGGCCTTTGAGCTGCCTGGCAACCGATTTAGAGCCTGCATGGGATGGCCATATAAGAGAAACCACCTTTCGGAATCCGAGTTGCGGAACAAATGACGAGCCGATGTTGACATCCGGTTTGTCAAACACAATGGTTTTAATAAAAACCGTTACGGAGACCGGTAATCGTATTGAATTAACTTGCTTTTTTCTATATTAATGGTTATATTCGGTATCAAGTGGGCTCAACGGCCCACTTTTTTGTTGTATACAGGGTAGAAAATGATCGAAAAAACGCATTTGGAAAAAATGATTCAGGCGGCTCTAGAGCCGCTCGGTATCGAAATGGTCGGGTTAACGGTTGGTGGGCACGCCGATCGTGTACAGATTTGTGTCTATGTCGACGAACCTGGCGGCATCTCTATCGATCGGTGTTCACAAGCCAGTCGCGCCATCGCCGATTATTTCGATCAGGAGGATCCAATACCCTCGCGTTATCTTTTACAAGTTTCTTCACCGGGGATCAACTGGCCCCTCAAGACAGCACGGGATTACCAGCGCCATTTGAACCGCAAAGTTAAAATTCTTTACCCTGTTGATGACGGATCCGAATTTCAGACAATCATCGGGCGGATCGTTCAGGTTGACGATCCTTCGATCACGCTCGACGTCGATGGAAGCCCGCTCGTTTTCGAGTTGGCCAAAATCGCCAAATCAAAAATCGTTTTGGAATTTAAATAACTATGAACGGGTTCTTGCGATGAAAAGCGAGATTGTAGAGGCTTTCGGCTATCTGGTGCGTGAAAAGAACATCGATAAAACGGTGCTTTCACAGATTCTTCAGGAAATCTTTTTAACAATGATCAGAAAAAAGTACGGTACAGCGGATAATTTCGATATTTTTGTCAATATGGACAAAGGCGAAATTGAAATTTACCAATACAAAACCATTGTCGAACAAGTAGAAGATCCAGTCACGCAAATCCCGATAGAAATTGCCCGCAAAACCGAACCCGATCTCGAGCTCGGCGATGAATTTATGGAAATCGTCGATCCCCTCACATTCGGTCGTCGCTTGATCATTTCGGCCAAACAAAACCTCAATCAAAAGATCAAGGAAATCGAAAAGGAAGCGATCTATAACGAATACAAGAATCGGGTGGGAGAGATAGTCAGCGGTGATATCCGTCAGATCAACCGCGATGAAATTTTTCTGAATGTCGACAAGACCGAAGTGGTTTTGCAAAAGTCGGAGCAGATCCCCAGCGAGCGCTATCGCCGCGGTGATCATTTGCGTGCGGTGATCAAGGATGTGGTCAAAACGGCGCGCGGTCCGGAAATCATTGTTTCCCGCAGTTCTCCACTTTTTTTGATTCGTTTGTTCGAGCTCGAAGTACCCGAGATCTATGAGGGCATTATCGAAATCAAGCGAATCGCGCGCGAAGCGGGTGAACGCACCAAAATCGCTGTTTATTCAAACGACAAGCGAATCGACGCGGTTGGTGCCTGCGTTGGAATGAAAGGAATGCGCATTCAGGCAATCGTCAAAGAATTGAACAATGAAAAAATCGACATCATCAACTGGAGCAGTGAACCGGAAATCTTTATCACTCGGGCCTTGAGTCCGGCCAAACCTTTGCGAATCGCTCTGGACGAAGAGGGGCGCAAAGTCATCGCCGTACTCGATGATGACCAGATTTCTCTGGCCATCGGCAAGGGCGGTCAAAATCGGCGTCTGGCTTCCAAATTGACCGAATACGAAATTCAGACCGTTCGTGAAGACGAGTACGACGAAATGATGCGCCACGAACGTGAAGAAGAGATGTCGATTTTCGATGTCGAAGAATTGACCGACAAGCTCAAAAATACGCTCATCAAGGGCGGATTCGAGACGGTACAGGATATCCTCGAGGCGGACATAAAGGAATTGACCGCCCTTTCAGGGGTCGGTGAAAAGACCGCGCAGAAAATCAAGGACGCGGTGGAAACGCTTGTGTCACGAAGTGAATAAAGCCATTGGGAGTAAATGGTTTGGCTGTCAAGAAACGAGTTTTTCAGGTTGCGCGCGAATTCAGCATTTCGAATGAGGCGTTGATCGAGTTTTTGCACAAGCTCAATTTCGATATTCGCAATCATATGAGCTTGTTGACCGACGAGGCTTATGCTGCAGTGCTGGATAAATACGGCGAACAACCTGTGGCCCCCAAAGATGAAGAGCAAGAGTTTCGCAAGCGCTTGCGCGACAAACGCGTCCATGACGAGGAAAAAAAGAAAGAGGTCGAGGCTGCGATCGAACGCCGTCGTCAGGCTGCAGATGAATTGGTCAAGGAGCGGCCCATTCTCAAGCAGCAGCGTTTGGAAAAAGCCAAAGCCGACGAAATAGAGCGCGAACGCCAAGTCGAGGTCAAGAAAGCTGGTGAGGTCGAACCCCCCGTCGTTGAAGGGGAAAAACAAGAACCCGCCCGGCGTGTCAAAAAGAAGCTAAAGGTCATCGAAATTCCAGTCGAGGAAAAGGGCAAGCGGCTCCGCGAAGTCGATAAACCCAAATCGGGTTCAGAAGCGGCGAAAGCGGAAGAGTTTCCGGTCGGTTCCAAGATCGAATTGCCGACGGAAAAGCCTGCAGAAGAAACGGAAGGGGGAGATAAAAAACGGCGACGACGCAAGAAGCGCAAAAAGACCGGAAAAGACGAAGAGGTCGCAACAGTCGAGGCCAAGAGCAAGCGTCCGGAACGCAAAAAGAAATCGCGTCGCAAACGCCCGGTTTTCGACGAACAGGAAATCCAGGACACTATCAAGCAAACGTTGGCCGGAATCGATGAAACCAAAGCCAAGCGCCGCAAGCGGCGTATTTCGGCCGACGAATATGAAGAGATCGAAGAAGTTCCGGTTATCAAAGTCAGTGAATTCATGTCTTTGGCCGAGTTGGCCAACCTTATGGATGTCAATCCGCCTGAACTGATCCGCAAATGCATGGATCTCGGCATGCTGGTGACGATCAATCAACGGCTCGACATGGATACCATCACTCTTTTGGCCTCGGAATATGGATTTGAAATCGAGGCACTGCAGGATTTTGCCGAAGATGTGCTGGAAGAGATGCAAGAAGAGGACAGAGAAGAGACGCTTAAAGCCCGTCCCCCCGTGGTGACGATTATGGGGCATGTCGATCATGGCAAAACTTCGCTTTTGGATCATATTCGCAGCAGCAATATCATCGCCGGAGAGGCGGGCGGCATCACTCAGCATATCGGCGCCTATGAAGTCAAGGTATCATCTGACGGTAAAGCCATTACCTTTTTGGATACGCCGGGTCACGAAGCTTTCACCGCCATGCGTGCCCGTGGCGCCCAGGCTACCGATATCGTCGTTCTCGTGGTTGCCGCTGATGACAGTGTCATGCCGCAAACCATCGAAGCGATCAGCCATGCCAAGGCAGCTGGCGTTCCCATCGTGGTAGCCATCAACAAGATCGACAAGCCCGGAGCCAATCCGGATCATATCCGACAACAACTGTCGACTCAGGGCGTGCTGGTGGAGCAGTGGGGTGGAAAGTATCAGGCGATCGAGATTTCCGCCAAAACTGGACAGAACATCGAGCGATTGCTCGAAGCAATTCTGCTGGAAGCCGAACTCCTCGATTGCAAGGCCAATCCCAATCGTCTGGCACGAGGCGTCATCATTGAATCAAAACTCGATCGCGGTAAAGGGCCGGTGGCCACCGTGTTGGTGCAGAACGGCACATTAAAGATAGGCGATCCGTTCGTTTCCGGCCCCAATTACGGCAAGGTTCGCTCCATGTTTGATGAACGCAGCCGACGGGTAAAAATCGCCGGGCCATCTGTGCCGGTTCAAGTTCTGGGTTTCGACACTTTGCCTCAGGCTGGTGATTCCTTTATCGTGCTCGAGTCGGAGCGCGACACCAAGGATATTTCCGCAAAGCGCCAACAACTGCAGCGCGAACACGACCACTGGCGCAGCCGTCCGCGCACGCTGGATGAATTCTCGCGCCAGATTCAAAAGGGCCAGATCCGCCAACTTTCACTGGTGATCAAAGCCGATGTGGATGGGTCGATTCAGGCCATCGTTGATTCGTTGATGAAACTCTCTACAGAAGAAGTTGCGGTAGATGTGATCCATCGAGGCGTTGGTGCCATTTCCGAGTCCGATGTTTTATTGGCCTCCGCATCCGAGGCGATCATTCTTGGATTCAACGTTCGTCCCACGTCAAAAGCGCGTGAACTGGCATCCAAGGAAAACGTCGATATCCGCCAGTACGATGTCATTTACGATATTCTCAACGATATTAAAGCCGCACTTGAAGGTTTTCTGTCGCCGGAAATCAGTGAGGAACTGATCGGAACGGCCGAAGTCCGACAGGTTTTCAAGATACCGCGAATCGGTACCGTCGCCGGCTGCTATGTCCAGTCCGGCAAACTCAACCGCAACGCCGGCGTCAAACTTTACCGCGATGACCGTCTCATACACGACGGCAAACTGGCTTCCCTCAAGCGCTTTAAGGACGATGCGCGTGAAGTGGCCACCGGTTTTGAATGCGGATTGGGATTTGAACGGTTCGACGATGTCAAAGTGGGCGATATCATCGAGGCTTATCAGGTGGTGGAAACCAAACGCACACTCGAACAATCGAAAAAGTAGAACGATATGGCGTTGCTGGTCGGTGTGTTGCAGATCGAGTTATTTATTCCGGAGAGTCAATCTCTCAAAGCCAAACGCTTTGTTCTCTCCAGTATCAAAACCCGTTTGCGCAACAAATTCAACATCTCTGTCGCCGAAATCGATCAAAATGAAAAGTGGCAGCGAGCCGTATTGGGAATCGCCCTGGTTGGCAATGAGAGGCGTTTTCTCGATAAAAGCGTCAATCAGATCCTCAACCTGCTTTATGCGGAAGCAGAGCTGCAGGTTCTGAATCACCAATTGGAAATTTTTTGAATATGCCGGCGAAGGCAACCTGCCGGCGATTGGGATAGATCATGATGCACTACAAAAGAGCCGATCGTGTGGCTGCGCTTTTACAGCAAATGATCAGCGAATATTTGCTGCAAGACTCGGGAAATCCCATCTTTCAGCGTCTGACCATCACTCGAACCAAATTAAGCCGCGATTTGAAACATGCCGTACTCTATTACAGCGTCCTGGGCGATGAAGAATTAAAAACCAAAATGGAACAAAATCTGCAGGAATCGGTAAAAACCATCCGAATGCAGGTTGCATCGAAACTCGATTTGCGCTATGTGCCGGAGATTCGGTTTTTCTTTGATGATTCCATCGAATATGCCGCGCACATTGAAGAGTTGCTGAAAAAAATCAAAAAGTGACGGGATCGTGACTCCCGACTGTCAGGATATATTCGAAAAAAACCGGTCTGTGCCGGATCGCATCATCAATTTGCGCAAACCCGTCGGTTGGACTTCTTTTGACGTGGTGCGCTATGTCAAACGAATTTATCCTCGAATCCGGGTCGGACATGCCGGTACGCTGGATCCCTTTGCGGAAGGCGTCCTTTTGGTCTGTGTGGGTAAGGCGACCAAGCAGGTCGGCGTTTTGATGCAGGGTGTCAAGAGCTATCGGGCGCAGGTTCGTCTGGGGCTGGAAACCGATACCCTCGACGTGAGCGGACAAATTACGGCCAGCCAGAAGGTGCCCCGACTGACTCGGTCGTCGATCGAGGAGACCCTTACTGGTTTTGTGGGAGAAATTCGGCAAATTCCGCCGGTTTTTTCCGCCCTGCGCGTCGGTGGCAAACGCGCTTACCATGCAGCGCGAAAAGGAAAGCCGATCGAGATGCGGGAACGAACTGTGCGGATCGATTCGATCGAGTTGATCGAATCAGCAACCGATCGTTTATGGCTGGAAATCGTCTGTTCAAAAGGGACCTATATTCGCGCACTGTCCCGGGACATCGCTTCGGCTCTTGGAACCGTTGGTTTTGTCCAAACGCTTCTTCGTACACGTGTCGGAGATTACGAGTTGCGCGATTCATTGCAGGTTGCCGACCTGGCTTCAGAGCCTGCGCCGAACGACAGCGGAAATTAGCTGATGCAGATCTATTGGGATTTCAAAGAGTTCAAGGCCGAACAGCCTTCAGTCGTCACATTGGGCACCTTTGATGGTGTGCATCAAGGACATCTGAGGATCATCGAACGGATCAACTGCGCAGCAGAGGAAAAGCAAGCCCTTTCCACCCTGATTACCTTTGAGCCGCATCCGCAGCTCGTTCTTGACAGCCGAAGGGAAACGGAATTGCGTTTGTTGACCTCTGTCGAGGAAAAGATCGACCTGCTCTCCCGTAGTGGGCTGCAGCGCCTGGTCGTCGCAAATTTTACACGCGATTTTGCCGTGATCGAACCCGAACAATTTATTCGGGATTATCTGGTCGAGCGTATGCGGATGAAGCATATCGTAATCGGTCACGATCACGCTTTTGGCAAAAAACGGCGCGGAAACCTGCAGCTCTTGCAGCAAATGAGTGACGGACAAGGATTTACCGTCGAAGCTGTGGAAGCGGTGATCAACGGCGGCCAGACCATCAGCAGCACGCAGATCCGCAAGGCGCTTCAGAATGGGGATGTCGAAACCGCCAATCGATTGCTTGGAAGAGCGTATTCTCTTACCGGAAAAGTGGTCAAAGGCGATAAACGGGGATCATTTTTAGGGTTCCCAACTGCCAACATTCAGCCCTTTTCGCGCTACAAACTCGTGCCAAAGCCGGGTATCTATGCCTCGCGTTTGCTGGTTGGCGACAAGATCTATAATTCTGCAACCTATATCGGCATACGACCCACATTCGAATTGCATGAGCCGGTGATCGAAGTGCATGTCATGGGATTTAAGCTGGAACTCTATACGCAAACGGTCGAATTGCAGTTCTATCAATGGATCCGCGAGGAGCGCCATTTCGACCGCGTAGAAGAATTGATTGAACAAATTAAGATTGATATAGAAAAGGCCAATCGGATTTTAACTTGTTGCTAAATACCGGATGTCACCGGTGTCCCTGTCGGGGACACCACCAAATCCTTTATTGAAATCTGTCCTGGACAGGAATAATCGGAGGTACGCAATGAGTGTCGGAAAAGAACGCAAACACGAGATCGTTGAAAAATTCGGAGCCGGAGCAGTGGATACGGGACGCGCCGAAGTTCAGGTCGCTCTACTGACCGAACGCATTGTCGATCTGCAGCGCCATTTTAAGGAAAATCCCAAGGATTTCCATTCCCGGCGGGGACTGCTCAAGATGGTCGGCAAGCGCAAACGTATGCTCGAGTACCTAAAGAATGAAGATATCGAGAAATATCGTTCTTTGATCAAGGAGCTCGGGTTACGTCGCTAAATGCCGCCTATCTGGAATTCAGGAAACGGAACTTGTGAATGAAAGGAGGTAGGTAGAATGATCGATGTTCGACAGGTTACCCGCTATTTCGGGCGGGTAAAAGCTGTTGATCAAGTCAGCTTCCAGGTGGAAAAGGGTGAAATTTTGGGTTTTCTCGGTCCGAATGCCGCGGGAAAAACAACCACGATGCGCATTTTGACCACCTTTTTGCCCGCAACCAAAGGAACCGCAACCGTTGCAGGTTATGACGTCCATTTGAAATCGATGGAGGTTCGCAAACGGATCGGTTATATGCCGGAAAACCCACCGCTTTATACAGAGATGCGGGTGCGGGACTTTATCGACTTTGTTGCGTCTATTAAGGGTGTTGATCCGCGAGATCGCAAGCGCGCTGTTGCCGAAACCATGGACAAAACCGGCGTCGCTCATGTTTCCAATCGCGTCATCAAAACTCTGTCCAAAGGCTACAAACAGCGCGTCGGGCTCGCCCAGGCTCTGGTCCATAATCCCGATGTTCTGATTCTAGACGAACCGACTGTGGGACTGGATCCCAAACAGATCATCGAGGTTCGCGAGTTGATCAAGAGTCTCGGTGGCAATCACACCATCATTCTCAGCACCCATATTCTTCCCGAAGTGAGCATGACGTGTGAACGGGTGGTAATCATCAATGCCGGCCGCGTCGTTGCTGAGGATAAACCCGAAAATCTGACACGCCACCTGACTGCATCGCAGCGCATCAGCGTAGCGGTCAAGGGGCCGAAACAGGACGTGCAGAGCAAATTGTCCGCTTTGTCCTCCGTTTCACAGGTCATCCCGAGTCAATCGGGAGACGATGCATCCGTTCACCGTTTTCTGCTCGAAAGTCTGGCTGAAAACGAGATCAGACCACAGGTTGCCCGCGCCGTGATCGAAAACGGCTGGGATCTGTTCGAGATGAAACCCGAGGGTTTGAGTCTGGAAGACGTCTTTTTGCATCTGACCACCAAGGAGGAGGGGACCGAGTTATGAGAAACTATTGGACGATCGTCACCCGCGAACTCAAATCTTATTTTTCCTCGCCGGTCGCCTATGTCGTCATCGGCCTCTTTTTGCTGATTTCCGGAGTATTCTATTATCTCATCGTCACCAATTTTGTCCAGGTTTGCATGCGGGCAGATATGCAGGCACAGATGTATCGCATGGCGCCGCCGAAACTCAACATCAATATGATGGCCATTCGGCCCTTGTTTCACAATATGAGCCTTTTCGCCCTCTTTTTTCTGCCGCTGGTCACCATGCGGCTTTATGCCGATGAAAAGCGCTCTGGCACCATCGAGCTGCTCCTGACCTCACCGGTCAGCAATCTGCAGCATCTGGCAGGTAAATTCACCGCCGCTGCGGTGCTCTATCTCTTGATGTTGATTTTTTCATTCGTCTATATGATTTTGCTTTACATTTTTGGCAGCCCCGAAACCGGTCCGATTCTGACCGGATATCTCGGACTCTATTTGCTCGGGTTGAGCTATCTTTCCTTTGGGCTCTTTTTTTCCACTCTGACCGACAACCAATTGATCGCAGCCATCGCCACCATGGTCTTTATTCTCTTTTTCTGGGCCATCGGCTGGTTATCCGGCAGCGTCAGTCCGGCGCTCGGCCAGGCCCTGGAACAATTCAGTCTGATCGAGCACTTTGATGATTTTTCCAAGGGCATTTTTGATACCCAACATGTGATTTTCTACCTGAGCTTCGTTGTGATGGGATTGTTCCTGTCGTTCATTTCCATAGAGTCTGCAAGATGGAGGGGAAGATGATGAAAGACTATCTGCCTTTTGCCGGCCTGACCGGTCTTGCGCTTGTGTTGGGCGGTTTGATCCTTTGGTCGATCAATTCGCTCATCACCACACTCGCCGCTGTTCTGATGATCGTTGGTGGTGCACTGATTATCGGTTTTCTCGTGCTCAATTTCAAACAAATCAAAGAAGGCCTCTCGAGCCGCTCGACGAAATTCGGCACCAATGCGGCTTTGATGATTGTTTTTGTTTTCGGTATTTTGATCGTTGTTAATATTCTGCTGAGCAAATTCAATGCACGTATCGATACCACGGCTGCAAAGCAGTTCAGCCTTGCCGAACAGACTAAAAAAGTGCTGAAAAATCTCGATCAGCCCGTACAGGTTACCGCTTTCCTGAAATCCGGCGAAGATTTTCAAGCGCGCAGTCTTTTTGTCGAATACAGCAGCCGGTCCCCCCATTTTAAATGGGAGATTGTCGATCCTGACCGAAAACCCAGTGTCGCCAAGAGCATGAACGTTACCAGTTATGGAACGATCGTGTTGCAGCGGGGAACAGCTGAAGAGCGATTGACCAAATCAAGCGAGGAAGACCTGACCAACGCCCTCATCAAGGTCAGTCGCGAAAGTGTCAAAAAAATCTGTTTTACAATCGGCCATGGGGAGCGTCCGCTGGAAAATACCGAAGCCGACGGCCTCTCCGCTCTTCAGCAGGGCCTAAAGGACGAAAAATACGAGGTCGAGTCGATCAATCTGGCTATGCAGGATCCCGTCGAGGTTCCGGACGAGTGCACCGTGCTGGTGATCGCCGGTCCCCGTACCGATTTGCTGCCCAACGAAAAACAGGCCCTTGAAGCCTTTCTTAAAAAAGGCGGCAAGGTGTTGATGATGCTCGATCCGGAATCGCCCGATTCCTATGTTGATTTTTGTCTCAATCACGGCATTCGCGTCGGTCACGATGTTGTGGTTGACGCTTCCGGCATCGGCCAATTGTTCGGCGCCGGTCCGATCATGCCTCTGGTTTCCGATTATGCCGATCATGCCATCGTGCAAGATTTCAACGTCATGACCTTTTACAACCAGGCGCGTTCCGTGTCGCGCGCGGAAGCTGTTCCATCCGGACTGACAGTGACCGAAGTCGCCAAAACCAATCCTCGCAGCTGGGGCGAAACCACACCGTTGAGCCAATCGCAACGCCTCGAACCCAATCCGGAACAGGACTTGCTCGGGCCGGTATCGCTTCTCGCGGTTGCTGAAAAAAGAGCCGACGATCAGAGCCAGACGCGGGAAGATCAATTTGGATTGGGCGCTGTTTCCTTAGAAACTCGTCTGGCGGTATTTGGCGATTCCGATTTCGCTACCAACGGCATGATTCGCATGCAGGGCAACCGCGATCTGGTGCTCAACACAGTGAGCTGGCTGGCGGAAGAGGAAGATCTGATTTCGGTTCGCGCCAAAGCTCCGGAAGATCGACGCCTGTCGCTGACACAAAAACAGTCGCGTCTCATCCTCTATTTCGGCGTTATCCTTTTGCCGTTTTTTATTTTCGTCACCGGCATTCTCGTCTATATTCGTCGAAAATAGATGAAACCAGTCATCTCTTTGAATAAAGGGATTCGGCGCAAAGCGCCGAATCCCAAACATTTTCAAAAAGTCAAAGTGAACAGAATGAGGAACATCCAATGAACCTGCGTACCACACTTGTTCTGGCACTCATATTGGCGGTCGGAATTATAGCCGTTGTTTTGATCGATAAAAATGAAAAGCAGCAAACCGTTGAAAAAAATGCCGACGAAAAGCTGCTTTCTTTTAGCGAGGCCGATATCGATGAAATCGCTCTGCAGCCGAGCGGCGTGCGCATGGTGCGCTACGGAGACGGTTGGAGAATCATAGAGCCGGTGGAGACACCAGCCGATATGAACAATGTCAAAACTCTGCTCTCGATGTTCGGCTGGGCCAAAAAGGAGCGCACGATCGAGGCAGGCACATCCGAACTAAAGGCTTATGGTTTGGATCCGGCGTACGGTACCCTGATCATTCACCATCACGGTGTTCGCGACACGGTCTTTGTCGGTGATTCGAACGTGTCCAACAGTCTGGTCTATTGCCAAGTGTCCGGGTCTGCGGATATTTTTATGGCAACCCTTTCTCTGCGCACAAATATCGACCGTACTCTGTTCGAGTGGCGCGATAAAAACTTGTTTTCAATCCAGTCTACCGACGTCCGGCGATTCATACTGGAAAATTCCAACGGCCGTTTTGCCTTTCGCCGAAGCGGTTCTGATTGGCTGATGCAAGAACC
>JAFGJN010000065.1 GCA_016929055.1 Candidatus Zhuqueibacterota bacterium
GCGCTCCTGGCTGCAGGTCAACCCTTTGCGAATATCGCCATGCAGGGTTTGGCTCCACAGAACGCTGCCATCCTCGGGACGCAGAGCCCACACTTTGCCGCTTTTACCGGCAACAATCAGCTGATCGGCGACTGCAAGCGACGCCTGAATACGATCGTGTAAATCGACTTGCCACAACGGCTGAACAGCATCGGTGCCAAGGGTAAAGTCAAACCGCCGCAAAACCCGACTGCCGTCCGGCCATTCGGCAGTGATGATGGCTGTATTAAAGCCGGGCAGCCAACGATCGAGCGTATCAAGCGCCGCAACCGCCACCGTGTCTACCCTCAGCGGCACCGCTGTTTTATGGTTGCGGCGCAGCCACCAGGTTGCCGAGTCATAGTCATCCTTGTGCGGAATGCAGAGATAAAAGCCGAGCTCACCGGTTGCATGATCCGCTGCCGAAGAGTCGATCGCAAACGAAGCTACTTTTTTCGGCCAAAGATCGATTTTGCGGGACTCTCTTGGAACACTCTCCCCCGCGACCCATTGTTCGATGCGAATCGTCTTTTCATCGATATGCACCAGCTGATAGCTGCGGCTCCGAACCGTCGCTGCGCCCATCTGGTGACGCACAGAATTGACTGTCCAATGCTTAAAAGAATGGCCATGCCCGCTGAGAAACAAGACAACAGGCCCCGATTCGATCACCTGCATAAGCCGCTCGCTTTCCGGCTGATAACTGCGATCCGGATAGAGAAAGGGATGATGGCAAAAGAGAATTCTCGGCAACTCGGATCCAACTCGGCTCATCTCCTGTTCGAGCCAAAGGATCTGCGATGCATCGATATGACCCCAGGCTTCCAAAGGCAAGGCGGAATTCAGCCCGATAAACTGGACACCCTTGTAAACAAAAGAAAAGGGTTGTGCCTGAGTCAAAATGACTTCCTGCGCTGCGAGCTCGAGTCCCGACCAGCGGGAATCATGGTTTCCCGGGACAGAATAATGGACAAACCCGCTCTTTTCCATGATCTCGGCATAGCGGTTCAGGGTTGCAGTTTCGCCGAAATCGGACAGATCGCCGGTTACCAGAACAAATTCGGGCAAATCATCGTGGCGACGCAGATCCGACAACACGATTCGTAAATCTTCGCTGCTGCCCGAATCAGCTACATGCGTGTCGGTCAGTTGAGCAAAGACAAAAGGCTCGACTGCGGCGCTGCTGCCCACGATCAGCAGCAGCATCAGACCGAATCCAAGGGTGCGATAGGACATGCGCATTCTCCCCATTTTATTGGATCGGCAGGCGATCCATTTGTGAACTGGCGATTATGAATTGCGTGGGGGTGAACAGGGCTGTTGCCTCTGCCAGTAATCAGGAGAGAAGCAGCATAGCGTCCCCCAGGCTGAAAAATCGATATCGGCACTCTACCGCTTTTCGATAGGCTTTGAGGATGCGTTCTTTGCCGTAATAAGCGCTGACCAACAAAATCAGAGTCGATTTGGGAAGGTGAAAATTGGTGATCAAGCCGGTAACCGGAACGGGAAGATCGACTCCTGGATATATAAATAAATCGGAATGTTCGGAGCGAGCCTCGACGCGGCCACCTGGGCGCGCCGAGCTTTGCAGGGCTTTAAAGGTCGTCGTACCAACGACAAACAACCGCCGTGCCTCTCGAATTCGCTCGGCATTGGCGGAGTCGATCGTATAGTATTCCGGTTCCATTGTATGCTTGAGAATCTGTTGATCGCGAATGGGCAAAAACGTGCCAAACCCCACATGCAGAGTAAGCTCGGCGAACAGGACGCCTTTTTGTTTCAGCCGCCGTATCAAATTTCGAGTGAAATGCAAGCCAGCCGTAGGCGCGGCCAGAGAGCCCGGTTCCAGGGCATATACCGTCTGGTACTCCTCTCCCACCGTTCGATGGATATAGGGTGGATTGGGATAAAGGTGGCGATCGACGATCTCTGCAACAGGCTGCTCGAAATAGAGATGAAAAATGTCGTTTTCCTGTCCGACCACGCGCGCATGCAGACCTTCAAAAATAAAGGCATTGCCAACCCGCACTTTGGAGCATTTGATACGGGCACGGACGGTGTGCCCATCCAGAGGATTCATCAAAATCGCTTCGGCCGCGGCTCCGGTTACCTTTTGGCCGGTCAGTTTGTTCCTGAGCACCCGGCTCCGGTTCATCACCAGCACATCGCCAGCTTGCAGATAATCGATCAAATGAAAAAACCGCCGATGTTGGATTTCATCGCCGCGCAAAACCATGAGACGAGCAAAACTCTTGGGTTGCACGGCATACTGGGCGATCAATTCAGAAGGCAGATGATAATCAAACTCGTTCAAATCCATTTGATGGTATCCCGGAATCGGGGAATCTGTTTGACAGGAATAGTTAAAAAGTAAGAATTTTTCCCAGCAAAGACAAGGCAAAATCGAGGGTGTTGTTTCAGGTAACAGGCGGTTTTTTCCATTTGGTTGAACGGAAGGACTTTAATATCTTTTAACGATTCACATCAGGAAGGATCTCGCATGATCATTTCAGCCAGCCGGAGGACGGATATACCGGCCTTTTACAGCGAATGGGTGATGAACCGGCTGCGAGCCGGCACGTGTTATGTGGTCAATCCGTTTCGTCCGTCACAACTGCGACGGGTTGCATTGACGGCTCAGGAGGTCGATGCGCTGGTTTTCTGGACTCGCTGGTCCGCCCCGCTGCACCCATTTCTGGGAGAGATGGCGGCTTTGGGACACACCAGTTTTTTTCTTTACACAGTGACGGCTTATGGAAGCATGCTGGAACCGCATGTGCCGCAGGTGGAGCGGCAAATCGAGGACCTGCACCGGCTGGCCGAGCGGGTAGGAGCCGATCGCATCGCCTGGCGTTACGATCCCATTCTCTTGACCGAGCGTCATCCAGCGGACGATCACCTCGATCGATTCGCCCGTCTTGCCGCAGAGCTTTCCCCGTCTTGTCAACGTGTCATTGTCAGCTCATTCGATCCCTATCGCAACGCATTACGGCGGCTGTTGAGCATTGAAAAGCCTCAGCCTCGCCCGATCGAGGACGATGCGCTTTTCGAGTTGCTGCGTGGTTTAAAGCGGATCGCAGAACAAAACGGCCTGGTTCTAACCAGCTGCGCTCAGGGCAGGGCATGGGAGGAGGCGGAAATTGTGGCCGGCAAATGCATCGACGACAAGTGGATCGAAAAAATAACCGGCCGCCGAATCAGCGGAACAAAAGACCCGGGACAGCGCCCGCAGTGCCGGTGCGTCCGCAGCGTGGATATCGGCCGCTACAACACCTGTGCTCATGGCTGTGTCTATTGCTATGCGACCCAGCGCCCTGAACAAGCCTTGAACTATCTACAGAAACACGATCCCTCGCTCGAGTATCTCTAAGGCCGACGTGCTTCTCAACCCCGAATGCAACGATTCAAAAAATCCCGGGCTGGCACATCGATCTTTGCTGCGGAACGAGAAGTAGACGATTTCTCGGCGTCAAACTTTTTTGGCCGGTGCCTCGGGCAATAAAATCCACATTGCCAAATAAACCACAATACCGAGTATAAAGTGTGTTAAAAGAGAGAGCAGGAGAAATCCGATTCTCACCAGGCTGACATCGATTTGCCAATTTTCGGCAAAGCCTCCGAGCACCCCCCCTGCCATACGCTGTGTGCGGCTGCGTTGCAAGAGCGCACGACCGGGACGAGGGGGCTGCTCGCCGTCCTGGCTTTGAGGTTCGCGATCCTGAGCGCTGCGAATGACCATCCA
>JAFGJN010000066.1 GCA_016929055.1 Candidatus Zhuqueibacterota bacterium
CTCGCCTGTGGATCATGCTGGGCTTTTAGCGCCGTCGCTGCCTGGGAAAGCCGCATGCTGCTGGCGATCGGCAATCCCACGCTCGTCATCGACAAAAGCGAGCAGTTTGTCCTTTCCTGCAGCGACGGAACCTGTGCCGGCTGGAATGTCGCTGGAGCCACCCAGTTTATCTATACCACTGGCTGTCCGGAAGAAAGCTGTTTTCCCTACGGCCCGCCCTATGACGCCCGGCCGTGCGGCGACGCCTGCTCCAACTGGCAAGAGAGCGCAGAAAAGATTTCCAGCGGCTGCTATCTGGTACTCAACGCTGTGCCGACCGCAGCCGAGGTCGAGGCGATCAAAACCGCCCTGCTCGATGGGCCGATCGCCGCGAGTATGGATGTCTATGAAGACTTTCAGAGCTATGGCGGCGGCATCTATCAGTACACCAGCGGCGACAATCTGGGCGGACACGGCATCACCCTGGTGGGTTGGGATGACGCCTCCTCCCCGCCGAGCTGGATCTGCAAGAACAGCTGGGGCACGAATTGGGGCGAAAGCGGTTTTTTCCGCATCGCCCAGGGTGAAGCGACCAGCCGAATCGGCCGCCACGCCTATCAGATCGAACATTTTCATGCGCAGGGCAAATACCAATTGAGTTATGTTGACAAATTGAACGAGGTCGCTGTCGGGTTGGGTAGCAGCACAACCATATTTGGAGGCGCTTTTTTCACCTCGACTGATGCGGGTTACCTGACCGCCGTCGCCACCCGTTTTACGGAAATGGGAATGGACTATACGGTGCGGGTCTATGACACTTTTAACGGCAGCACGCCTTCCACCCTGCTCGGCACCAGCAGCGGCAGCTTTGGCAACACCTTTGGCTGGAAACAGCTGCGCCTCGACACACCGATACCCATCGGAACAAACGACGATTTTTTTATCAGCATCGAATACAGCGGTTCTCTTCACGGCTTGCCGATCGAGTCCACTGACGCAGCCGATAATAGCGGTTCAACCTATTATTCGGGCAATGGGAGCACCTTTTACCCGATGCCTACAAACGACCCCGAGTTCGGCGACGGCTGCATAACCGCAGAAATAGAGAGCGAAATCACCGTGCATCTGCGGGCCTTTTTGCAAGGTTACTATTGTGCCGGCGGCGATACCATGCGGCTCGATCTCAAGCGAGCCTCGCTCCTGCCGCTCACCAGTCCCTACGACGCGACCTCTGCGGTCGCTGTCCCGGATTCGGCTGTCGACTGGGTTCGAGTCGAGTTGCGCAGTGCAGCAGACGGAAGTACCGTCGCCGGCGCCAGCTGCTGGCTGAGCAAAAACGGATTTCTCTGCAGCGCAGACGGCACGCCGGGACTGCCGCTGCCTTACTATAGCGGCGACTTTTATGTGGTTGTCAAGCATCGCAACCATCTGGCAATCATGAGCCAAAATCCGGTTGCGTTGGGCAATACGGAAGCAACCGTGTATGATTTCAGCGCCGCAGGCAGTTGTTACGGCACCAACGGTTGTGCATCGCTCGCCAACGGCCGCTATGGCTGCTGGGCCGGCGACACGAATGACGATCAATCCGTCGATGCAACGGATTTCAACGCCTGGTCAAGCCAGGCTCAAAGCGACGGCAGCGGCTATATCCAACAGGATTTCAATGGCGATGGCCGAACGACCACCCGCGATTACACACTGTGGTACAACAGTTTTACCGCCGGCGCTGTCAGCCAGGTTCCATGAGTGTTATGAGCACAGCAACCAAATAACAGCATGTCCCAATAAGAAGAGGAAAACCATGAAAAAACTCTTGCTCTTTTGGCTGATCTCATCAGTGGGATGCGCGCTCGCCGCCACCAGCGAGCTGCGACTGCTGGTGGCTCAAAACGACCTCGCCGTGGACGGCGAATTTCGCGTCGATGTTCAGGTCCGTGTTCCCGAGGGTGAAACCGGACAGACGCTCAACTCTCTCACTGCCGATGTATCGTACGGGTCGGGGCTCACCACACCAACCAGCGGTACCATCGATACCGGCTGGTTCACCGGCTTTGGCGATTACGAATGCAGCGCCGATGCTCTGAGCGGCAAATATCGCGTGCTGGTCACCGGCAACCAGATCGGGAAAAGCGGTGCCGGAACCCCGGCGGGGCTGGCGATCACGACCACCTGGCAGACCATCGTCACCCTGCGCTGGCGCATCACCCAGGTCAAGAATTTTGCTGTCACGCTGCTCGACGAAACCGATGCCGCCGGTTATTTTGTCAACAGCGCCAACAATCCCGAGGACGACGCCGCCGATTGGGACAACAGCCCGCATTTGGCATCCGATCTCAAACTGGCGGCCAAGGTGTTTCTCGAGGGGCCGTATGCAGGCAGCGAGATCATGACAACCGATTTGCGGGACAATGATTTTATACCGACAACCTCCCCCTACCTCGACCAGCGCGTTGTTGCTTCGATCCCCGGTGATATCACCGATTGGCTACAAGTCGAATTGCGCAGCAACGCCGATGGCCCGGCTGTCGCGATTCACAGCGCTTTCCTTCACAAAAACGGCAGCCTCGTAGCCGACGACGGAACGACGGCAGAAATCACGGTTCCTTCTGCGGAGGGCAACAAGGATTACTTTATCGTGCTGCGGCATCGAAATCATATACCGGTTATGAGTGCTTCAGCACTTGCCCTCAGTGATGCAACGACTGGATCGCATGATTTCACGACTTCTGCAGCTCAATATCGCAGCAGCAAAGGCGTGCTGGTGGAAGGCCCTTCGGTCTATGGCATGTTTGCCGCCGATGTTACCAATGACGGTGCGGTCATTTTCGCCGATGATATCACCCTTGTTCGTAACGAAAATCTATGGATCGGTTATTATGATACGGACGTAACCATGAATGGTGCCGTGATTTTTGCCGAGGATATTACTTTGATCCGCAAAAACAACCTCAACTTTGCAACACCCGAATTGTTGCCCTAAATGGCTTACAAAGAAAGGAAGAAGCGATGAAAGAGCGTTATTTCGTTCTATTCATTTTGGTTTTGTTTGCTCTGCCTGCGGTGTCGCTTTATGCCCAGACGTATGAAGCCACGATCAGCCAAAATGTTTCCGGCGGCCAGCTCTATGTCGATATCTATCTTCGCACCACGAGCGGGACTTCGGAAAACCTGGGTGATGCTACCCTTACTTTTCAATACAACTCTGCTGCGCTTACCTATGTCGGCAAAGATTCCGATTACGATGGACGCTGGGACAATGACAATTCCAGCGATTATGTTGATTGTTTCGGCAGCAATTCCATACCTTATGCGTCAATAACAATTCAAAAAAATTCCGGCACCGGATTGAACATTCCGACATCGTCCACACGTGTCGGCAGAGTTGTCTTTAACATCACTGATCCCTTGGCCAACTCTCAAATCGTTTGGAACTCTTTTCTAACTTTTATTAAAAATTGGGATGAAACGCCTATTAAAAGCAAGTTCACCCTTCAAAATCCGCCGGATGTTTCTCTTCCCGTCGAGCTCTTTTACTTCTCCGCCCAGGCCGAAGACGGCAAGGTGGTGCTGAGCTGGCAGACCGAAAGCGAAGTGGACAATCTCGGGTTCAATATCTATCGCAGCACAGCTCTCAGCGGTACGCGTCTCAAACTCAATACTCAAGTCATCGACGGCGCCGGCACTACGGTCCAACGCCAGAACTATTCGTTTGTCGACGACCGCATCGAGGAAACCGGCACCTATTTCTATTTCCTCGAACAGCTGGATCTCGGCGGCGCGGTTTCCACCTTTGGACCGGTATCGATCGCGGTGGATGCGGTGTTGATTCCGGATCACTATACGCTGGAACAGAATTACCCCAATCCCTTCAATCCGGGCACACTGATCCGTTACGGTTTACCGCAGGCCGGATACGTCAAACTCGTGATCTATAATATGCGCGGAGAAACCGTACGGGTTTTGCTGGATGAGCAAAAAAGCGCGGGAACGTTTCAGGCCTATTGGGATGGTCACGACGGGGTGGGTATGCGGGTGCCGACCGGTCTCTATTTCTATAAACTGAGCGCAGACGGGTATAGCGAAATGCGCAAGATGGTGCTCAGCCGCTAACCGACTCTTTTTCCTCTTTCGGCCGGGCCATCGATTTCGCCGGTCGCGTCCGTCGCTCTGGACAGAAGCTGAACGGGGGCGGATTAACGATGGCCCGGCGCCGCATTCACTCGCCGAGTCGATCTGTTAAGTGTTGCGCCAACCGCTTGACATACATCTGTCCTGCAGAATCCCGATTGAAACGCAGAGCGCCCAACAAATAGCGATCCGATCGCGCCAGCATGATTCCACCCTGGTAAGGCACCTCGCCGCACAAAACCGCAGCGTCGCCGACTTTCAGATCACAGTCGTGTACCGAGCCACGGCTCTCGAGATCCTGCCGGAACACCTTGGCCGCCTTTTGCGCCTGCGCGCTGTCCATCTGCATGATGACAAAACCAACAGCCGAGTCCCCTGCCGCTGTAACAAATAAAGCCTGTAACGTCGGCCCGAATACGGATTGTCCGAGAAATCCCTGAACAATCAGCGCCGCGGTATTGGGAACCTGATCCGCAAGCGGCAGCAAATCGAGTTCCGCGATGTGTTCATTCGTGGACGACAGGTTCCGGGATATCCTTTCGGCCACGCGCACCATCAGTGCCTGCAATGTGGAATCGTTGCTGCCGGCATTGATCTGCACGACATGGCGACCCTGATAAAAACGCAGCGAATAGTCGGAGAGATAGCCCTGAGCGCCGATATCGATGAAACGATATTCGGGATTGCGGTAAACGCTATAGATGCCAAAAGCGTGCAGCGGAGAATCCATACAAAAGAGATCCACGGACAAAGAGTGCCGTGCATGGGTCGTATCGATATAAGCGGCGGAATAAAGGAGTTCGAAACCGTAGGCGAGATAGAGATCGGCCTCACCATTGATCATTTCGAATAAATTATCCGGCGTATAGACTTCGGGGGGGAAATCGTAGGCCCAATTGGGCGCAAAATCGGGTTTCGGCAGCCATTCCAGTCCATCGACCGATTCGGAGAAACCCGGCGTTGCAGAGCACAAAAACAGCACCGCGCAAGTCGCAAAACTATATGATAATCGCATTCGAACAACCATTTCATCTCTCCTCAAAATCAGGCAAAAAGTGTGCGAGCGCGCTGCACATTTTCAGCAATCGGCAGACCATAGGCACATCGGACCACGCATTCGTGACAATTTTGGCACGCCTCAAGCGTTTGCACGCCTTGTTCGGCATAGGCAGAACGGGCGAGTCGAGCATCGCCATAGCCGTCATTGTACATCAAACAACGCGAAATATCCGCCACAGAAACGCCGTGCGGACACTGATCTTCACAAGCGCCACAGAACCGGCAGAGTTTGTGATCGATAGCCCGGCCGTAGCGGTGAAGCGTTTTACGATCCATCCACCCAAATGAACTGTCCATCACTTTGATGTTTTCTTCCAATTGATCATAGGTAACCATGGCCGGTATGGCGCAGGTGACATCGGGATTGGTGAGAACCCATTTCAACGCCGCCTGATGTGGGTTCAGATTTCCCAGATCGGGTTCTTTGTACCCCCCGGCCTGCGTTTTCATAGCGATGATGCCGATCCCCGCCTTGGCCGCTTTGGCGATGGAAGCCGCAACGTCGTCATCGGTGGTGAAATTATAGACGACAAGAATGACATCAAAGGGATTTTCTTCATTTTCAGCTGCTGCACTGAGAAGCGAAGCCATGTTTTTGTGGGTGGAAAAACCGATAAACCGGGTTTTACCCGATTCTTTGAGCGTATTCAGAGCTTCCAGCGACTCCTGCTGGTGAATATCAGAGATGCGTTGAGCGCTGTGCAACAGCAGAATATCGAGATGATCGGTGCCGAGTGCCTTGAGGCTCGCCTCGACGTCGGCGATCATGCGCTCTTTGGAAGCGGGGCGAATCTTGCTGGTGATCACAAGTGAATCGCGCAGGCCTTTGATCGCCTTGCCCACGATCACTTCGTTTTCACCATCCATATAGCCGCGGGCCGTATCGATGTTGTTCACGCCCATCTCGATTGCTCGCCGAATAATACCGGGGTCACTGGTGCGCATAGCGCCAAAGCCGAGGATGGAACAGAGCAAACCTGTCCGGCCCAGGGTGCGATAGACGGCCTCTACCGGTGCCGCTTTGGCTTCGTCTCTGTTTTCCTGCTCTTCCTGCGCCCAAAGGGGACGGGTTGTCGATGCGGCAAGTCCTGCAAGTGTTGCGCCGGCGCCGACCCGGCAAAAGGTTCGACGGTTGATCGTTTTCATAAAGCGCTCCTTTTCCGGGAAAAGGGGTTTACACGGCCGCGTGGCGTTTTCCCGTGAACACGCCGTTAGAAATCCTGCGGCCGATCCTTTAAAGAAAAAATAAAGCAAAAACCCTATCGATGCAAATCTTTTGTCAACTTATCCGATCCAAACACAGAAAATGCGACAGGAGCGCAAAAGCCGGCGTGCGTTTTGCGATTTTAGCCGATTGAATCCGGATTAACGGCGTTTTACATATCGGATCAGCCGGGCCAGTCTCGCCGCAAGCGGCTGACGATAGTAATAAATCAGGCCGCTGCAGGTGAGCAAGGCACCCAGAAGCGACGGCCAAAGCGCCGTGATCAAGGTGGTGACCAGGAACCAGCCTTGAATGACCAGAACGATGATCAGCGTAACCGGGTAACCCCAGGCCCGGTAGGGTCGACGCAAATCCGGATATTTGCGCCGCAGGATCCAGACGGCAAGAAAAGTCGAAATATTGAAAACGGCGGATGTAAACGAAAAATAGTCGATGATCGTTTCGTAGGCGTGTTCGGCAAACGCCGCCGCCAGGAGCAGCACGGAAGCCCATGTGCCTTGCATGATCAGCGCGGCGTTGGGGGTTTTGTAGCGCGGATGGAGTTTGCCGAGCCGGCCGAAAAACATTCCGTCGCGAGACATGGCGAACCAGGTTCGCGCTTTGCAGAGAATCTGGGTGCTGACATTGCCAAAGGTGTTCATCATCACGGCGAGCGAGATCAGCACACCACCGGCCGTTCCGACGGCCATTTGCATCGCATCCACCGCCACCCATTTGGAAGCGGCGATTGTTTGAGCAGGCAGTTGATAGAGATAGGCGCTGTTGGTGGCGAAATAGAGCAACATCACTCCGGCTATGCCGAGAATGATGGAAAGCGGCAGATTGCGGCGTGGATTTTTCACCTCCTCGGCCACATAAGTCGCTCCCTCCCAGCCGCTGTAGGCGAAAAACCCATAGCGCATAGCCGCGCCAAAAGCCAGCATCGTGGACCAATTGAATGTCTCTGGCCAAAACCCGGTGCTGAAATGGGATAAATCGCCCACCTTGCGGAAACAGATAAAAATAATAGCGCCGATGGCGATCAGCTTGACCATACTGAAAAAGTTCTGAACATAGCCGCTGAGACTGACACCGAAACAATTGACGGCGGTCAAGGACCAGATCACACCCAGCGCGAGTACAACTTCGACGAATCGGGAAAACGGAATACCGCTAAAACTAGAGTAGAGAGAGTTGCTGTATTCGGCAAAGACCAGAGCCACGGCGGCAATCGCGCCGGTTTCAGAGACAAAAAACATCGCCCATCCGCGCAAAAAAGTCCAGATCGGCGGATAGGCGGCCTTGAGATAGGCATAGGGTCCGCCAGACTTGGGCATCATCGATACCAGTTCGGCATAACAAAAAGCGCCCAACAAGGTTGCCACTGCCCCGACAATCCACACGCCGTAAAACAGACTGACGGAAGCGACCAGGAGCATGATCGGCCCCGGTGTACGGAATATCCCCGAACCGATGATTCGGCCGATTACGATCGAAAACGCCTCGAGCAACCCCAAATCCCGGCGCATTTCTGTTTTTTCAGAAAAGAGCTCGTTGGATGGTTTCTGCATCATCGCACCTTTCGCGTTTTTTCCGGTTCTCCTCTTCCTTTGACTCTATTTGATTCCGGATTCCGCGCCTCTGGGGCGCTGGAGCAGTATACTTTTAAAAATGGAAAAATAAAAGTCATTAATACAGCGGTGTCCCCGTATTGGACACCAGCGATTGGTTATCCCGGATTCGGTGCTTTGAGACGAATTCGGTGTGTTCGTCAAAACGGATCAGTGCTTTCTCAAAAAGAGCGATCGGCGCCGCAAAAACGGATTGCATTTCTCCTGAAAAAATATCTACCTTGTCTCCTGTCGACATTCCAAAACAGATAAAACTCATCTCTTCAGACTCGAAAAAACAGGCCGTTGCCATGCACCTTCACCCGCTCGATGCCGCGATCGTTCTTTTCTATTTTGTCATGATGCTGGTTATCGGCGTTTTTATGGAACGCCGAGCCGGGAAAAATCTCGACTCGTATTTTCTCGGCAATCGCAAGATGCCGTGGTGGGTCCTCGGCATGAGCGGCAGCAGCACTTTTTTCGATATCGCCGGAACGATGTGGATGGTATCGACTTTTTATGTCCTGGGGATGCGCGGGTGGTGGGTGCATTGGCTGTGGTGTTTTCCGTTTGCCGGATTTGTCATGGCCTTCAAGGCCAAATGGGCTTTCCGCAGCGGTGTATTGACGGGGATGGAATGGCTGGTCTTTCGTTTTGGTCACGATCGAGCCGGACAAGCGGCGCGCCTCACCGCCGTCATCATCAATGTCATTCTGTTGACCGTGATGCTCGGTTACGCCGGGACCGGAGTCGGTCTCTTTATGGAAGAATTTTTTACTCTGGATAAAAATACGGCGATACCGATCTTGTTCGTAATTACCGGACTCTATGTACTGCTCGGCGGTTTTTTCAGTGTGGTTTACAGCGATCTCGTGCAAACGCTCTTGCTCAGTTTTGCCGCAATCTATATCGCGGTCAACGCCTTTCTGCAAATCGACGCCCTTGCGCTGCGCGAGATTGTCGGAACCGATTGGTTTTCGCTGGCCCCGGTCTGGCGTCTCGAACCTGCACCGCGCGAATTCCCGCAAATTTTCGGCTTGTTGATCCTGTTGTGGGTAACCAAAGGCATCATGCATTTGTTTATGGCACCCGGGGGTGCTGATTTTCAGCGCTTTCGTGCCGCTCGAAACGAAGCGGAAGCTTCCAAAATCGGATTGGCCTGGGGCACGGTGATCAGCATTCGCTGGGCACTTGTCATGGCCCTGACGGTTTTCGGACTGACTCTTTTCAACACATCGGGTGGGATGGTCGACAGCGAACGGGTTTTGCCCATGGTCATCAACCGAATTTTGCCGGTTGGCATCAAAGGGTTGGTCCTGGCTGGTCTGATGGCCGCTTTCATGTCGACTTTTGATTCCGGTCTCAATGTGGCCGCATCCTATATCGTCAACGATCTGGTCAAGCCGGTTTGGAAAGACGCCACCCCAAAACAGCTGATCTGGATCAGCTATGCATCGACGATTCTGCTGATCGCGATCGGCATTCTCATCAGCCGCAACACCGAAACGATTCGGGATATCTGGAATCCCATCAATTTCGCTCTTGGTTCAGCTCTGATCGCACCCACCCTGCTCGCGCCGTATTGGTGGCGGTTGGGCGGGTGGGCCTATTGCCTGAGCGGACTCGTCACGCTGCCTGTGGCGTTTGCCATCCACATTGGAACGACCTGGTCTGAACTCGTCTATTTCCCGATTCTGGCCGGTTTGAATTTAACTGTCTGCATTGCTGGAGGTTTTCTTCTTCAACCCGCCTCGGAAACCGTTCTTTTCAACTATTATCGCCGCATTCGACCATTTGGCTGGTGGGCACCGATTCGCCGCCGATTGCTGCAGCGCGGGGAATCGGCCGACCGGCCGGTGCGCGATCGTCTTGATCTTCCCATCGCTGTTATCGCCACTTTATTTTTTATCAGTCTCTATATCCTGATGATGGACCTGGTACTGCACAACTGGCCGCGCGCAGCCGCGCTGGCCGCAATCGTTGGAATTCTGGCGCTGGTTTTGTATAAATGGTGGTATCGTTTTCTGGAACCAGCAAACGAAAAAATAGACTCGTTGCTCTGAATCTCGCTGGCGTTGTTTCCATTCCGGTCGGTCAGATGACTAGATCGCTTACAAAAGATTGCTCGCCAGTTCCGCCAACTCGGAACGCTCGCCTTTTTCCAGCGTCACATGGGCATAGAGCGGTTGCCCACGCATGCGGGCGATCAGATAACTGAGACCATTTGAGCGGCTATCCAGATAGGGTGTGTCGATCTGGTAGGGATCGCCGGTAAAAATAACTTTGGTGCCTTCTCCGGCGCGGGTGATGATGGTTTTGACTTCGTGCGGCGTGAGGTTCTGCGCCTCGTCGACAATAAAGAAAATCCGTTCCAGACTTCTCCCGCGAATATAAGCCAGAGGTGCGATTTCCAATTTGCCGTTTTCCAGCATATCCTGGATTTTTTTAAAGCGCTGTTCGGACTCGCTATAGCGATTGCGTATCACGCCGAGATTGTCGTAGAGCGGCTGCATATAGGGATCCAGCTTGGACTCGATGTCGCCGGGCAAATAGCCCAGGTCCTTGTTGGAAAGGGCAACCACCGGGCGGGAAAGGTAAATCTGACGATAGTTTTTGTGAATCTCCAGGGCGGAAGCCAATGCCAACAAAGTCTTGCCGGTACCGGCTTTGCCGCTGAGCGTAACCAGTTGCGTCTGCATGTTCATCAATGCGTGCAGCGAAAATATCTGTTCGGCATTCCGCGGCACAATGCCGTAAGCCTGGTTTTTATCGATTCGTTCCAGAACCCGACTCTGGGGATTGTAAACCGCCAGTGCGGAAGTATGGTCGTTTCTCAGAATAAAATATTCGTTAGCGGTCGGATCGGTGACACCAAAAACAGCTGGATCCGCCTCATAGGGGGGTGAAAACAACGGAATAAACGCCTGATCCTCGGCGTCCTCGACGATGCGTTTGCCGCGGTAGAGTTTTTCAACCGCCTCGACTTTGTCGTTGTAATAGTCCTGAGAATTCAATCCCAGGGCCTTGGCCTTGAGACGAAGATTGACATCCTTGCTCACCAGAATGATCTGTTCGGCACGGCGATTCTTTTGCAAGTGGAGAGCGGCGGAGAGGATTCGATGATCCGGTTTTCTCTCAAAGAACGATTGTTCGACCTCGGGTTCATCCTGATAGACGCTCAGGATTGATATCGTTCCCATCCCCTCACCCAAATTGGCCCCGCCGTTGATCAGTTTGTCTCCGGAAAACTCGTCCAGCAAGCGTATAAAATCCCGAGCATGGAAATTGATCGGGTCCTGACCACGTTTGAATTGATCGATCTCTTCGAGAACGATTATGGGGATGACGATGTGATTGTCTTGAAAATTAAAAATACAGCGCGAGTCATGCAAAATGACATTGGTATCGAGTACAAATAGCTTTTCCAACGCTTATCCTTTTTACTCCTGATGTAAAAGTTTCTCGACTGCAGCGATTTGATCGGCCGATAAATTCAATCGGCCAGCAGCCGCATTGCTTTCCAGCTGTGCGATCGATGAGACCGATGCAATGACCGGTCCCATACCCGGAAGTGTCAGCATGTAGGAAATGACCAGTTGGCTGAGCTCCAGATCCCAGCCTTTGGCCAACTCTGCCAAGCGGCGCACCCGTTCGACTGCAGCGATATCCGTTTCCAGAGTACCTTCGTCATAGAGGCGATCGCCCTTGCCGGCCCGAGCTGGATCCAGATAACGGTTGGTCAGCAATCCGCGTGCAAGAGGACTCCAGGCGATAAACGATACGCCGAGTTCTGGGGCTTGTTTCAATACCCCCGCATGTTTGGGGGATTCGCCATTGATGATATCGAATTGATTCTGCACCGCAACGATGCGCACCCGATGGGAAAACCGGGATTCAACCGATTGCAACAGTCGGATTTGCTCGGGATTGTGATTCGACACGCCGAAATAGCGCACCAGATCCTGGCGAACCAGATCCTCTACTGCGGCCAGACTCTCCTCCACCGGAGTTTCCGGATCATAGGCATGGAAATAGAGCAAATCGACACAGTCTGTGCCCAGGCGTTCCAGCGAAGCGTAAAAGGATTCGAGAATATTCAACCTGGACAGACGGCTGTGATTGGGCGTGATGCCGTCCATACCGCCGAACAACTTGGTCGCCAGAATGATATTTCGGCGTTGATCCGGATTGGCAATTAACCAGCGGCCGATCAGACGTTCCGAATTGCCCGATGCTCCGTTATATCGGTTCGCCGTATCCCAAAAGGTCACCCCGAGTTGCAAAGCGCGATCGAAAATTTCCAGCGCGACCTCGGCGTCCACGCGCGCGCCGTCGCCGGTTTCGGGCAAGCCGAATTTCCAGGTTCCCAGTCCGATCACCGATGCGCGCAATCCCGATCTTCCCAGGCGCCGGTACGGCATGTGGTTAAAACTGTCGGTTGTCCAGGGGACATTGTAAAACTCGGGATTGGGTTCATTTGTTCTCATCGCATTTCCTTTACAAATAACGCCAGGCACCCCAAGCCGTCTTGAAGCGCTCGCGGGAAGCGGACAACCTGTGTACCCGTTGTGTTGCAGCCTTTTTTTTGTTCAGTCAAGCAGCAGAAGGCGGTCCGGTTCGCGACCGTACCCCCTGATCTCGATTCGATCGGCATACAGGGAGACGCGGGCAAAGGCCGTTTCGCTTTCGGTTTCGACCATACCCCGAAACGTCACATAGTGAATGCCGTTTTGAAACGCATAGTTGCCGGCATGATTGTGACCGTTCATAAATGCGACGACGTGGTTATGTCGCTCGAGCAAAGAGATCACCTCCACGTCGTTCCAGAGGTTGTGCTGGTCGGGCGGATAGACCGGAAAATGGCAAAAGACCACCACCCGTTCGCCGGCATCGGCGGCGGCTTGCAAGGATTGTTCGAGCCACTGCAGTTGTTGCTCGCTGATCGCGCCATTCCAGGGCTGTGCCTGAGCGAATCCGGCGGCATCAAGTGCCTCTAGCCGCTCCTGTGCCTCCCTTTCTGTCCAGCTGCCCGGTTAGACGGCGCGCAGACTGATCTCGTTGCCGTCGAGTCGAATAAATCGCCACTTTTTCACAACAAAATCGCTGTATCCGCGTTCCACACCCAGGAGCTTGTAGATCGTTTCTTTTTTCTGAAAAGAGACCAGAATGTCATGGTTGCCTACAAGGTGATAAATCGGACAGGTCAACCGGTTGAAAATCGGCAAAAGGCGGTCAAAATGATCCGGGTTTTGATCGATCAGGTCGCCGAGCTGCACGAGAAAATCCAGGGCATAACCCTCAAGGCTGTCCACACTTGCCTCAAACTTGGCCATGGATTCGCGATAATAACGTGTGCCGCGGGGATCAGCGTCGTCATACTGAATATCAGCCAAAACGGCAAACCGCACATCCGGTTTTTCCTCTATTTTGCAGCTCAGAGGGAGCGCGATGAACAAAAACGCCAGACAGACGATTAAAAGCTCACGTTTCATTCCCTTGCCATCACTCATTTCATTGCTTTTCAGGCGATACACAGACCGGTTTCGCTGTCGAAAAAATAGAGTTTGGATAGATTCAAAACGACCGAAATATTCTGCCCAGGTTTGTAAACATGGTCGGGCGGCATGCGCATGCAATAGCTCTGGCTGGAATCGCGAAAATACAAAAAGATCTCATTGCCAATCGGCTCAACTACATCTACCAGAATCGTTTGACCAGCGCTGAAATTATCTCCTGCTGGTGCGCCAACTTCTGCAATGTTTTCCGGACGAACACCCAGCACAATATCCCGATTCTCAGATGAAAACTTGCGGGCGATGGATTCTGGAAGTTCGATGCGAAACAGTTCCGAAACAAAAAACAGACCGCCGTTACGCTCGAGCCGACCACTGAAAAAATTCATCGCTGGACTGCCGATAAAACCGGCTACAAAACGGTTGACCGGGGCGTTGTAGAGATTGAGCGGAGAATCGACCTGCTGGATGACGCCGTCTTTGAGAACGACGATCTTGGTGCCCATGGTCATCGCCTCTACCTGATCATGGGTGACATAGATCATCGTGGTATTGAGGCGGTTGTAGAGACGATTGATTTCGATGCGCATCTGCACGCGCAATTTGGCATCGAGATTGGAGAGCGGCTCGTCGAACAAAAAGACCTTGGGATTGCGGACGATCGCTCGTCCTACAGCCACGCGCTGACGCTGTCCCCCGGACAACATCTTGGGTTTGCGATCGAGGTAATCCTTGATGTGCAGAATCTCGGCTGCATCGTTAACCCGTTTGCGAATCTCTTCTTTCGGAATCCGGCGCAATTTGAGGCCGAAAGCCATATTTTCAAAAACCGTCATGTGGGGATAAAGCGCGTAATTCTGAAAGACCATGGCGATATCCCGGTTCTTGGGCGGGACGTCGTTGACGACCTTGCCGTCGATGAGAATTTCGCCTTTGCTGATCTCTTCCAGTCCGGCAATCATACGCAAAAGTGTCGATTTCCCGCAGCCGGATGGGCCGACAAGCACTGCAAATTCACGATCCTTGATCTCTAAATTCGCTTCTTTGACTGCCACAACCTGGTTGTCATAGATTTTTGTGACATTGATCAATTCCACCGAGGCCATCTCAAACTTCTCCTGATTTTTTACCGTGCATACAAGATAGAACAAATATCGGCAATCTCAACACTTATTTCCCAACTCTCACCTGCCTCGCCCATTCACACAAGCCTAAAAACCGGATTGCCCGAATCCGGAAACTCGACTGCTGTCAAGCCAGAGACATCGAGTTCACCGGTTTGACGGCCGTCGGCCAGAGCCACACAGCCGCAAGAACGAACGCCGCACCGATTGGGAACCAGGGTGACCAACACGGATGATTCGAGTCGAGTGATCGTGACCCAGGTTTCGGGCGGCGCCGAGACCGGATGCAGACCGGGCAGGTTTTCCCATTCGTCCAGCACTGCATCGATCGATGCGATCGGTTGCCATCTCCGCGAGTTCACCGCTTTGCCGGCATCGGTAAACTCGGGTAGACAAAAAACAAAATCCAACGCCGCATCCATGGGTAAACCGATTTTCGATGACATGATGCGCGCATGCGGCATCACGACCCGATTATACAAAATGCCATCGAGTTTCAGTCGACCGTTTTGCCAGCGACCTCGCGCTGCCAGCTCGCCGGAAACCACATCGATCTGATAGTGTCGGTCGGTCAAGGCCAGGATGAGCCGAAAGCATTCCCCGGCGATGCGATTGGCCTCTGCCGGGGCGGTGACATAGAGTGTCTCCACCGGAAAGACGAGCAGGATATTTGTTGATGGCAGATGGTTGCCGATTTTTTCCACATGACCCCGCAGACGCCGATTCCACTCTGGGAATCCCTGCCAGGTACAATGATCGGGGTAGCCAGGAGTCGGCGCCGAACCGAGAAAGCGGTCGCTTTCGCCGATCGTGCCGACTGGCCCATAAATATGGGCCAACCATCGTTGGGCAAAGGCTGCCATAACATCAACACACTGGTTCATCGCCGCGAGTTGTTGGGCATCGCTTTGCTCGCCTCCGGATGTCCACAAATTGTTCACCGCCTGTTTGCCTCCGCTGTGGCGGGCCAGAGACGTCCCGATAACAGCCATGGCGGCGAGATTGGCGTAATAGTCGCTTTGTGGATCGCTCAACATCTGAATACCGCCGAGATCGACAAACCCGCCCGATTTGGCGGTCAAGTCCAGCCACAAATCCAGACTGCCATGGGCGCGGTCGGCCATATCGCCGGATTCAAAGTGCCAGGTTTCGTGAATGCCACTCTTCAGATCGACCGACCACAACCGGCGAGCGTATTCCATCGTCCGATTTTGCGCTTCCACCACGGTCCGACGCAACGCAGTATAATATAGCTGCCGGACCCGAATGTGGCTGTTGTCGGCGGCGTCAAACGCGAGTTTCCAGATTTCCTGGCTCAAATCCTGACGGGTTTGTTCATGAAAACGGTCAACAACCGTTTTGTTGAACGGCAGGGCGCCGTAAACACAGGTATAGCCGGGCTCGTCCCACATGAGCAGATCCAATTCCGTCAAATCCTGGCTCAGCAGATCCAGGCGCTGGAAATAAACCTCGAGATGGGCCGGATTGCCGTAATCGACGTGACAGGTATGAAACAGAAAAAACGCGCAGACCCGCCATTCGCCGTCATCCGGCGGATCGAAATCACCGAACGCCTCTACATAACCGTCACGAGCGTTGTAAAAAAAATCGCTTTCTGCGGTCAAGTCCAGCAAATCCGCTGCTGCAATAGGCCTATCGGTGTGGCGCAGCGCGACAACCCGACAGATTCCGGCGGGACGATAATCGACCGCCACTTCATGCACCATGTGTCCATGGCGCGGTTCGGCATAACAGCGAATGGTAAAGCGACCGTCACGAACAGGCTCGGTATGGGGTATCTGTCGAGGCAGAGTCCGGTCGCCGTACAAAACCACCGGCATCGCTTCGCCGGTTTCCTGCAGCAGCAGGCGGGAGATAAAGCGCGGATCCGGGCACATCCAGAACGAGAGAGCGTCGCGACGGCACCAACTGCTGATGCGGCTGAGCGTCCGGCGCACGCGAGGATGATCCCAGCGATAACGGCTGCAGCGCACAAAAGCGGCCACGCCGCAAAAACCGCTGTTGCGTATATCGAGATAGTGTGCCTCGAGCTGCTGAGGATCATTGACGAGATCGTCGTTGATTGTCCACATCATTCCTGAAGCAAACGGGGAATCGGGTCGACTCATCTCTTACTCCTGTCACTCGCCTGAACGGGAATTCGGTTCTACATTGGAATCGAAATGGAGGCCGGCGAATCGTGCCTTGCCTGTGCCGTGAAAAACCAACATGATATGCATCCGGTCTGGCGCCGAACACTGTTCGGGTGTACAAACGCTGACCGATTGCCAGCCGCTCCTGCTGCCGTCGATCGTTTTAGATCGGTAAAGACGATATGTGGAAAGATCGAAAACCGAACCTTCACCCGGACAGTGCAGCCGCAGCGCCACCCATGCGGTTTGGTCGGGTGACTCGAGTTTGATTCGAGCGGTAAACCGCTGTTTTTTGTCCGCTCGAAAAAAAGATCCGCCAAAAGCCGGCCCGAGTGAAGGAGCAATCCAGACCGACTCAGCCGCCTCTGTGTGGGTCAGGGTCAGCTCCAGGCGATCGGCATCCAATTCTGACGGCTCAATTCCGAAAAGCACAGCATCGTCCGATTGAGAGTCGGCAGAACGATGCCAGGGCCAGAGAGAATCTCGTTCGGCTGCGGCATAAGCGCTGTAAGGCCGGTCGAATTCCATTATGCCGGCATGAAAGACCGAATCAACCGTTTTAATCGTCTCTTCCTGTGAACGCCAAAGCAGGCTCTCCCCTTCCTCACGATCAATCCCATAGATTTCAACAGCTGCGCGAAATCGCGTCCCTACCGGCAGCACGACCGGTTGATTGTCGCTACAGACCTTGAATCCGAAATGCACATCCCACATATAGGCACAGATGCCTGCATAAACCGGTTCGTGAGATAGCAGCTGGATAACCGGATTTTCATCTTCCAGGAGCCAGAGAAAACGATCGCCCCGGCGCATAGGTATCATCGCCTTGTCGGCGGTTTCGAGATGGTGATGGGGAATGCGGTCGATTCGGTCGCCGCGATCAACGGCGCAACAACTAAAGCGTTTCAACTGTGGATTTTCTGGATCGAAAACGCGAGCGGGCCAGAAATTGCAGAATTCAACTTCACCCTGGTTCGGATTGGGTGTCACCAACCAACCGGGTTGGGTGGTCACCGACAGTTCGCAGGTCAAACGCCAACGATAACCGTTGCTTTGCGGATCCCTCTGGACTCGCAGCAGCATTCGACTCTGCAGATTGCTGCCCGCATTGGTTCCAGAAGCCGACAGAGTCAGGGATTCCGAATCCAGCGCCACGAGTCGCAAAACACCATTCGAACCGGCGTTGCGCTCCGGATCCTGGTGATCGGCGTATTGGCGCCAAAAAAGCGGCAGCGGAAAGGTCTCGTGCAAAACGCTCGATCGATGCGGGTGGAACTGAAATTGTGTCAACGCCAAATTTTCGATCCGGGCGATTCGGCACTCGCCGTAGCGGATTTCCCCGCCTGTGGCGCCCTGTGCAACAAAAACAAACGGGCTGGCAGAATTCGACTGTCTCGGCTTCATACGATTCAACCTCGCAAGCCGCCAACGTTGATACCTTTGATGAAATGGCGCTGAGCCAGAAAAAAGACGATCAGATTGGGAATCAGCACCAACACCGATGCCGCCATCAAAATATGCCATTGAGTCTGGCCGGATCCGATGATCTGCGCTTTGAGTGAATTCAAGCCCAGCGTCAGCGTTGCTTTTTCAAAAGAGTTGATATAGATCAGTGGATTGAAAAAATCGTTCCAGGCCCCCATAAAACTGAACACTACCACGGTAGCGATCGCCGGTCGAGCGAGAGGCAGAATAATCTGCCAATAGATACGAAACCGGCTGGCACCGTCGAGCAAAGCCGCTTCGTCGTATTCATAAGGAATCGACAGAAAAAACTGGCGCAACAAGAAAATATAAAAGGGTGAACCGAAAAAAGCGGGGACAATCAACGGTAAAAACGTATCCACCCAACCCAAACGAGCAAAAAACACATAAAGGGGAATCATGGTCACCTGCCCGGGCAACATCATGGTGGCGATACACAATGCAAACAGTTTATCGCGCCCCCAAAAACGAAAGCGGGAAAAGCCATAGGCAACCAAAGTGCTTGAGAATACGGTCCCAACGATTACCGCAAAGGCGATCACCGTTGTATTCAACAAATAACGTCCAAAAGGAATCAGGGTCATGGCATCGCGATAATTTTCCCAGTGCAGTTTCTCGGGTATCCATCGAAACGGCACAGCGAAAACGCCCTCCAGGGAATGCAGGGAGGAGGAAATCATCCACAAAATCGGGGTAAGAAAAACCAGGCTCAGGCTGACGAGGAGCAGATACGAGAGGCCCAGGCGCAGTGAAACGAACAATGGCGGTGTGCGGCGACTGCGGTTCATGAACGTCCTCCAGCTTCATAGTAAACCCATTTACGGGACAATCGAAATTGGATCAGGGTAAAAATTAGAATAATCAGAAAGAGGATCCAGGCCAGCGCCGACGCGTACCCCATTTTGAACTGCTGAAACGCTTTTTTGTAGAGATAGAGAACGAAAAAGAGGGTGGAATTGTTCGGTGCCCCCTCGCTTCCCTGACCGGAGGAGGCGGTCATGACAAAAGCCTGGGTAAAAACCTGAAAGGAGCCAATCATATTCATGATCAAATTGAAAAAAAGAGCCGGAGAAATCATCGGCACAGTGATATGAAGGAATTTGCGCCATTTTCTTGCGCCGTCCAGATCCGCTGCTTCATATAATTCTGCCGGAATCCCCTGTAAAGCGGCCAGCATGATGATCATACCGCCACCGACCCCCCAAAGCGACATCAGAATCAGCGCCGGCTTGGACCAGGTTTCGCTCTGCAACCACAGCGGTCCGGCGACGCCGACAAGCGCCAGGACCCGATTGAGGAGACCGAATTCGGGATTGAAAACCCACATCCACAAGATCGAAACCGCCACCAGATTGGTAACCGACGGCAGAAAAAAGAGGGTTCGGAAAATCGACATGCCGCGCAACTTTTGATTGAGCAGCAGAGCCAAAGCCAGCGACAGGACAATTCCCAAAGGCACGGAAAAGAGAACATAATAAGCGGTATTCCACAGGCTTTTCCCGACGAGGGGATCGTGAAGCAGGATCTCGCTGTAATTATCCAGACCGATCCATTGAGGAGTAGACAAAAGGGACCAGCGAGTGAAACTCATAAAAACCGAAAGCAAGATGGGTCCCAGGGCAAAAACGATAAACCCGATAAACCAGGGCGAGATATAGAGATATCCCTGCCAATCCCTGAGCAGTCGCGATTGTCGATTGGGCATGGAGTTGCTTTCCTCCCGGCGTTTTTTCATCCTAGCGTTCGATTTCCAGTACATGGTCTTCGGCGGTACAGCGTTTGGCCGGAATAAAAGCGCCGCCGTTCCACACCTGGCCGTTCCATATCAGGGAGCCGATAGACGCGCTTTGCCCGCGGCTGACAAGCGTCCATCGGCCGCCGCGATAGGCCACGGATTTGAGGGTTGCCTGTGGCATGCCTTCCAGCGGATGGATGATGATGCCATCATCCGCAAATTCCACTCCCGTCAAAGCGGCGATGAGTGCCGAATACCAACCGGCGGTGCAATTCAGATTCCAGACCGCACCGTGACGGCTAAAGGGCGCCACCTGGCGGTCGGGCGTGACGAACTCGGGACAATAATCCAGTGTTTGCAGACAGGCCTCAACCCTCTCCAGCCAGCGGTGCAGCGCGGAAAAGCAGCCGGCGCGCAGCCACAATCGTACGGCGAGCCAGTCCCAGTGCGGATACCACGACGCCAGAGCCGTTTCACTGTGATGATGCGCATCCCAGGTCGGCGTCATCAACAAGCCGTCATCGCTCAAAAGGTGATCTTGTAGGAATCGGGCACAATCCGGCAGAACCGGTTCCAGCCAATCGATACCTCGGCGGGATTCGGCGACCAACAAAGAGTACAATCCATAGCAGCGAACCGGTTGGCCGTTTTCACCGCTGATCGAGTCGTAGAAAAATCCCTTTTCGGCGTCCCAAAGCAAATCGAGCCCGGCCTGGCGCACAGCCTCGGCACGTTTTTCGGCTTCCTCGGCCAGAGCCATATCCCCGAGTTTGGCGGCAAACAGCGCTGTGTTGCGGCACAAGCCGTACCAGGCGCCAGCATCGATGGCGACCACTGAATCGGCACTGCGGCCGAGTTTGGCCGGCAGATCGGGGTAGAACCCGATCGATGTAAAGAGCGAATCCGACCGCGTACGTTTGACCAGGGAATGAAATGCCTGCACCACCACGGCATAATTGTCGCGTATCACCGAAAGATCACCGGTCTCTGCAGCACAGGCCAGCACCAATTCGGAAAAGAGAAAATCGAGAGCACCAAATCCGACGGCATCCATAGGTTCAAGCTTGCGGCTCCAGCGCATGGGGATGGAACCATCGATTTCGCGATGGCTGCGCAGAAAATCGATCTGTCGACGCATCGTTTCCAGTGCGCCCCAGCGTGGCAGCACGAGTCCGGCCACCATATTGTCCCAGGCCCAGACCCAGTAATAACTGCCCTGACAAGCCCGAAACAAACCGACGTCCTCGATCCAGGAAGCACTGTAGATAGAGGGTACTCGGTGAAAAAATCTCTGAATTGCAGGCAACGATTCACAGACCAGTCGCGGACTTTGTTCTTGCAGTTTCCGGTACCGCAAACGCTGGCGGCTAAAAACCGAGCCGATAAAAGCCGGCGCAGGTTCAATCTGGCGATGAGAAAACCGCAGGAGCAGATCCGGTGCCCGCCAGCCATTTTTGAGTGAACGATCGGCCCAGACAGTAAATTGAACAATCGACTCCTCTTCACCATCGTCGATCGACCAGCCCGAACCGCGGCACAGAATGCGCGTCTCGGCATCGACAAATGCCAGTTCGCTGTCCCGATAGGCAGGAAAAACATCTTCCAACCGTGCCAGCCCGGATTTGACACGATGCTGAAAGATGAGTCGGCGCCAGCTCTCGGGAATGAGAAAATCGCCCTGATAGTCTCCTGAACGCCGCAACCAGGATCGCAATTCGATGCGGTCGCGCGCCGTTGCCTCAAATCCCTCGCTGTAGCGTCTGAAGCGCCAGCTCCGCTCGCCGTGCACGGCAGTTGTCATAGCCCTGCGATCGAACACAAGCCGTAAACCGACGCGGTCGGCAGAAACCGCTGTGTCATCGGCGCACACCCGGCAAGAGATCACCAGCTTGTCGGAATTGAGAGCCATACGCCATTCCGCACGCCCACCCTCAAAAACAACAGCGGTGCGCAAGGCAGCGGGGCAGGCCCTCACGGCTTGCCAATCGACCTCCACAATCTGGATTTCCCCGCCAGATTCGATTAAGAGCTGGGGACGCAACACACCCCCAGGGTTCTGAAGCAAGACGGCGTTTCGGCTGACCGGCTGGGCGCCATGGTAATCGATCTGATCGATACCTCGACATTGACGGGAAAGCCGCACTGCGATCCGGTCGTCGGCCAGCCAAAAGGCTTTATCGATATTATCCAGGGGGTTTCGTTGTCGCATTGGTTGCCAAAAATCTCCTCTATGCAATTGCCAAAGCCGTTTTCGCTGTTTTAATCGGTTCGATAAAAATAATCAGGCAGCTCTGCGGTTTGAGCGGCCGGTGACTGGATGGAAAATGCGCATTCCCGATCGTCGATTCCATTCCAGCGTTGCACCTCAATCCGTTCGCTGATACGGTTGTAGACAAATTCCATTCGTCCCCCATCCAAAACCCAGTCAATCCGTTCGCTGCCGTTCTCCTGCTTTGAATGGTCGACCTGTCCCGCGGCAAGGCGCGAAAAGAGCCCACGGCGCGTCATCTCGGCCAGCGGAACTAGCCAATACCCCACACCCAATCCGGCAGCCGCCAGCTCGTCGCGGGTAAAATCGCGTTCTTTGCCCACATAGAGCGAAAAGGAACAAATCCAAAACATTCCATCCTGGCGGAATTCAACAGCTGCAGTTTGGCCCGCCAGGGTTTGGATGAAAAGGGGCATAACCACAATCGCAACCGGACCGTCAATCCAGACCAACGATCGTGGAAGGCAATCCACTCGAGTTTCTCCCTGTGCCGGCCGGCCGTCAATCCATAAACCGTCGAATTCTGTTGCGTGGCTCCAGATCAGTTCCATTCGCACCTGCGATACGCCACAGTGTCCCGGCCGTTTGGGGGTAACGATTTGAAGGGCTCGATTCTCGTGCTGATAGATCAGAGTGCGGCCTTCTTCATAGAGGTAATCGCTGCCAACCACAAAACCAGCGGTATGGCAAAAGTTTTCCTGTCCCGGTTTTCCACCGTTTAAGACCAATCGTGTGGTCAGAGTGCGGAAATCGGCGGTCGAATGAACAGCGGAACCGCGGCGCAGGCGCAGAACCAGGGCATCGCTCTGTGCGGCATTGACATAGGGGCGGCTGGCACTTGCCAAAGTAAAATCCGGGTGGAGATAGGTGGTCAATTCGCTCCAGCCGCCGGGATAGAGCTCGTCATCAAAAGCGGCGACTCGACCGTCATCGCGCGTTCGGCGGGAATTTTCGTGATAGCTCTCGCCATAGGTGGTGCAGCGCAAGACAAGCGGCATCGGTTTTTCAAAGGCCAGATGGTGCGCAGCAGCGGGCACATGAAAGGGCGTGGCCGCGATCATGGCATTTTGAATGAGAGCAGAGGGATGTTCGAACCGGCGTGGCAGATCGGGATCGAGAAAAATCGGACACTCGAACGCCTGAGCAAAGGTGCAATGCAGTCCGCTGAACCCGCCATAGGAATCTTCGGCATAGGCGCGTGAAAAAGGGCCGGCAAACTGCTGTGTCGGTACATGCCAGTGCAGGGCGACATTGACCCACAACTGCTGCTCCAGCACCAGCGCCTGCCGTCGGATTTTCGGATCGCGAACATATTCGGCGGCCAATGCCAGAAACCACAGGGTCAATGCTGTATAAGTCGGGCTGTTGTATTCTGCCATTTCCGTTTGTCGATAAACGAGATGGCGGCGGTTGGCGATCGTTTCATGAAACGCGCGCAACAGTCCGCGCCCAAGCTCGACATAAGCAGGCAGGCCGAACCGTTCACCGCTTAAAACCAGATTGACATAGGCTGCGATTGGATGGTTGACGTTGCCGTCGCTATAGCGCGCGAGAGCCGAAGCGGCCAAATTGTTTCGCAGATTGTCCAGGATATTTTCTCGCGCCGCCGTCCCGAGTTTATGCCCATAGGCACGCTCGATCAGATCGAGCGTGCAGGGTGAATGGGTGCCATCGTTTACCCGGATTTTCGTCAAAATGGCATCGGCCAGATCCCGATCGGATTCTTGCCCGCTTTCCAAAAGGCAGATGGCGTACCAGGCTGTTTCGCGAGGTATGATACAGAGCAGCTGGTCGGGGTCGAAATGGCGTTCCGCCTCTTCACGGGCCGATGTCAGCAACCAGTTGCGAAAGTTTTTTGGATCGGTTATCATCGCACTCCTGTCAGAGTGATAGCGCCAGATCACGGCCGTTATAGCAGGCGCTGATCCGGGCATGGGGCGCATCGACTTTTATGGAAGAACAATCGCCGGCAAAAACAACGGCATTGATAAATATCGTTTGGTTAGCGGCAACAGACCACTGGAGGAAATAATCGCGTTCTCCCGCATGCGGATAGGCCGGCACAAAATCGCTGATTCCATACCGACGATCGGACAGGCGCGGTGTCAAACACAGGACGAAAAGCCGGCGATGCGGCGGACCGCTGATCGCTTCCTTATTTTCATCTTTTGCGTCGCCCCATTGCCAGGGATGGTAGGCGTGCAGATTCCACTGGATCTCCTGTTGCCGGTCGCACCGGATGCGATCGCAAGTGATCAGCAGTCCGGGCGGAATCCAGATCACCTTGCGCCGGAGCTGGCGGACGCGTAAAAAATCGAGATAGGCCGGCATCAAATCCATATCGGCCCAAAATCCCGACTCGATCCGTCCGTGGTCGACCAGCCGGGCAAAGCGGTCGGCGGGAGTAAATTCGGATGCCCAGACCATGCTATCGCCGATCTGACCGCGGCCGTCAAACGTCAGGGTGTTGTGCAGAGCAGTATCGCGGCGATACACCGGTCCGGGGCCGCAGACGAGCAGACCCTGATCATCGGCCACGAGAAACCCGCCGTGCCCGGGATCGCTGTGCCCGTACCCGCTCCATTCGCCCGCCCGATGGCGGTGGATCCCCAGGGGAGCGCCGGCGCGAAGGGTGACAAGATAGGAGCCGGATCGCCAAAAAATCTGTCCGCCGTCTGGGAACACCTCGACAGCAGGGAGACGGTTGGAGCCGTTGGTCTCAAGGGGCGAAAAATAGAGAAACTCCCAGATGCGCCGGCGGGCCGGGGCGTTTCGAAAGTCGACACCGGCGGGATCTCCGTCGATAAGCCGTTCGGCCGTTTGGCGCGCAGCCGGCAGATCCAGTCGGGCAGCGATGAGCAGATGCATCCAGGCATCACCACCGACGCGATACTGCGGATCGCCGAAAGTGACACCCCACTGACCGTCATCGCTGATTGTTGCTGCGCGAAATCGCGAAGCGTTTTGCCAGTATAGGGTGGCGCGCCAGTAATCCCGGCCAGCGCAGCCGCGGAACAGCTCCAACAGACGCATAAAAAAGGCATGTTCATAAATCCAGAGATTGATGCCGTGCGGATAGAAACCATCCGGCGGCAGCATGTCCAGGGCGCGGAGAAAAGCGCCGTGAATCCAAGCCGCCCACTCGGCCGCTCGAGGATGGGTTTCCCAGAACAAAAAACAAAACGCCAGGAGCCCGTGACCGGCGCCGAGAAAATGGGCCTGAGCATAATCTTCGCGTTCGGTTCCGATGTGCGCCCACACTCGGTCGGCCACGGCGAACATACGGTCGCGCACCATCTCTTGCCATTCAGTCGAAAGGAATGGCCAGAGCCAATCGACGGCCAGAGAAAGGGAAAAGAGACACTCGCCCGACTGGGTGTCGATCGCCATCGGTTCGTAATCAGGGCTCAGGCAAAGATCGAGGGTATGCAGCAATTGCTCCATGGCCCGCCGGCGCAAATCGGCGTCGGCGTCCAACAGAGCCATAAAAGCCGGCAGCAACAGGCGATCGAAATCCCGCAGACGCTCGGGCCCGGGGAGCAGCTTGGACTGGGCGCTGATGCGATCGGGCAGATCCCAATTCTGCAGCAAAAGGCGCATCTTGTCCTGAATCGCCCGCCTCTGGTCTCTTTGATCGTTTTGCATCTCGACGAGTTCATCCCAAGTAAAGAGCAGACGCGGGTAACGGCTGAGACGATCGGATAGCGGTTGCAGCGCTTCAGCGCAGGCGCGTTTGCGCGCGTCAGGAATAATCTCCAGGCGAAAGGGACAAAGCCGGGCATCGTTCCATTTGAGGTGCACCGGCTGGGTCGATTCGCCGATATTGACCAGGGCGATGGCGCGCACCTGACCGCTGGCAGTTTCATCGCCGTAGAAATTATAGAGCGCGCGCACTGTTTCGGTTTCTGTGGTCACCACCACCGCTGGCATGGGCGGCACCTCGCGCCAACCCGGCCAGGGGCCGACTCGCCGTCCCGACGGCTGCAGAGAAAACTGCATTTCATCGAACCGTCGGGGGCCGTCAGGCGCAGCAGCCGGATCGATCGGGCGCATGTAGCAACAATGGCGTTCTAGGGGATAGTCGCGACAGGAGAAAAACAGATGCAAACCATACCGGCCCGGAGTAAGATTCGGCAAGTTTAGTTCCATTTCAACCGATTTTGTCCCGGGATGAAGCGAGACCACTGTGGGCTGATCTGTCGTCATCGATCGGCGTTCTCCTCGCCACGACGGGCGTTGATTTCGCTTTTGATCTGCTGCAAAAAGACCGAGTCGAGTGCGCTTTGCTGCAACTTGAGCAGCTCGCGCTCGACATTCCGATTGATATCCGCTTCCGCTGCTGCCAGCTGATCCACATCGATTTTGCCAGAAAAGAGCAAGTCCATTTTCGGAGCCAAAATTTCCAGAATCGCGGCACTGCTCCAGGAGGAATAGCGAACAAAGTCTCGCGGATCGCCTCCGTCATACTGTTCGCTGAGGCGCCAGACCTCGCCGAATCGCGTTTGCGCCAGCACCGGATAGGTCTTTTCCCAGTCGCCGACAAAATCGACATCGCGCAGGATGGGATTGGGCGTATTATAGCGCGATTCGGTAATCAGCCATTTGAGAAACTCCCAAGCGATATCCGGGTGAGGGCAGCCGGCAGAAATTGACAAACCGCCGGAAGCGGAACGAAAATAGGCGGGTGGATTGTCACCCATTCGCGGCAAGGGGGCGACATCCCAATCTATTTTCAGGCCGGCGATGACGTCGGGATTGGGCAGGGCCTCGACGGCCATGGCCGTGCGGCCGCTGTTCAAAAGCTGCGTCATCTGCATGCCCTGTGCCTGGGTCAGGGAGACATCGGGCATGACGTGGTGGCGGTTCATGAGATCGAGATAGGCCTGCAGAGCCTGCCGGGACTCGTCAGAAAGGGAGAAAAACAGGGCGTTGCGCTGAAAACGGGCGCCATTCATCTGTTCCAGTGCGGCGGCAAAATGCTTGGCGATGAAAATGCCATACTGTTCGGGACTCCCGTCACTGTCGGCGTCTACGGTCAGGGCTTTTGCCGAACGAACGAGATCGGACCAATTCCAATCCAAAGCCGGCTCGGCCAGTCCGGCGCGTTCGAACAGGATCTTGTTGTAATAAACCGCATAGGTAAAGGTCCAGTCACAAAACTGATACCAGCCGCCGTCAATAGAAGTGCCGCGCTGCACGAATTCGGGGCGAATTCGATGGATAAAAGAATCCCCTTCTGCCACGCTGTATAGATCGAGCAGCCGGCCTTCAGCTGCCAATTGATCGCGCACCACGGTGTTGGTATAAAAAATATCCGGCGCCTGTCCGGCCGCCATCATGGCATAGAGTTTTTCCTGACCGGTAAAGGGAAAGAGCTTGACCCGAGCACCGAAGCGCTCTTCAAATTGGGACAAGTCTTCGCGCAACAAACGGATCTGATTGGCGTTGGCTGGAACGTTAAAGGTCAGGGTAATCGAATCGTTGTCAGATCCGCAACCCAGCATCGTCAAGGTTGCCAACACAACCAGGACCGCAGCAAAAAGCATTGTTTTTTTCATAAACACCTCGTGTAATCCTTTCAAGGAATCCGCGTTAAAAACGATCGAGCGGAATCGATAGTCGATCTGCAGAGATCTCGAGAATCTGTATTCTCTGCCATCGGAATCTGGACATCGACATCTGCTTTGCGGTCAATTTGATCGATCCACAGGCCTGGCCGCAATCGGCCCTTAATCCACTGACGTTGAAGCGGATATACCGTTTGCCCTTGCATCGGCAGCCAGCAAATAGCGTTGAATAAAATCGATTCCGGTTTGCAGATGGACACAGTGTCCGCCGTTATGCAGATCCCAGCGCAATCGCTCCGCTCGTTGCAAAAGCCGATAGTGCTCGTAGGCTGCAGACCATTCCTGGCGAACGCGATCCGGATCGGATACAGAATCGGTGCGACCGGTCTGGATCAACAGGGGCCGGGGACAGATCAAGGAAACCAGGTCGCTGTCGCTGAAATGGCTCAGCCATCCCGGCAAAAAGGCGTGTTCTTCCTCGGTCTCGAGAAAACAGGTATAGGCCGGATCCGGAACCGCCATTTTCAGGCGGCGGTGGTTGAACCAGCCGGAAACAATGCCGACTCGTAGCCGCATATCCAGCGGCATCCAGAACATGGCATAAGCGCCGCCCATACTCAGGCCCCATACACCGATACGACTGGAATCGAGGGAAAAACGATCGAGACATTCGGTCAGCACTCGGCGCAAATGATCGAGTTCGGTTCCCCAGATGTTCGAACCGAGCAAAAGAGCCAACCGATTGAC
>JAFGJN010000067.1 GCA_016929055.1 Candidatus Zhuqueibacterota bacterium
ATACGGATTTTTCGCTTCACCGATCTCTCCTTTCCGCAGAATTACAATACAATCGATTCGCGATATTCGCCGAATTCCCGGCGCAAAACATTGCAGATTTCACCCAGAGTCGCATAGGCCTTGACCGCTTCGATAATAGGCGGCATCAGATTGAGAGAGGCATCCAGGGCACTGTCGCGCACTCGCCCCAGAGCCGCTTCCACCGCTTGCGCATCGCGTGTCTGTCTGATCTCCTGCAACTTGTTGATTTGCACCTCGCGCAATCGGGGATCGACTTTGAGAAGATCTTTGGGTGATTGTTCCTGAATGGTGTATTTGTTTACACCTACAACGATGCGCTCGCCGGACTCGATCTGTTTCTGCACCGTATAGGCGGCGTCCTGAATTTCCTTTTGCACATAGCCGGCCTCGATGGCGTGTACCATGCCGCCCATGGATTCGATTTTATCGAGATAGGCCAGCACTTGCTCTTCGATTCGATCGGTGAGAGCTTCAATAGCAAACGAACCGCTGAGCGGATCGATGGTCTCGGCAACACCGGACTCATTGGCGACAATCTGCTGGGTGCGCAGAGCGATGCGCACGGAATCCTCGGTCGGCAGACTCAGTGCTTCATCCCGGGAATTGGTGTGCAGGCTCTGCGTTCCGCCCAAAACCGCCGCCAAGGTCTGAATGGTCACGCGGACGATGTTGTTGTCAGGCTGTTGTGCGGTCAATGTGCTGCCCGCCGTCTGGGTATGAAAACGCAGCATTAGCGATTTACTCTTGCGGGCGCCGAATTTGTCGCGCATCACACGCGCCCAGACCCGCCGGGCGGCGCGGAACTTGGCAACCTCCTCCAACAAGTCGTTGTGAGCGTTGAAAAAGAACGAGAGCTGGCCGGCAAAATCGTCGATGTCCAGTCCAGCAGCCAAAGCGGCTTTGATGTATTCGATACCGTCTGCCAGGGTAAAGGCCACTTCCTGGACAGCCGTCGAACCGGCTTCGCGGATATGATAACCCGAGATGCTGATGGTGTTCCAGTTTGGAACCTCCGCTGAACAATAGGCAAAAATATCCGTAATCAAACGGATCGATGGCTTGGGCGGAAAGATATAGGTCCCTCGCGCAATGTATTCCTTGAGAATGTCGTTTTGAATGGTGCCGCGCAGCTTTTCGGCGGCCACCCCCTGTTTCTCGGCAACGGCGATGTAAAAAGCCAGCAAAACCGCCGCCGGCGCATTGATGGTCATCGAGGTCGAGACCTTATCCAGTGGAATACCGTCGAAAAGGATTTCCATGTCGCGCAGCGTGTCGATGGCTACCCCCACCTTTCCCACTTCGCCGATGCTGTGCGAGTCATCTGAATCGTAACCGATCTGCGTCGGCAAGTCGAAAGCGACCGATAACCCGGTTTGTCCCTGACTCAACAGGTATTTGTAGCGGGCGTTAGACTCTTCCGCAGTGCCGAATCCGGCATATTGACGCATCGTCCAAAACCGACCGCGATATAAAGTCGGCTGCACACCGCGTGTATAGGGAAATTCGCCGGGAAACCCGAGTTTTTCTTCATAAGAATCGATCGAATCCGGCGATGGGATATAAAGGCGCTCTAAAGGGATCCCGGATCCGGTGCTGAATTCGGATTTGCGCTCCGGAAACCTGGACAAGGTCTTTTGCAGACTGTTGGCTTCCCAGCGCTGCATCGCCTCCCGAATCGTCTGGTAATCGCTCATGGCTCCGTTTTACTCCTTTTGATTGCGGTCCCGATTTGCACCGATGATTTTAATCAATAAATTTATCAAACTCTTTGGTAAATTCAAAATTTATTCTGATGCCGGCACTCAAAATTTGATTAAGTCAGTATATAAAAGAAGTTTAGAAAATTAAACGAGATCCCCTGGATGCATAAGTTTTGCTCGCGCGAACAGCAAAAAATCATCGCTCGATTCCGTTTCGGGCTTTAATACCCTTTTGATAATAGTGTTTGATTTCCCTCATTTCTGTCACCAGATCGGCGAGGTCGATCAGCTCCTGAGCAGCACGACGGCCGGTGAGGATCAGCTCGACCTGCGGCGGTTTGTATTTCACCAGTTCCACCACATTCGACAAAGGGAGCAGATCGAACCAGATCGCCACCAGAATTTCGTCCAGCACCACCAGATCGAAAGACCCTGAATGCAACGCCTGACGGCAGCGCATCAGCCCCTTCGAAGCCCGACGGCGATCTGCTTCACTGACCTCTTCTCGGCGGATACATTTTTTCCCACCGAACTGATTGACCGTGATCAGCGGAAAATTTCGCAGCGCATCGAGTTCACCATACATCCGCCCCTTCATGAATTGGCCGATATAGGTTCGCAACCCATGCCCAGCCGCACGCAAAGACAACCCCAGAGCGGCTGTCGTCTTGCCCTTGCCGTCACCGGTATAGATCTGAACCAGCCCCTGCCTTTCCTCAATCTCTTTCATTGGATCAACACCTCCCTGATTTTGGCAGGTTCCCTGGTGCATTTCCACCAGGATGGAATCTATGTGGCAGCGATTTAAACCGATCAGTTCGCTCTAGAGATGGCGGGTCATCCCAGCAGAGTCGGATGACCCGTTGAGGTTGTCGATCTCATTCCCCTCAGTTTGACCCGAGTTGCCATCTCGAAACGAATCGCTATCTCTACGGCTTGAATCGTGCTGCATCGACGATTGAATAAATATGAACGATCCAGCCAAGTAAAATCAACCACAACAACGCCGCCAGAACGAATTGAATAATTGCGGCCAGCATTCTCCCCTGCAACAGTTGTCCCAGTCCAGGGATAAAAAAACTGGCCAGAGCAGCGATCACGTTTCCGGTCGATCCTTGTCCCGACATGGCTCATTCTCCTTCCGTTTGTTTGATCCTTTTCCTTCAGCGTTGTCTTGTAAACCCGATTGCCCGAATTCAGCTGGAGCGGTGGGAGGCGTTATCTCGTTCCTCCCAGGCCGGGCAGTAGGGACAAGAGTGGCCGGCTGGATAATCCTGGCCTTCCACATGCGGGCAACCACTGAGCCGATCCGACATCGCCACCGGATCGGCGCCCTGTTCCTTGATGAATTCCAGCGCCTGCTGGTAGGCGGTTTGATCGAAACGGATATCGGACTCGGCGGAATGCCACGATTTTTCTGCCCGAATTTTTCCGCTTTCGTGTTCCATGATTCGCACCACGAGCTTGTTGGCCGTGTGGGGATCAGGGCCGTATAACAAAAAGGTCGCAATCGGTGTGTTTTTTTGCGTCACGCACACCCTCCTAGTTGGTTTGTAACGGGGTCAGTGAATCGAGAACCTGATGCAAAGATTGCACAGCAGTGGCAAAGAGTTCGGGAGTGGTGCGGCCATAATTTCCGGCAGCCACAGACAGATGGGGTTCGAGGCTGAGAAAACCCGAAAAGCCTTCGACAAACGCTTCGCTTAAAACAGCCGCCACATCGCCGTCGCCCTGACCCGCGGGCACCACCGCGCCATCGGCCAACAAAGCGTCCTTGATATGGAAATAGCATACGTGGTCGCGCAGCAGGGGCCACGCATCGCGGTACGGTCGCTGATTGCATTGCACAAAATTGGCAAAATCGAATACGGCTGCAAATGACGGCGAATCGATTTCGTCAAACAGAACCCGGCACCTTGCCGCCGTATCGCCAAAAATCTCTTTTTCGTTTTCATGCGCCAGAACTCGTCCGGCATTTTCGGCCAGTTCCACCAACGCTGCCAGTCGCTCGACAACAGGTTGCTGGTAGGCATCGGGATCGGTGCCCGGAGGTGGGTAATAAGAGAAAATTCGGATAAAGGGTGCGTCAAGCCGGTCGGCGAGATCGAGTGCACGTTTCAAGGCTTCCAGTTGCGAGCGAAAATCCGAATCGACAGCTGCTTTGCCGATCGGCGAACCAATGGCCGAAAAGGCGATTCCCGCATCACGGGTATGCTCGATCAGACGCTCGATTTCGGCGGGCTCGAGATCGAGCGCGTTTTTACCCCAAACCCCCCGCAATTCGATATGGTCGATCCCGTGGTTTTGTAAAACCCGAATCTGGGTTTCCAGATCATCGGCGATTTCATCGGCAAAAGCGCTCAATCGGTATCGCATGGCGGCTCCGGCATTGGTTTATTTGTCATCCTCGCGAACGCCCAGCCACTGAAAGACCAGTGCGGTCATGTCGTCCAGTCGCGGTCCCTCGCTGCTGAATCGATGCACAGCGCTGAAAAGTCCATTGAGCAGATCGTCACAGTCGAACCAGCGCCGACCGGCTTCTGCCTGCAGGCGGTCAAGCGTAAAGGCCCTTTGCTGGTTGTCCCGAGCTTCGATCAGGCCATCGGTATAGAGAAAGAGGAAATCCCCCTGCTGCAAGAGAATGCGCTGCGTCTGAAAGCGCATCTTTTGCAGGATTCCCAACGGCCCTCCCATTCGGCCGGCAATTCGAACTGCGCGGCCTCCTTGCGCCGCAATATGAATCAGAGGCAGATGACCCGCGTCGCAAAAACGAACTTCCCCCCTGTGCAGATCGATCACCAGATACTGCACCGTGACAAAGAGGCCGCTGTGGCCCTGCTGCAGCACACAGCGGTTGAGTCGTTGAATCAAGGCGAGCGGACGCGCATCCTGTTGTACATAGAAACGAAAATCGCTCATCATGCGCGCCATAAAGAGCGCAGCCGGAACGCCTTTGCCCGAAACATCGCCGATAATCAGTGCCAGATGGCGGTCATCCAGACGAACGGCGTCGTAAAAGTCCCCGCCCACAGAGATTGCGGGCAGACTGGCGGCCGAAATACGAAAGGGATCGCGCGAGGTTCCAGGCAGCGTCTGTGGCAAAAAACTCTGCTGCACCCGCTGCGCCAGCTCGAGTTGCTGATTCATGCGCTCTTGTTCCAGTGCGATCTGGTGCATCTGTGCAGTGTCGATCGCCAAAGCGACCTGTCGGCAAAACCCGGTAAAGAGTTCGACGTCCTGCTCGGAAAAAGGCCGACCATCTTTGCGGTTAATCACCTGCGCCACGCCGATGATGCGGTTCTGCACGGTCAGGGGCACCGAAAGGATGGACCGGGATAAAAACCCGGACTCCCGGTCAACGCCGCCATAAAAGCGTGCGTCGGTCCGAACATCCGGAACGTTGAGGGGTTCGCCGTGTTCCCAGACCCAGCCGGCCAGTCCCTGACCTTTGTCCAGGTGAACAATTTCCTGAACCTGTTTGCCAACCACGCCCAGGGCTACTTTACAGTCGAGCTTGTTGAGCGCCTGATTGACCAACATAACCGAGCTCGCTTCGGCCCGCATGACCGTCTGAGCTTTTTCCATCACCAGCTCGATCAACTTTTCCAGATCGAGTGTCGACCCGATCAGAGCGCTCGCCTCGACAAGCGTCGACAAGTCCTGAACCCGGGCGCGCAAACGCGCCACCTCTTGCTGCAGAGCTTCCAGATCGTCAGCCATCGTGCTGGCTCTTTCTATTTGAGCAAACCGACGGTAAAAATGACGGCCTGATCGTCGTAATCGTTGAACGTATAGAGATACTCGGCATTGATCAGCACCTCAAAATTCCAGGTACGAAAAATGCGTAATCCGGCCTGCACACCCACTTCGAATCCGTCGCCCTTTTTATCCTGCTTATGATCGCCGTTTTCAGGTGCGTCGTCATCGTCGTGCGATACCCAGTGAAACCCAAACGATCCACCGATATAGGGGCAGATGTCGGTTCGGGTTAAAAGATAGTCGAGATAAACATGGGTTGCGAATCCTTTGCGCAATCCAAACAACATCCCAGCGGCGAAATCGGGCGCCTCGTAGCCGGTGCGGAAATCCATGGCGAATGACCGGTCGTCGCGATCGTAGCCGCTTTTCGGATAGAG
>JAFGJN010000068.1 GCA_016929055.1 Candidatus Zhuqueibacterota bacterium
AACGGTGCGGGAGCTGCCGGTGGCCGAAGGCGGCCGTATTCAAGCGGGCGATCTTTTGCTGCGCCTGGATGCGCCCGATTTGCAGGCCGTTGTGGATCGCCTGCGCGTCGAGCGCGACTATTGGGAACAGCGCAGCGCTGCGGATCGCCGATTGGCGGAGCAAAACGCTCTGCCGGCCGAACAGGCCGAGACCAGTTTGCGCGCATTTGGCAGCGCCGATGCCGCCTATCGCGAGGCCCTTTCGCGGTTGGAAAAAGCCGAGGATCACTCGCCGGTCACCGGTCGCGTTTTGAAATGGCTGGTCGAGCCCGGTCAGCACGTCATGCCGGGACAACCGCTATTGCTGATCGGTGACAATGCGGCGGAAATTCGCGTGGAAGTGATCGAAACGGATCTGCAGCGGGGAATCCGCGAAAAGACCCGGGTCGATTACCTCGATAACCAGGGCGTGCAGCGCCACGCCGTGGTGCGCGAGGTGGCGGTGCAGGCGCAAGGTGCAGCGCGCACCTTTACTCTGCGCATCGATCCCCTGGAGGCCGACATGCGGGATGTCCGACTCGGCTCGGCCGTGGCGATCGATTTTATCCTGCGTCAGGCCCAGAATATTCTGGTCGTGCCGGTCGCTGCAATCGCTGACGAAAACCGCCTGTTTGTCATTCGCGACGGCCAGGCTCGAGAGCAGAGGGTGCGAACCGGAATCGAAGCGGACGAGCGAATCGAGGTGGATTTTGATTGGAACGGCCAGGATGAGGTTGCGGTTTCCAATCTGAGCGCTCTGCGGGATGGTGTGCCGGTTTATGCCGTTCCGATTGGGGAGGTGCAGCCATGACGCTTTCCGATTTTTCGCTCGACAACCGCCATACCGTCTATGCCCTGACCCTGGCGGCGGTGGTGTTTGGGCTTATCGCCTATTTCAGTCTGCCGATCCAGCTTTTTCCAGAGACGGCTCCGCCGCTGGTCAATGTGCTGACCGCCTACCCCGGCGCCGCTGCAGCCGATGTCGCCGACCGGGTCTCCGATCCCATCGAAACCGAGTGCGCGGCTCTGGAAGGGGTCTACCGGGTCTCTTCCACTTCTCAGGACGGACTTTCGTTGGTCTCGGTCGAATTCGATTATGACCTCTCTGTGGATATAGCAGCGATCGATGTGCAAAATGCCCTCTCTCGCATCCGCGGTAAACTGCCGCGCGATATCGGCGAACCGCAGGTGCTCAAGTTTTCCACCAGCGATCGCCCGGTATTTACCCTGGGATTGGTGGGTGAGGATTTGACCGCGGTGCGTCGACTGGCGCAGGAGGTTTTGGCGCCGGAAATTCAGCGCGTGTCCGGGGTGGCGCTGGTGGATGTTTTCGGAGGGAATCAGCCCGAGATCTCGGTCGACATTGAACGCAATCGGCTCGAGGCCCATCGTCTGCAGCCGGGAGCCGTTGCGGAAGCGATCCAGAACCACAATGTAAGCCTGCCGGCGGGCCGAATCCTCAGCGCCGATCGCCAATACACGTTTCGCGTCGACGGCCAAAGCCGCACGTTGCACGACCTCGAGCAAATCCCTCTGAACACCCCTGACGGCAGCCGATTGCGGCTCGGCGACGTTGCGACGATCAGCCAGGGAAGCGGCGAGGATCAGGCGCGGTTTCGCGTCAACGGCCGAGCCGCCATCGCCATGCAGGTGTTCAAGCAGGATGACGCCAATACCGTTGCGGTGGTCGAGGCGCTACAGAGCCGGTTCGCTGAAATCGGCCGACGCTATCCGCACCTGGAACTGATAAAAGCCGAAGAGACCGCCTCGTTCACTCAACAGGTGGTCGACAATATGCTGGGCAGCGTCTGGCAGGCTCTGTTCCTGGCGGCGACGATGATTTTTCTCTTTCTCGGCAGCATTCGCCGCGGTGCGGTGGTCGCCATCTCCATGCCCCTCTCATTTTTGCTCACCTTTGCCGGCATGAAACTGTTCGGCATCGAGGTCAATATGGTTACCCTCACCGCCATCATTCTGGCGGTGGGCATGGTGGTCGATGCCTCGGTGGTGGTGTTGGAAAACATCACCCGCCGACACCAGGAGGGACTGGGTGCTGCGGAAGCTGCGCGACAGGGCGCCAACGAAATCCAGTTCGCGGTAGTGGCCGGCAACTTGACCACATTGACCGTTTTGCTGCCGTTGCTTTTTCTCTACGGCTTTATCGGCAAAACCTTTGGCCCTCTGGCAGCGACGTTGATCATCGCCTTTGTCTCATCGCTGCTGGTCGCCTTGATTGTGGTTCCCCTTTTGACCCTGATGGTTTCTGGCAAAGGCGGCCGACTGGAGGCCTTGGCCGTGAAATTGACCGCGCCGTGGAATCGCTTGATGGACGCTTTGCGCGGAGGTTATCTCTGGCTTTTGCAAAAAACACTGAACCGCCGATGGCTGGTTCTGGTGTCGGCGTTGGTTTTGTTGGTCGCCGGGCTGGCCGTGCTGCGCAGTCTAGGCATGGAATTGCTGCCGAAGATGGACGGGGGTTCGACTTTTATCACGGTCGAAACGATTCCGGGTTCCTCGCTCGATGAAACCGAGCGGGTGATGCAAGCGGTGGAAAACGCGATTCAGCAGGAAGCGGAATGGGTTCGCTTTTCCAATCAAATCGGTTTCGAGCCGGGCATGCACTCGTTCGGCGGCGGCGGCGTGCAGGGCCCCACCCAGGGCTTCCTCTCCATCACCTGGACGCCGCGAACCGAGCGGAATGAATCGATTTGGGACATTCAGCAGCGATTGCGAGAAAAGCTGTCGCGGATTCCCAACATCCAAAACCTGGTGGTGCGCGAATCGGGCAGCACCGCCAAAGCGACCACCGCCTCGTCGATCATTGTGCGCCTTCGGGGAGAAGATCCGCTGGTTTTGGATCGGTTGGGAGAACAGGTGATGGAAACAATCGCCGAGGTGCAGGGGGTGGTCAATCCCTATCGCAGCTGGCGAATGGATCAGCGCAATCGGGTGGTGAACATCGACGCCGATCGAGCGCTGGAAATCGGCATTACACCGCTTGCGGCCGCACGCCAGCTGGTGCAATCGCTTGACGGCATTCCCGCCGGGATTTATCGCGGACAGGGCGAGGACACCCCTATCCGCGTCCGTTATGCGCCCGAGTTTCGCCGCCAGCGTGCCGACATCGAGTCGGTGCGCCTGATGTCGGCGCGGGACGGTCAATCCCTGCCCTTGCGCGAACTCGCTGATGAACAAGAGGTGCGGGTGCAGGGCGTCGTCACTCGTCAGAATCTCGAACCGACGCTGGATATTTTGGCGCTGCATCAGGGGCGTTCGTTGAATTTTGTCACCGCCGATGTGGCAGCAGCCGTCCAGTCTCTGACCCTGCCCCAGGGCTATTCGATCGTTCTGGAGGGCGAAAACAAAGATATGGCCGAATCGCGCAACGAACTGCTCGGCGCCCTGGGTATCGCACTGATCGCCGTCTATTTGCTGCTGGTGGCCCAGTTTCGCTCGTTTCTGCATCCAATCACCGTCCTGATGGCGGTTCCCCTCAGTTTGATCGGTGTTTCGCTGGCGCTGTGGATTGCCGGCAAGCCGGTTTCGATGCCGGTGATGGTCGGATTGATTCTATTGGTCGGAATCGTGGTCAACAATTCGATTATTCTCATCGATTTTATTCGCCAGCGCCGCGAACAAGGGATAGACCGCCACGAGGCGATCATCGAATCGGTGCGCACCCGGTTTCGGCCGATCATGATGACCTCCCTGTCGACCATCGTCGGCATGATTCCGCTGGCCATGGAATGGGCATTGGGCGCCGAACGTTTTTCGCCCCTGGCCGTGGGTGTGATCGGCGGCATGACCGCTGCCACGTTTTTGACCCTTTGGGTTATACCGGTGCTCTATGACAGCCTGGAATCCCTGAGCCTCAGGGTGAGCGGAAAACCCGCCCGGCTCGAAAAAGAGGTCTAGTAAACCTTCCGGAGGAGATGCCAATAATCGTGCGCAAGGCAGAGCATAAGGCGAAGAAGATAAAGTGCCAAGTTCTAAGTGGCAAGTTCAAAGTTAATAGAACCTTTATCGATCATCGTTGTCGAGTGTCGATTTGGCGGCAGAGACTGGGGACAAGAAATGAACAGAATCTAAAGAGTTCTAAAGGGCTCCGCGCGATTTCTTGATGGGATTGCT
>JAFGJN010000008.1 GCA_016929055.1 Candidatus Zhuqueibacterota bacterium
CCCTCGTCCCTTTGTTTGGGGAAGAGAGAATCTTGTCCAGTTCTTCCACCAGCGACTGGGTCGAATCGCTGTATTCGCTGATCAGCGCGCGTCCGTTTTCCGTGATCTCGAGCCGGAGCCGGTCGAAGCGGCGAGTCGATATAAAAGCCCGATCCCGAATCTCCGGCGTCGCAAGCAGGGTATCGATATCCTCGATGAGCCTCAAAGCAGCCAAAACCCGTCCGGAATAATCATAGTCGCTCTGGTTGAGTGTTCGATCGAGCAATCGTTGCAACGAACGATCGCGTTCTTCCACCAGACTGCGATCGGGCAAAACATAGAGATCGGGATTGCCGCCGAGTAAAGCGATTCGGCCTTTTTCGGTCACATGTTTGATCACCGCGCCGTTATCCGAAAACTCGAAATAGTCCTGTTTGCGCTCGACCTGCGTCAAGCGCGCACCCGAATCGGCCCCGTCGCCGTCGTTCTCCTCACGGGCCAAAATCTCGCTGATCATTCCCACATAGGGCAGCACCCGCAAGTCGCCGCCCTGCCCCACCGACACCAGCGCGGCAAGACCTTCGTCTTTCAACCCTACGATGCCGCCGGATTGACCGGACAGTTCAAAAAAAGACTCGAGCAATTGCTTTTGCCGTTCCTGAGCAACGCGCGGATTGGTTTCGATCAAATCGCTTACCTCATCGCGCACGAAAGCCAAGACATCAAAGAGATGCCGGGCCCAATCGCGGTAGCGTTCATCCGTATCCCCCGCGAGAACAATCTTTTCTCCCTCAGGGGTAAAACCGTCCACGATCTTATCCATCTTTTTGGCGAACGAAAAAATGGTGCGCCAGGCCGATGCTTTGTCGATCCGCTTTTCCCGGCTGATCTCTTCGATCTGATCTTGAATAGCGACCAGGCGTTTGCCCAGGGTATCGATCGCTTTCCTGTCCTCCTCGGCCAGATCCTCCTTGACGCCGCAAAGATAGCATTTTCCCGCCAGAGTCAGACCGTTGCACAAACCAGAAAAGGGATTTTGAAGAAAATAATTCGCCGTGTTCTTTTTTTCCGCCAGCTCACTCATGGACTGATCCAGATCGTCTAAAAGCTGGATCTTGTAAACGATATCCTGGTCACGTCCACCGGAAAGAAAAATGCGGCCTTTTTCCGTGATATCCACTACATTGCTTTTTTCATCGATGGTAAAATAGAGCTCGGCATCGATCTGACCGATCGTCTTGTTGACATCGTGCTGGCCCTGCAGACGTTCGATCAGTCGCTTGATGTCAAAATTCGAGGTCAGCAACTTTAGCAATTCTGGATTTTTGGGATCACCGCGGTGGGCGCGCAGGAACGCGACCCCGGCGCGGTCTTGATCTTGCTCCAACAATTCGAGGCCTTCGGCGATCAGCCGATCCGCGAGTTCCTTTTGTCGGGCATATAAATTGGCGACGACGGGTTTCAGCTCGTTATAGACATTACGCGGAGCACCGACTGCACCGGAAATAATCAGTGGTGTTCGTGCTTCATCGATCAGGACGCTGTCGACTTCATCGATGATGGCATAGTGCAGCGGTCGCTGCACAACCGACCAGACGTCCACGGCCATATTGTCGCGCAAATAATCAAAGCCGAATTCGTTGTTGGTTCCATAGGTGATATCGGCATTGTAAGCAAGACGGCGTTCATCCGGCAACATGTCGCCGATTAAAGCCGCTGCCTGCAAGCCGAGAAATTCGTATATTTTGCCCATCCATTCGCAGTCGCGCTGAGCCAGATATTCGTTGACCGTCACCAGATGCGCACCTTTGCCCTCAAGGGCATTGAGATAGAGCGGCATAGTGGCGACCAACGTTTTGCCTTCACCAGTTGCCATTTCGGCTATTTTGCCTTCATGGAGCGCGATTCCACCGACAAGCTGCACATCATAGGGCACCATGTTCCAGCTTGTTTCCTGCCCCCGCACATTCCAACTCGTACCACAAAGGCGTCGACAGGTTTCTTTAACGGCCGCAAAGGCTTCAGGCAAAAGATCGTCGGGGGTCTCTCCCATGCGCAAACGGTATTTAAACTCCAGAGTCTTGGCTTTCAACTCGTCGTCGGTCAATTCCTGATAGCGTTGGGCAATTTCGTTGATTTCGGCGATCACCGGCTTGACCCGGCGCAAGAACCGTTCATTGCTGGTTCCGCCCATGATGTGGGCAAAAATTTTTTCGATTTTTTCTTTCATTTGATTCTTGTCCAAAACAGGTTTTTGAAATAGGCTTTAGCGGTCTAAAAATCAAGCGTTGCAAAAACTGTATCACGTGGTCTCGAGTTATTTTTTTCAGCCGGTTTGAAGGCAATTTGCTTCAAAGGTGTCTCTGAATCGTTTTCTTTCTATGCAAAGAACCCCAAATCGGGCGAATAGTTCCGTTAGCCACTGCCGCTCTTCAAAAGAATAAGGGCAGGGACGATCCGATTTTTTGCGGACTCCAATGCCCGTATCTATTCGCCGGAAAAAGCAACGTTGGAGGCTTAGTCGGCTTCGTCCCGCAAGCCGCGGCCGGTTTTAATAATCAGATTTTCCTTTTTCAAATCCGCAAACACCGCATCGAGTATACCGTTGACAAACCGGCTGCTTTGATCCGTGCTGTATTGTTTGGATAGTTCGATGGCTTCGTCGATCGACACTTTGGGTGGAATATCCCAGAAATAGAGGAATTCACAAATCGCCATTCGCAGAATCAGACGATCGATCAGAGCGATGCGCTCAAATTCCCAATTGTCGGTATGACCGCAGATGTGACGATCGAGCTCTTGCTGTGAATCGGCTGTTTTTTTAATGAGCTGGCCGGCAAAGTCAAATATCGACGGATCCTCCTGAAAGAAATCGGTCAAATCCCTGACCACCGTTGCGATCGGATTACCCGACAGTTCCAGCGCATAGAGGCCTTGCAGGGCAATTTCCCGCGCTTTGCGCCGAGTACCAGCTGGAGAGACACTCAGTGCTTCGTCGCTGTTGTCCGGAGGTTCAATCGACGTAATCATGCCAACCATAAATGTCTTCACATCGCCCGTTGATATAGTCGAAATACCTCTGTTGGATCTTTTCGGTTACCGGACCACGCTTGCCTTTACCGATGGGCTGGCGATCGACCGAACGAATGGGAGTGATTTCCGCCGCGGTTCCCGTAAAAAACAGCTCATCCGCAATATAGAGCATCTCTCGGGGAATGTGGGTTTCGATGACCGGCAGATGAAATTCTTTGGCGATTACGACAGCGCAATCACGTGTGATACCGGGCAGAATTCCGGCATCGATCGGCGGTGTATAAATCCTGTCATCGCGTACCAGAAACAGGTTTTCTCCGCTACCCTCACTCACATGTCCCAGACTGTTGAGCCCGATGCCCTCGCTGTAGCCATCGGCAACCGCTTCGAGCTTGATCAGCTGTGAGCTCATATAATTGGCACCGGCTTTGGCAAACGTAGGCAAAGTGTTGGGTGCCATGCGCGTCCAACTGGAGACACGCACATCCACGCCCTGGGTGATCCCCTCCTCGCCGAGGTAACGCCCCCAATTCAACGCTGCGACGGCGATATCTACTGGACACTTGCTCGGATCCACACCGAGAGTGTTGTAACCTCGATAGACAATAGGCCGGACATAAGCCGATTCATAGCCGTTAACCTTGACCACATCCTTGCAAGCCTGAACGATCTTCTCCGGGGTAAAAGGAATCGACATGCGATAGATTTTAGCCGAATCGAACAACCGGCGGATATGCCCATTGAGCCGAAAAACACTGGGACCCTGGGGAGTCTGATAGCAACGAATCCCTTCAAAAACACTGGAGCCGTAATGAACCACATGAGACATGACGTGAATCGTGGCATCTTTCCAATCCACCCACTCGCCATTCAACCAGATTTTGCTTTTTTCATCCCTCGGGTCCATAATTGACCTCCTTGATTTCTTGGGAGTGAATGTTATCGCAGGTCTTTGGCGCGAAGTTGAATGTAACGCCGACCCATATATTCATTTTCTTCTATCACATAGACCAGATCAAGAGAATCCGGGCGGGCGATCAAGCGTTGCAGATGTTCGCCCATATTGAAACCGATCACATCAAAAGACTGGCGGCCCTGACCCACGCGAAATTTGAGGTGGTTGGAGCCGACAATCGTCGGGGTACCGACCACAGAAAGCTGCTTGCTGAAAAAGACCGGACGTGTATTTTTCGGTCCAAATGGAGCAAACATTTTCAACAATTTGAGAAATCGCTCATCGATCTGATCCAGGTCAATTTCCGCATCGATGGTCAGCTTGGGCACCAGCATATCCGGCACCAGCCTTTCACGGGCGATTTGCTCGAAGCGTTGACGAAACTCGGGAATGTTCTTCGCCTCGATCGTCAGGCCAGCGGCGTATTTATGCCCCCCATAAGCAACCAGCAGATCTTCACAACTCTTGATCGCTTGAAAAAGATCGAATCCATCGATGCTGCGCGCTGATCCTTTGCCGACCCCCTCCTCGACCGAAATCAGGACCGTGGGGCGATAGAATTTTTCCGCCACCCGTGAAGCCACGATACCGATAACCCCGGGGTGCCAACCCTCTTTGGCCAGTGTAAGCGATCGGGTTTGTTGCGCATCGAAAAGAGCTTCAGCAAAACTCAAGGCCTCGCGAAAAGTACCCTCGTCAATATCTTTGCGGTGACGGTTTTCAGTTTCCAGCACATTGGCGATGGCGCGCGCCTCTTGTTCATCATCGGTGGTCAAGAGTTTGACCGCTCGTTCCGCATCGCCGAGCCGGCCCACAGCATTGATTCGCGGAGCCACGATAAAAACGATGTGGCCGGTGCTGATTTCACGTCCCAGAAGCGAGGCGACAGTAAGAAGCGCCCGCAGCCCAACGTTTTCCGTCGAATTGAGCTTTTGCATACCAACCCGAACAAAGATCCGATTCTCGTCCACCAGCGGCACGATATCCGCCGCCGTGCCGATGGCGACAAACTCGAGATAATGCTCCAGAATCGAAGAATCGATATCCATTCGCAGCAACAAACCTTGCGCCAACTTGTAACTCACACCAACTCCGGCCAGTTCTTTGAAGGGATAGGAACAATCGGCGCGTTTGGGATCGATCACCGCAACGGCGTTCGGCAAAGTGGGTCCAGGTTCATGGTGATCGCTGACGATGATATCAATGCCGACACTTTTGGCCAATTCGATCTCTTCATGTCCCGTCACACCGCAATCAACCGTGATGATCAGATTCACTCCCTTTTCAACGAATTCCTTGATCCCTTTTTCCGACAGGCCATATCCCTCAACCTGGCGATCCGGTATATAATAACTGACAGTTGCACCGATTTCCTTTAAAATCATATAAAGAAAAGAAACCGAGGTGATGCCGTCCACATCATAATCGCCGTAAATCAGAATATGCTCGTCACTCAATACCGCCCGCCGCAGCCGCTCCACCGCCTTGTCCATATCCCGCATCAAAAAAGGATCGTAAAGCTGATCCAGGGACGGACGAAAGAATCGATGCGCTGCTTCATAATCCCGCACACCACGGCTGAACAAAATACCGGCCATAATCGGTGGAATGTGCAAAATTTCCCCGAGTGACTTAATTTCTTCGACGGCATAGTCGTTTCCAACAATCCATCTGAGCTGCATGTATCGGGCGCTCCCATTCAATAAATTAAATATCCAGAGCAGGTCGATAAGCCGAATTCTGTAATCCTGCAAAACAGGATCGACGATCATCTATCTGGGACCGATGTTGCCACCGGCCTCAAGCGACCTACCCAAGGGTCGAACGAGACGGGCCGCCTCTTCCCTTCTATTTGGTCTTGCTCCGGATGGGGTTTACCCTGCCCTTGCCGTCACCGACAAGGCGGTGAGCTCTTACCTCACCCTTTCACCTTAA
>JAFGJN010000069.1 GCA_016929055.1 Candidatus Zhuqueibacterota bacterium
GGCGGCGAGCAACGCCTGCATAGCGCTGAAAACCAGGGTGAGATTGGTACGAATCCCTTCCGACTCGAGCCGGCCGACAGCGATCAGGCCCTCGCGCGAGGCAGGAATTTTGATCACGATTTGATCGCTGATCTTGGCCAACTTTCTGCCTTCCTCCACGATGGCATCCGCTTCGAGGCTCACCGCCTCGGCACAAACCGGACCGTCGATGACGTCGCACAGCTGGCGGTAAATCTCCTCGGCTTGACCGGATTCGCGCGCCAGCAAAGTCGGATTGGTGGTCACACCATCGGCGACTCCCAGTGCAACAGCCTGCTCGAGTTCAGCAACGCTGGCCGTGTCGATGAATATTTTCATTTTCGCTCCATTATTGAGGGGGTTCGGTAGGTCTTGTATCCGGATCGTCCAAAGGCGTATCCGCTGATTTGGGCTTGACTAAAAAAGGTCCATCGTAATCGATCGATTCAAGAAACAGGCCACACGCCGGCGCCGTGGGACCGGCCCGGCGGCGGTCGCGGCTAGCGACGATCCGGGCCATGTCAGCAGCCGCCCACCGTCCGCGTCCGATTTCCACACAGGTTCCTACGACAATGCGCACCATGTTGTGCAAAAAACGATTGGCGCGAATGGTAAAGACCAGACGATCGGCGCCGTTTTGCATCCAGCCGGCAGCCGCAACGAAACAACGATAATGATCGACATCCGCACCGGACTGACAAAAAGCTCGAAAATCGAGTTCGCCCAACAGAGCCTTGACGGCCTCGTTCATGGCGTTCTTATCCAGAGCAACCGTCACAGTCCAGGCATAGGCCCGGCCGATGGCCAAAGGCCGAGTACTGATACAATAGCTATAGCTTCGCTGCCGAGCGCTGAAACGGGCGTTGAACGACGCATCCACCTCGGCGGCGGAGAGAACGCGCACATCCGGCGGCAACAGAGCGTTAAGGCCGCGCACGAAAACGCTGATAGCCAATCGGCTCGTCGTGAAAAAATTGACGACCTGACCCTTTGCATGAACGCCAGCATCGGTTCGTCCTGCCGTAACCACTCGAATGGGTTCTGTGGTGAGGCGAACCAACGCCTGTTCCACTTGGCCTTGTACGGTTCGAAGGTTCGGTTGTAGCTGCCAACCGAAAAAATCCGTACCGTCGTATTCAAGCGTCAGCCTGACATTTCGGTAAGTGGATCGAGGCATCTCGGCGTTCCCGATCATCTCCACCATATAACCGCCGTCAGAACGACCAGGATCAGAACCAGAGCGACGCCATCCGGCGTTCGAAAACGCAAAATCTTGAAACTGGTGCGCCCCTCGCCGCCGGCATAGCAACGCGCATCCATCGCCAGAGCCAGATCATCGGCGCGGCGAAAAGCCGAAATAAAGAGGGGCAAGACCAACGGGATGACGCTGCGGATGCGCTGCACTAGGCTGCCTTCAAATGATGCCCCACGGGAAAGCTGGGCGTTTTTCAACCGCTGCGCTTCTTCGAGAAGCGTTGGAATGAAGCGCAACGAAAGCGATAACATGAGCACCATTTCATGGGTCGGAAGCCCCAACCGCTTGAAGGGCGTCAGCAGCCGCTCGAGCCCATCTGTCAATTCGATCGGAGAAGTGGTCAATGTCAAGAGCGCCGCATAGATCACCAGCATAGCCAGACGCAAGGAATAGAGCAGGCCCAGCACCAGACCCTCGTAGGTGATCGTCAAATCGAGCAGCGGTACGGTCGCCACCACCCGTCCCGATGTCCAAAAGAGATGAATGGCGACGGTGATCAGGAACAGCCAGAGAAACGGCCGAATATTGCTAAAAACCAGTGTCGCCGGCAATTTGGCCAACCGCACGAGTACGAACGAAATCAATGCATAAAGCATCAAAATCACGGGATTGAGAGCCACAAGCAAACCGGACATCAAGCCCAACAAAACGATGAGTTTGGTGCGCGGATCGAGACGGTGGACAATCGAATCACCCGGCCAATAGTGCCCCAATGTGATGTCGTTGAGAAATGCCATTTTTTTCGCCTTAAAACGATATAAAATATACATCTTTTGCACGCAAAAATCAAATGAAAAGTCGGGCGTGTCTCCAACAAAAAAATATGCAGGTTTTTTTCCTTTCCAAAGGCACAAGTGAAGCATAAACCGACGTTACTCTATTTTTTTCTTGATCTTTAGACGATTATTCTTTATCGTTAGGGCAATAAAACACGCCCCCATTCTCTTCATAACGGCATGCCATCAATGACAAAATGAGTCACGGCAGTTCAGAGCCCACATTGGAGGACCGCAAATGCAAGAGTCAAAAAGCGAAAAAAAATTTACACCCTATGTACCGGTTCAAACCGACATGAAAGAACTCACGTTCAAGGCGATTTTTCTCGGTATTTTGCTCTCCTTGATCCTGGGTGCGGCCAACGCTTATTTGGGATTAAAAGCCGGCATGACCGTGGCCGCTACCTTTCCCGCAGCGGTCATTTCGATGGCGGTTTTGCGGGTTTTTCGCGGCACGATTCTGGAAGAAAACCTGGCACGAACCACCGGAGCTGTTGGTGAAGCGCTGGCGGCGGGCGCCATCTTTACCATCCCGGCCTTTGTCATCGCCGGGGTCTGGGACAGTTTTGATTATGTAAAAAGCACGCTGCTGATGCTGGTCGGTGGTATTTTAGGCGTTCTTTTTGTCATCATTCTGCGCCGCACTCTGATCGATGATCAAACCCTCCCCTATCCGGAAAGCAAGGCGTGTGCGGAAATCGTCAAAGCCGGCCAGGGCGGCCAATCCGGCGCAAAATATGTGTTCGGCTCTATGGGTTTGGCGGCTTTTATCGAATTGATCAAAAACGAAAACGGCCTGCGCATCATCAAGGATTCGGTGTCCGGTTATTTCAGTCTGGGTCTATCGAAAATTTCCCTATTGGACAGCAGCAGCAACATCATCGAAACGGTCAATCAGGCGGGTGAGAAAGTTCGCGCCTATTTCACCCACAAGGGCGGAATCTTTTTGCAGAGCCCCGCTTCCTCGCCTGCGTTTCTCGGTGTCGGATACATCATCGGATTCAAGCTGTCCGCCATCACCTTTTCCGGCGGTGTTTTCGGCTGGCTGTTTCTGATGCCGGTCGTGCTTTTTCTCATGGGCGGCGAGTTGTCGCTCTTTGCCGACTCGTATGGATGGGCGACCATGGCCAAAACCGCTTATAGCGCCACGGTTAAACCCATTGCCGTGGGCGGTATGTTGGTGGGCGCGTTTTACACGCTGTTTAAAATGCGCAAAAATCTGATCGGCGGAATTTCTCGTGGCTTGATGGATATCCGCGCTGCACGGGCCGCCGGCGGTAAAACCACGGTCTCCCGCATCGACAAAGACGCGCCTTTCGGATTGGTCCTGATCGCAATCATGGTTCTGGTTCTCTGCATGGTCGCTCTTTACCAGAGTTTCAGCCACAATTGGGGATCGGCACTGCTGGCGGCGGTGGTTATGGCTATTGCCGGCTTTATCTTTGCCGCAGTGGCCGGCTATCTGGTCGGCATCATCGGCAGCTCCTCCAACCCGATTTCGGGTTTGACCCTCTCCACCCTGCTCATCGCCGCACTGCTGATGGTTTTGGTGGGAATGAAGGGTGACCCGGGGGTTGCAGCGGTACTGGGTGTGGCTTCAGTGGTTTGCTGCGTTGCCGGTGTTGCCGGCGATATGATGCAGGACTGGAAAGTGGGTTACATCCTCGGCGGCACACCCTGGCGCATGCAAATAGGCGGACTGATCGGCGTGGTGGCAGCTTCGCTGGTCCTCGTTCTGCCCATCATGCTGCTGCATGAAGCGAACACCATCGGTTCCGATGCACTGCCGGCTCCGCAGGCCGGTCTGATGGCTATGATGAGCAAAGGCATTGTCAGCGGTGAGATGGCCTGGCCCCTGGTGATAGCCGGAATGCTCTTTGCCATCGCCCTGATTCTGATCGGCTCCCCCTCCCCCATGTTGATTTCGGTCGGTATGTATCTGCCCTTCAATACCACGTTTGCAATTTTTGTCGGTGGGGTGATCAAATGGATGGTCGACCGCTATGCCGTAAAGAAAAAAGCGACGGAAAAAGACAAAGAGACCGTGGAAAACACCGGCCTGCTGCTCGCCTCGGGACTGGTGGCAGGAGAAGCCTTGACCGGAATTCTTCTCGCTGCTCTGGTGGTCAGCAACATCAATTTGAAAACCCTGGTCGGATTGCCCGAAACCTTTGACGGGTTCTGGTGGCTCGGCATACTGACCTTTGTGCTTCTCGGTTATGTTCTCATCAAATACCCAATCAAGCGTATGATGGAAGAGAGAAACAAATAAGACGGGTCCGATGAAAAAACAAGCCAAACAACCGGCTGCCAATTTGCTGGACCTGAAACCGTGTCACAATGTGGCCTGGGAAAAAACTAATGACGACCGCATTGCCCTTGTCACGCCGCGGGTCCAAAATCCGGTTCTGCGCAAGCTGTTCAAACCGCTTTTGAAAAATCCGGATTTCCGCATCTTTTTGGATGAATATGGCAGCTGGATCTGGCAACACATCGACGGCGACAAGACCGTATCCCAACTCGGCGAACTGATGGAACAGCAATTCGGCGAAGCTATCCAACCGGTTTACGATCGCCTCGGTTTGTATATCAACCAGTTGGCTCGTCATCGGTTTATTCTTTTGCAGGACAACAATCCATTCTGAATCCTTTTACCCCTGCAGCGGTCGAACTGCTGCAGGGGAGTTTTTCCTTGTTCCGCTCTTTGGGTCGTGTTGCATTTCTACCGAACTGCAGAAAACAAGGGGGTGATGCAGGCGGCATCCCTCGCCTGGAAAAGGATTTTTTCATGACCAAAATGGAAAAAGCTGCTCAGCGGATTATCCGGGAATGCATCAATCTGGATAAAAACGAATCTCTCCTGATCCTTGCGGATGAACCGATGCAGGAAAAGGCGGAACTGTTGCACCGTCTGGCGGCCAAAGTCAGTCGTCAGGTCTTTTTGCTCTACCCGAGCAAGGCA
>JAFGJN010000070.1 GCA_016929055.1 Candidatus Zhuqueibacterota bacterium
CAAAGGAAAGGCCATAGTTGGTCGGCATCGGCAGTGCGGGAGCGATGGCGAACGGAGCGTCGCTGAGGTCGATCGGGTCTTCGTCTGCAGTGTCAAAAACCTTGACCCAACCCAGCTGGGTGCTGATATCCGGAACGCTCCAGGCAACCGAACCAATGGCCGGCTGAGCGGTGGCGATGGTGCTCCAGGTGGCACCGTTGTCCAGACTGACCGCCACATCGACGGTGCCGCTAAAGTTTTCCGACTGCCACTGGATGTCGATGGTGCTACCGATCTGAAGCGTTTCTCCGCCGTTCGGATAAACGACGGTAATCGATTCGGACAGGGGACCTCCGGTGACGATTGAGAAAGATGCATCGCTGGTGTCGGCAGGCACGCTGTCGGTTGGTTCATAAACCCGAACCCAGGCATTGTCGACGTTCAAAGTCGGCACTGTCCATGCGTAAGAACCGGTAGGAGACTGTCCGGTGGCGATGGTCGACCAGGTCGTTCCGTTGTCGATACTCACGTCGATATTGACCGGATCGCTGAGGTTTTCCGCTTCCCACTGAATGGCAAACGAGTTGCCGCCGGTCAGGTTTTCACCGCCGTTCGGAGCGATAACCGTCAGGGTTTCGTCGGGTTGCGGAGGTGCGACGATTTCAAAGGCCGCGTCGCTGGTATCGCTCGGCGCTCCTCCACCGCTGTTGTAGGCGCGTACCCAGCATGTCGTGGAAGGCGTATTGGGAATGGTCCAGTCCAGAGTCCCGCCAGCCGGTTGAGCAGCGGCGATCTGCGTCCAGGTGGCGCCATTGTCTGTGCTGAAATCGATGTTTACAGTTCCGCTGTAGAATTCGGATGCCCAGGAGATCTGCTCGGTCGATCCAGCCACCCATTTTTCACCACCGTTGGGTTGTAAGACGTTCAGTTCTGGCTTGGGATCCACCAGATAGAATTGCTGATAATTGGCATCCATTGGGCAGGATCCAGCGCTGGAACCGGACGTGATTCGAATATAGGCGATCTCATAGTTTAGATTGGCGGGGACATTCCAAATGAACGCGCCGTCGTTCGGGGTGCTCTGGGCGATAAGCAGCGGAAAGCTGTTCAGATGATCAAAAGATGCGTCGATAGTGACCACCGAACTGATGTTGTACGACTCCCAGGTGATTTCAACCGGCTTACCGCGTTCCACCTGTGCTTTGTCTTCCGGAGCTGTAAGCAGGATCCATCGGTCCGGATTGAGCCAATAAAAATCCTGCTGCAGATTATTGGTGATGGCCAAGCGATCGAACCGCGCATAGTTTTCACGTCCGCGAATGGTGATTTCGTGGGTTCCGGCGGTGAGATAATAGAGCACCGGCGCGATTTCTGGCGTGGTGCCGGCCAGGGCATTGCCGCGTTCGGAAACCGGTGCCCAATTCCAACTGCTGTTCTTTTTGATATCGTAAAGGGCTTCCGGACCACCGTCGACGCTGATGTAGAACGAATTGCGCGTTCCGCCTTCGGAGTAGGTCCGGCCCCAGATCACATAGATACCGGAAATCGGAAGGTTGACCTGAAGCACTGCAGTGCCGACATTGTTTTTATAGCTGTAGATTTGGTAGCAATTGAAGGACAAACCGTCGATGGCTCTCATCATCGGTTTGGTCAGCACGCCGTCCTCGGCTTCTTTATAAATATTGACCTGCCAGTTCGGAACTTCCGTGGTCGAGAAAAAGCCGTCGCCAGCATCGTTTTGATTGGGATCAGTTGTGTTGAGGAGCATTATGACGGCTTGAGTCGTTGGCGGGCCGGGGGCATAAGCCTGGAGTGAACCGTCGTTGTTTGTGGCTTTGGCGAGAAAGAGCCAATTAACGCCACCGTCCATGGACAACAACACATCCACCTGGGGAACTGCCGGATCGCAAGCCCAGGTGACGGTAAAAGCTGTGCCAATGGGGTAGGATTCACCGCCGTTGGGGGAGAGCAGACGAATCCCAATGGGAGCGGTGGAGATAGCAACCCGGGTGGGATCTGAGTCTTCAACCGTCGCATCGGTTCCCAAAACGCCGTCCTGGGTGCCTGTCAGGTCGTTGACCGTTTGGCCGGTTTCGTCGAAATTGTAATAGCTGACCAGATTCGCCTCGGTGCCTTCCAGAGCTTTGCCGCGGTTGTCGGCGATTTGCGCTGTGCTGCGCACCTCGCTCCAGATTCGGACGTCATCCATCCAACCTTCGAGGGGTCCGGAACCATTTTGCTGGTTGCCGATCATCAGGGGTTCGGCCGCCCAAGGTATTTGGAAAAGCGCATCGGTGTTGCTGGCGTCCAGAACACCGTCGATATAGATTTGAGCCTGAAAATTGCCGCCGCCCAAATCCTCTACCGTAACCGCTATATGGTGCCAGGAATTTAAACTCAGCGTCGCGCTCGACGTTACGGCGACCATTGTTCCGTTCTTGGATTCGAATTTTACATTGCCGCTGGTGGTCAAAAAGAGCGCAAAAGCGTCTTTGCGCTGCAACAATCTCGGTTCGTTAGAAAAATCGGCAGCTTTGACCCAAAATTCGAGTGTGAAATTCGCTGATAGATCTTGCGCCGCATTGTAGGGCACAGTGACTCGATCCTGCTGCAGGGCGTCCGAGTCAAACTGCAACATTCCGCCCGCATCGGTTGCCGCGGCGTGAGCGAAAAGTGGAAGTATCAGGGTCAAACCCAGGGCGAGAGACAGTATCCATTGACGAGTTTTCATTGTTTTCTCCCTTAAAATCCAAATATATACACTAATCAATTTGAGTAGAAATGCCCGATTTTTCCTCCTTTCTGTTCTGTTCGACTGCTTTTTATTTAAAAATACGGTGCTTTTGCTGATCTCAATGTGCGTTGAATCAAGATTTTACCAAAAAGATTGTTTCAAATGTTTTTCAACCGTCAAAAGTCAATCGAGTGTGCGATTTGCTGTCTCAAATTGTCTACTGTTCAACGTCTGTGGAAAGTTTTATCCTCGTCAGCAGAAAACCTGAGCCGAAGCGAAGGGTGCGGTCAAATGGGAGAGGCGCTAGTCAGCGTCAATTCAAGATGGTCAGTAATGCCTGAGAATCGGTGCGTCTTTTGGAGAGATGCAAAGCGTAAAGGTGCTTACCCCAGCCGAAACATCGCTTCTGCGGATTTTAATCCCGGTTTTGCTTCCATGGGTTAGCCTCACAAGCGACGATGTCTGATTCAATATACCCAATATTTATTTAAGCGTCAAACAAAATATGCGCAAATCAGCAAAAAATTGCGTTCATTGTGTATCGAATAGATGCCGCCAAGATTTGATTCGCAAATCTTGTGCCAGGTTCTGCCATTTACCGCTGTATTCAAACAAGGCAGAGAATGAATCGACCGGTTAGATTCAGTATGTTTTTGAACCGAACATGCGAAGCGCGATTGTTGGCAGGGAATGGTTGGTGTTCAAAATTAAATAATAACAAGTAATTAATGTGTCGACGAAATGACTGCGAAAGTGAAAAAAGGATTTTGGTGCTGCTAAAATAATGAACGATTGGTGATTGAGCAAGAGGATCCTTCGGGAGGGTATGAGCATTTTCCCGTCAGGATGGGATGAAGCCGATGAGTTCGGCCCGGGGGATTTCATTTTGAAAACAACCGTTCGAAATGAAAATACGGGCCGGGAAAACTTGCCGGCCCGTATTGATGTCAAAAGATGCGTTTAACGCGTTGAAGCGAGACGACGCGATAGTCGCTAAAGTCCGGAGCATTGGGATCGAAACTGTTGAATCGGACAAATCCATCGCTGTGGATAAATCGTTTGTCGCCTATAACCATACCGACATGAGTGATACGTTCCGGTGTTCGGCCAAAGAACACGAGATCTCCGGGTTGCAGGTTCTGATAGGAGGAATCGACCGTCACTTCTTTGCCGACGTTGACCTGCATATTGGCGTCGCGCGGCAAGGCAAGTCCGTTGAGGCGGAAAACAGTGTGAATCAGGCCGGAGCAGTCAAAGCCCTTGGGTGATCGTCCGCCCCAGAAATAGGGCAGGCCGAGGAATTTTCGGGCCGTCCGTACCAGGTTTTCCGGATTTGGCACCGTCTGAAAATCTTCCTGGTCGATCAATTCAGCCGAGAGGACATAAGCTTCTTTTCCGCTCAGCCCTTCGATCCGTGTCCACTCGGGACCTTTTTCCAAACGCACGACGATTGCGCCGGCCACCAGATCGCTGACAGGGTCGGCATTCAACGAGGGTTTGCTAAAGGCCGTCCCGACATTTTTTATATAGATGGATTTGGGTCTCTTTTTCCAGGTTTCCAGCTCATCGAGGGACATTGGCACGATCCAGTCCTGCATCGCCCACCCCAGGTAACCGTCGTCAAGTTGGATGAAATAAAAAAATGACTTTTTATCGAGAATACGAACCGGTTCCCCCATAATACCCTGATTGATCAACTCTGATGCCACGTGGGGTTTGCGGCGCATATTGGCGGTCGAAACCTGGATGATTCCGTAAATCTTTTCTCCCAGTGAACTGTCCGGCAAAACGCGAATCTGATCGATCACAGAATGCGCGGTGAACCGATGCAGTCGGGCGAGTAGAGAGTCGCGGGCAACGGCAATCGTGGTTACACCTTGCAGCACAATCTTTTCGCCGTATTGGCTTTCGATGTCAAATCGGTTGAGCCGTTTGTCTGGACAAAATTCGGCCCGGGTCTGTTCGATAATCTGCTGGATTTGTGTGGTGTCCGGCGGAACGGATGGTTGCGCGATTGCCAAACTCGTCAAACAAAGAATCAAATAGAATTTCACCTGACACTCCTTGCAATTGATTAGTGGTCAATCGGACCTTTGCCCAGACGTTGGAGCACGGGTTCATCGCCGGTCAGATCGAGGATGGTAGAGGGTTCCGTACTGCTGAATCCCGAGTCGATAAATAGATCGATCTGATGCTGAAATTGCTC
>JAFGJN010000071.1 GCA_016929055.1 Candidatus Zhuqueibacterota bacterium
CCCTGGCAGTCGATCCCGACTATTCACTGGTCAACCTAACCACGACCGATACCCTGCTCGCTCGCCTGCCGCTGCAGGACGGCCGGGCGGTTTCGCCGGTTGTCGATGGTTTTGTCTTTACCCTCCACAATGACACCACCGCCGTCGTCGACGAGGCTGCCAGCGGATGGGTGAACGGCGCTCCCCCTTATCTCCTCTTTGCCGGAATCGACAGCAGCCTTCTCGGCCGTTTTGTTCCCTATCCGGCTGATTTCGAACTTTCTTTTCACTCAGGAATCGCAGACACCTCTCAGGCGTTGCTCTTTGGCCAAAAAGCGATTCCGGTCAATTTTACCATCTATAATGCCACCGAAGGCCGGCCCATGGATTTTCTTTTCCGCGATCAAAACGGCGACGGATTGTTTACGCCCGGCGACTATATCACCCTGGTCATCGGCACAGCGTTGGGAGAGCCTTTGCCCACCCCGCGGAGCAAATTCAAAACCGCCTGGTCGTTTTATTACGACCCGCAAACCGCACCGGATGCAGAACCCCCAAGTCCCGGCGATATGTTCAGACTGACGACGCACAAACCGTTTCGCAACGGCGAGCGGTTTGACTTTACCGTCCGCAATGCAGCTGTCGATAGCGAAGCGGCGCGCAATGAATTGGATAAAATCACGGTGGTTCCCAACCCCTACACCGCAGCCGCGAGTTGGGAACCGCGCAGCACCTTTGGCTTCGGTCGCGGGGAACGGCGAATCTATTTCAACTCTTTGCCGCAAAAGTGCACCATTCGCATCTATACCGTGCGCGGTTATCTGGTGGACACCATCGAACACGACTCGGTCGCCGACAACGGTTCCGCCGCCTGGGATCTGGTCTCCAAGGACGGCATGGATATCTCTTATGGGATCTATCTCTACCATGTGGACGCACCGGGAATCGGCGAACACATGGGCAAATTCGCGGTGATCAAGTAATCCACCGGTGAGGAGCGAATAGCAATCCGATTTGAGCGGAGGATCCAACTGGGATGGGTGAAAAGATGAAAAGGCTTGTAATCATTCTCGCACTGTTTTGCATCGCGGCGACGGCCGAGGCACAGGACCGGGATGTCTCCAAAGTCGGTATCACCGCCGCACCGTTTCTGGAAATCGGTGTCGGTGCCCGCGCTATCGGCATGGGCGGAGCTTTTGTCGGCACTGCCGACGACGCCAGCGCCCTGTTCTGGAACACCGCCGGTATTGCCCGGCTAAAGCGTCGCGAATTGTTCTTTATGCACGCTGAATGGCTGGCGGAAATCGACTTTGATTACGCCGCTGCCGTGGTGCCGCTGGGAAACGCCGGCGTTCTCGGCCTGTCGCTGACCGCGTTGAACACCGGCGACATGGCTGTGCGCACAGAAGCCCAACCCGAAGGAACCGGCGAAATTTTCAGCGCCACCGACCTCTGTTTTGGGCTCTCGTATGCGCTCAGCCTCACCGACCGCTTTTCGATCGGTCTGAGCGGCAAATACATTCATCAGAAAATCTGGCATGAAACAGCCGCCGGTTTTGCTCTCGATCTCGGCACGCTCTTTGTCACCGGTTTTCACGGTCTGCGCATCGGCGCCGCGCTTTCCAATTTCGGTACCGATATGCGCATGCAGGGCAAGGACATCCTGGTTTTTCACGATATCGATCCCTATATTCTCGGGAACAACGATCGCGTGCCGGCGCATCTCGAGACCGAAACCTGGCCGCTGCCGCTGATCTTTCAATTCGGTCTGGCTGTGGAAGCCTGGCAAAATCCGCTGAACCGCCTGACCCTGGCAGCCGACGCCATTCACCCATACGACAATACCGAATCGATCAATCTCGGACTCGAGTACGCCTTTCGTGAACTGGCTTTTGTGCGCGCCGGCTATCGCGATCTCTTGCTGCGCGATGCGGAGCAGGGGTTGACTTTCGGCGCCGGTCTGGCCACACGCGTGGTCGGATCCTTTAACCTGCGAATCGATTATGCCTATGCGGATTTTGGCCGATTGCAGCACGTGCAGCGGTTTTCGCTTGCGCTTTTGTTTTGAAACAGGGACAAACGAACGATGACAAGCGTTCGAATCGAAAAACCAGGACAGGTGGGTCTTTTTGAAATCGCCGCGCCAGACCTTCGGGCCGACGAGATCGCGATCCGCCCCCTTGCCGCCGGGGTTTGCGGCACCGACGTCCATATTCTTCAGGGTGATTTTATCGGTTTCTACCCGGTCGTTCCCGGTCATGAGTTTTGCGGCAGCGTCCAGGCCATCGGCCAGCTGGTACACGACTGGAAGGTGGGCGATATCGCGGCGGTCGATCCGAATATCCGCTGCACGGAATGTCCTGCCTGTCTCAAGGGCCGCATCAATCTCTGTGAACGCTATGAGGCGATCGGCGTCACCCGTCCGGGCGCGTTTGCCGAAACCGTGCATGTACCCGTTGCCCAGGCACATCGATTCAGCGGCAACCCGAGCGACGGCGCTTTTGCCGAACCCCTCGCCTGTGTGCTCTATGGGTTGAGCCGGCTCGACGTTCAACCGGGCATGCAGGCAGCGGTCTGGGGAGCCGGCGCCATCGGTTTGCTCCATCTGCAGGTGTTGAGCCGTTTGCTCGATTGCCGAGTCACTCTAATCGAACCCGATCCCCGCCGGCTTGGGCGAGCTAAAGAGCTGCACCCGGAAAACACCGTCGCAATCGATTTGCATACGGAGCAGGCGTTGCGAGCGATTTGCCCCAACGGTTTCGATATCGCCGTCGATGCCAGCGGTCAAATAGCCGCGCTGGCACAGCTCTTTCGTCACCTGCGGCGCGGCGGCGAAGCGCTGCTCTTTGGCGTCTATCCCGATCGAGATCGGCTGCAGATCTCGCCGTTTCAGGTTTTTTACAACGATTGGAAGATCATGGGTTCGTTTACCTATCGCCACGAATTCGCCCGCGCTGTCTCTTTGCTGGAATCAAAAGTGATTCAGGGAGCGCCGCTGGTCGATGAAAAGATAGCCCTGAGCGAATTGCCCGATCGGCTGCAACGGCTGGCCGCCGGCGATCAAACAGGCAAGGTTCAAGTCTGCCACTTTGGATAAAACAATGAACTGTTTTTCGATTCGAACTCGCTTTTTCCGGGTTCTCTTGCTCACAGGTTTGACAGCCGCTTTTTCCAACTGCCAACGAGCGGCAGAGCAACCCGATTGGGCGGAGAGTTTTGAGGGCCGCTACGGGCAGGTCGAGGTCGGCGGGCCCCTGGCCGCCATCGAGTGCCACCACAGCCGCCCACTGCCCGTGCGTATCAGTTTCTATGAACCGGTGGCCAACAGCCTCGACCTCAGTATCGGTTACTGGGAACGCGACCGTTCCCGGCCGATTGCCGCTGTCATCCGCATCGACGGCAAAAGCATTTCGCTGCACGACTCGTCCTGGCGCTATATCACCACCCCGGGGTGGGTTCGCTTTGAGGCGATCGTAAACGAGGTGCACATTTCCTGTTCCTGGCGCTTTGGCGAAACCATCGCCGCAACGGGCTGGGAACTGGAATTTGTCAATCTCACTCGCCGCACTCGGCGAATCGAAATCGATCAAAGCATCGCCCTGGTGCTGCGCACCTGCCACACCTTTGCGGTCAAGCACCCAACTCAAATCCGGGCCAAGTCGACTTCAGCGATCGCGTTTTTCGACGATGCCGAAACCGACTCGTGCGCTTTGTGGATCGCTCGACTTGACGATCCGATCGCGCCGATCCGCATCGATTCCCTTGACACCGAGTTGGCCCCGCAGGTCAAACAGGGACAAATCAAAGACGACTTTTATCTCGCGCCACAGGCAACACAAACCCGCACGCTGCTCATCGGTCATTCATCCGGCAGCAAAGCCGATGAGGCGATCGACAGCGCATTGCGCCACTGGCACCGGGATTGCCGTCGCTATGCGCGACGACTGGAAAAGGCGGTATCCGATGTTGAACGGTTCTCCCCTCCCGACCCGGAACTCGAGCAAACCGCGCGCTGGTCGCTGGCCGTGATGGAGGCCAATCGCCATGCCATCGACGGCCGAATTCTCCCCATGCCCTGTCCGGCCGAATACAATTTCTTTTTCACCCACGATCTGCTGCTCACCCACCTGGGCACGGTTTGGGTGGATCTCGAACGCGTGCGCACCGATCTGCTGGCGCTCGCTGACCTCTGTCCGACCGACTCGATACTGCTGCACGCCTATTACTGGAAAGACGGCGAATATCAAAGCGAATTCTGCGGATCGGACAACTGGAATCCGCTGTGGCTGGCGGAATTGCTGGCCCGTTATTATCTCCGATCCGGCGATTCACAAACCGTGCACCGGCTCTATCCGCTCATGAGTGCCGGCCTGGATCGCGCCGTGCGCGAGCGCTTGCATAACGGGCTCATGACCA
>JAFGJN010000072.1 GCA_016929055.1 Candidatus Zhuqueibacterota bacterium
AATAGAAATTTAGGCCAAATGGCGAAATAGCGAACCTAATCTGCAATTCATGAAAACCTCTATTGTTTTTACATCAGATAGGTTGCGTGGTGTCCCTGTTTGGGACACCAGTGGATTTGTATATTCTTGCATCAACATAATTTATGGCAGAAAAAGTACCAGGGTCGATATAAGTGTTGTATTCCTGCTGTTTTAATCGAGTGGATATCCTTAAAAAGGAACCCCTGGCAGGTAAACCGGTCTTTGTATTACATCTTGCTTGGGCATCGCGAGAGTATTCCCAACCCGATGCAGTTGATTTTCACATCACTATCATGGCACCGAATTTATGAATCGATCGTATCACCATCCTCACCCTCTCTTGAGTTTTTTTCAGCAAAGGATTTGTGCGCTTTACATTCTCCTGTTGCAGATTATCCTCGCTCTACACCACCGGGCGAGCTTATCCGGATGCAATTGACCGCTCGACCGGCGACGCTCGCGTCTTCTGTTCCAGCACAATTCAGTTAGCGTTTTCTCCAAATCAGCAAAGAGGTTTTATTATGATATCGGATCGCGTAAAAAAAGGCATCGACCGTGCGCCGCATCGCAGTCTGCTCAAAGCGACTGGAGTTACCGATAGCGAACTGCCCAAACCGTTCATCGGCATCTGCAATTCCTACACCGATCTCATTCCCGGCCATGTGCATCTGCAGGAATTCGGTCGCAAAGTCAAAGAGTCAGTTCGCTGCGCCGGTGGGCTGCCGTTCGAATTCAATACTATCGGCATCTGCGACGGTATTGCCATGGGCCATGCAGGCATGAATTACAGCTTGCCTTCGCGCGAGCTGATCGCCGACTGTGTCGAGACCGTGGCCGCCGCCCATTGTCTCGATGCCATGGTGTGCATTCCCAATTGCGACAAGATCATTCCCGGCATGCTTATGGCGGCCGTTCGCTTGAATATTCCGGTCCTCTTTGTCTCCGGCGGACCGATGAAAGCCGGATGGATGCCCGACGGACAAAAAGTCGATCTGATTTCCGTCTTTGAGGGTGTGGGCGAATACAAGGCCGGCGCAATCGACGAGGATCGTTTGAACCTTTTGGAGAACCATGGCTGTCCGGGTTGCGGCAGTTGTTCGGGCATGTTTACCGCCAACAGCATGAATTGCCTGTGCGAAGCGCTGGGCCTGGCCCTTCCGGGAAACGGCACCATTCCCGCCATCGACCCGAGACGCGAAGCGCTGATCGAGGCATCGGGACCGCATATTCTGGATCTGGTGCGGCGCGACATCAAACCGTCGGATCTGCTGAACCCTGCTTCGTTCGCCAACGCTTTCGCGCTGGATATGGCCATGGGCGGATCGACCAACACCATTCTCCACAGCCTGGCGATTGCCAACGAAGCCGGTATTGAGCTGGATCTGCACAGCCTCAACGATCTCTCCGACAGGGTTCCCTACCTGTGCAAGGTCTCGCCGGCATCGCGCACGGTTCATATCGAAGATGTGGATCGCGCCGGCGGCATTTCGGCCATTCTTGCCGAGCTGGCCAAAATTCCGAATCTTCTCGATCTCGACCGGCCTACTGTCACGGGTAAAACCCTGGGAGACAATATCGCCGGCTGCAAAATTCTCGATTCGCAAGTCATCCGCCCTCTGGAGCAGCCCTGGGCCGATACCGGCGGATTGGCCGTTCTGTTCGGCAACCTTGCCCCCCAGGGGGCCGTAGTAAAAACCGGAGCGGTAGAGAGCGCGATGTGGAAATTTTCCGGACCGGCTCGCGTCTATGACAGCGAACAAGCCTGTCTGCAGGGCATCGACCGCAAGGAAATCCGCTCCGGCGATGTGGTGGTGATTCGCTACGAGGGCCCCAAAGGCGGACCCGGCATGCCCGAGATGTTGTCCCCGACTTCGGCTATTGCGGGCATGGGACTCGGCTCATCGGTGGCGCTGATCACCGATGGCCGGTTCTCCGGCGGCACGCGCGGTGCTTGTATCGGCCATGTCAGTCCGGAAGCGGCGGCGCGCGGACCTATCGCCGCCCTTCAAAACGGCGATATCATCGATATCGATCTGCACCGCCGGTCGCTGATGGTGCAGCTGACGGAAAAGGAAATCCAAAAACGCCTGGAGGCGCTTCCGCCGTTTGAAACGAAAATTAATAAAGGCTGGCTGTCCCGGTATGTAGCCCATGTCACCTCAGCCAATACCGGCGCTTTAATGCGCTGAAATAAATCCGTTCTTGATGCTCCTGAACTCTTAATAAAGGAATGCCATGAGTCGACTCGATGCCAATGACGACAAGCGAACCGTCGCCCAATCGCTTTATGAAAAAATCTGGGATGATCATGTCGTCTCGGAATCGCCACACTCACCGGCGATACTCTATATCGATCTGCATCTGATTCACGAAGTCACTTCACCCCAGGCTTTTGATGGCTTGCGAAAGCGAAACCTGCGTGTGCGTCGCCCCTGGCAAACAGTGGGAACCGTGGACCATTCCATTCCCACCACCGATCCCACGCTGCCGATCGCAGACGCTCAGGCCGCGGCACAGATTCAAAAGCTTGAGGACAATTGCCGAGAGTTCGGCATCGCGCTGTTCGACCGCCAATCCGACCAGCGCGGCATCGTCCATGTGATCAGTCCGGAACTGGGACTGACCCAGCCGGGTATGACCATCGTCTGCGGCGACAGCCATACAGCCACCCACGGCGCGTTTGGTGCACTGGCTTTCGGTATCGGTACCAGCGAGGTCGAGCATGTGTTGGCCAGCCAATGTCTGCTGCAAAATCGAGCCAAAACCCTGCGTGTGACGGTCGATGGCTCGCTCAAAGCCGGTGTCAGTGCCAAAGATATCATTTTGGCTTTGATCGCCAAAATCGGTGTCGGCGGCGGAACCGGCCATGTCATCGAATACTGTGGAGCGGCCATTCGCGCCCTGGATATGGAGGGACGCATGACCGTCTGCAACATGAGCATCGAAGCAGGCGCCCGCGCCGGTATGATCGCGCCGGACGAAACGACTTTTGCCTATCTCCACGGTCTGCCTTTTGCTCCGCAAGACGTCGATTGGGACCGGGCTGTGACGCGCTGGAAAAGCCTGCCAAGCGACAGTGAGGCCCGCTTTGACATAGAGGTCACGCTCGACGCGGGCAATCTCGCCCCAATGATCACTTTTGGCACCAACCCCGGTCAAGCCATGGCCATCGACGGCGTAATCCCTGATCCCGAAACGTTCTCCCAAGCCGATGCGCGCGACTCGATGCGCAAAGCGCTTCGTTACATGGGTTTTGCACCAGGCGAAACCCTGCTCGGCAAACCCGTGGATGTGGTCTTTATCGGTAGCTGCACCAACGGCCGCATCTCTGATCTGCGAGAAGCGGCCCGTATCCTTCAGGGTAGAAAAACGCCGCCGCAGGTGCGTGTGCTCATCGTCCCCGGCTCGCAGGCGGTCAAACGGCAGGCGGAAGCGGAAGGGCTGCATCGCATTTTTCTCGATGCCGGTGTCGAATGGCGCGAATCCGGTTGCAGCCTGTGCATCGCCATGAACGGCGACGAACTGAAACCCGGCCAAATCGCGGTGAGCACCAGCAACCGCAATTTCGAAGGCCGACAGGGCAAAGACAGCCGTACTCTGCTGGCCAGCCCCCTGACAGCAGCAGCCGCTGCGGTGACCGGGAGAGTAACCGATGTGCGCACACTGTTGTAAGCGACCGCGCCATTAAAATTCATCTTAACCGATGAGGATCAATCGATGGAACCTTATAAAACTCTGACCAGCCCCTATATTGTTTTGCCGATGCCGGACATCGATACGGATCAGATCATTCCAGCCCGGTTTCTTAAAGTCACGGACAAGGCCGGACTGGGGAAAAACCTTTTCCACGACTGGCGCTATCTGGCTGACGGGTCGGAAAATCCCGAATTCATTCTCAATCAGCAAATCGCCCGCCAGGCCCGCATTCTGGTCGCCGGCGACAATTTCGGCTGCGGCTCCAGCCGCGAACACGCCCCCTGGGCGCTTGTTGGATTCGGATTCCGCGCCGTCATCAGCACCCGGTTTGCCGACATCTTTAGCAGCAACAGCTATAAAAATGGACTGCTCCCGGTTGTTGTATTCCCCCA
>JAFGJN010000073.1 GCA_016929055.1 Candidatus Zhuqueibacterota bacterium
CATGGCCGGGCTGAGCCCCAACGGGGCGCCCCATACCAGCCCGGGGCGCCAGCCCTGGGAATCGGATAAAACCATTCATTTTTTAGCCCTGAAAGGGCGTTCCTGAAATTGAAGAGTCGCTGGGAATCGAACATCGCCTTTTGAATTGCAATGCAAGGTTTTTTTTAAGATGACTGGGCCGCGCTATAGTTTGAGATTTCTGCCAGCCGGGTTAAAGTCGTTTTAGCGATATTTACACCCCATGTAAGCGGAACCCGCGCAGGTGTCCTGCGTTGTTGGTACGCAAAAATTTTCTGTCGCCCCCTGGCGGAGGGCTATGGGGATTAAGTCGCTTTCTTATCCACGGGCTGACGCTCAGGCTAAAATCTGTCGCCCGCTGCGCGGGCTGGGAATGTTCCGCCTTTCAAGGTTGTGCGGCGAGACGCGTGGGGATGAAAAGACGATCCCCACAAAATCGAGCGGAGCGCGACCCCGCAGGCCGCCGTTCTTGCGGCTGAGGAGGCAGAGAAGAGAAAGTGCCAAGTGCCAAGTTTTAAGTGTGAAAGTTACAAAATCGGCTTTTACAGCTGTATTGCAGTATTGCTAATCACGCTGAAACCTGGCGTCGCCAACAAAAAACTCATTTTGCACAACCCGCCCCATAAAATTTTGCGGAGCGAGATCCTCGCGCCCGACTAAAACCCAGCTTTCGAATTGATAATAAAATCTGTAAGGTGAAATCAATTTGCCCACCCGGTGCGCGAGAGCTCGCGGAGCCCGCGCAGGATCCTGCCCCGCACGAGGGGAGCAGCGGTGACGAATCCATTGGCCGTCTCGTTGATTTTGCGGTATGGCCCTCGAGCGGGGCAGAGCCGGAGCGGCCCTAAAAAGCAATGACCAACAAACCCTGGATGAGCAAAGTCGAATGCAACAAAAGCAATCCCATCAAGAAATCGCGCGGAGCGGCCCTAAAAAGCAAATCCACCCGGATTCTTTATTAAAAGCCGATCGATGCAATCGACATAGGAAATTTGATAAAAAGGGTTACATTAAAGAAAAGAATGAGCCCCCGACAAGCTCTTGAAACGATCGAAAACAGAATCCCTACAGATTTGGTGGTTACATTGCAGTCATGAAACTGTTGCTGGTTGAAGACAATGCCATTTTGGCGGCGGATCTGCAGAGTTTTTTGCAGGAAAACCGCTTTGTGACCGAGCATGCGGCCACCCTTGCCGAGGCGCGGGAAAAGCTGAACGATTACGAGTACGACCTGGCCATCATCGATATCGGCCTGCCCGACGGCAGCGGGTTAGAGCTGGTCGCTGATATCCGCAATCAGCGATTGCCCATCGCGATTCTGATCCTGACCGCGCGCGATGCGGTGGAGGACAAGGTGACCGGGCTGGAATCGGGAGCGGACGATTATCTCACCAAACCGTTTCATCTGGCCGAGCTGAACGCCCGCATTCGTTCGATCATCCGTCGCAGTCGCTTCGACCGCAGCAACATGGTCGAGGCGGGGAAAATCAGCGTTGATACACTGGCCTCCGAAGCCTGGGTGGGTGACAAGCGCCTCAATCTGACCCGCAAGGAATACGATCTGCTGCTCTATTTCATGGTTAACGAGAATCGTCTGCTGACGCGCGAGAGCATTGTCGAGCATCTGTGGGGCGACCATATCGACCAGGCCGACAGCTTTGATTTTCTCTACAACCACATCAAAAACCTGAGAAAAAAAATCGTCCAGGCCGGCGGCGGCAATCCGATTCGGGCCATGTACGCTATGGGATACAAATTTATTCGGACCGATTGACCGATGAACAACCGACACGCATTTAAACTTTTATCCAAGACCACCCTGATCTATCTGGTCTTTACCTTTTTTGCCTTTTCCGCCAGCGCGGTTTTGCTGATGCGCAATACCGATCGCTTTATCGACAAAGAGATCGAGGGCTATTTCCGCTACTATGAACACCGGGTGCAAAAGCTGCTGCGCATGGATCGGCAGCTCCAGGACATCGAACGCCATGCTTTTGTGGTATCGATAGAGGCGACGGAACCGGCGGAATTCGTCCCGGTCTACCGCGACACGCTGATTCTCAACGCCGAGACCGAGGCACGGCAACCCTACCGGATCAAGACTCTGGTGATTCGAGAAGAGGATCAAGCCTATCTCGTGTCACTCAGGCGCAACAGCGAGGACTTTGAAAAATTAAAAGAGATGATTTTCGGCGCTTTGATTCAGGTCTTTATCGGTCTCGCTTTGGTGATCGTCCTTTTCAATACACTGCTCTCGGGCCATTTTTTTCAGCCCTTTAACCGCATTTTGCAACAGATGAAGAGCTATAAAGTCGGAACCGCTGCGTCGCCTCAGCCGGTGCGCACCAACACGGTGGAATTTATCCGCATGCAGCAGCTCTTTACCCGTATGGTCGAGCGCATCGAGGGTGATTACCGCAATCTCAAAGAGTATACCGAGCACATGGCGCACGAATTGCAGACGCCGTTGACGGTCATGCGCAGCAAGATGGAGAGCCTGATAGCGGACACCCAGGTCATGCGGCGCCACCATTCGGCGGTCAAGATTCTCTCCGACGAAATCACTCATCTGTCGAAATTGGGCACGACCCTCAATCTGCTCACCAAAATCGAAAATCAGGAATTCAACCGCAGCGAGCGCATCGTCACTCAGCCGGTTATCGAGCGCCACGTGGAAGCCATTCACGAGCTGGTGGCGCTCAAGTCGTTGACCATCGAGGCGGACCTGGACAAAGACCACACACTGGTGATCGATCCGTTTCTGCTGGATATCGTGCTCAAGAATCTGCTGCGCAATGCCATCTCTTATGGCACGCCTAACGGGCCGATTCGCATAGTCACTTTCGCCGATACCCTCGAGGTCAGCAATTACGGAGCGCCCTTATCTTTTCCCGCCGAAAAACTTTTTGAACGCTTTTCCCATCACAACGGCTTGCGCGCCTCTTTGGGGCTCGGCTTGTCGCTGGTCAAAAAAGTCTGTGAGGTCAGCGGTATCGAGATCGGATATGTATACCGGGACGGCCAACACGTCTTTTCCCTCAGCAGTGTCTGATTTCATCGCAGACGATTGCTGTGCCACCTCTCAAGCCACCTGCAGAATTTCTACAGTTTTATTTCGTATCTTTAGGCAGGCCTGTCCAAAATAGATTTTAGTGGCATGATTGGTCAACTGATAAATCGAAACTTGGGCAAAAGAGCGAACCTGATCTGTTGTTGATGAAAGGCTTTGTTGTTTTTACATCAATCAGGGTGTCGGGTGTCCCCTGTAGTAGGGGACACCAATGATCTTTAGGTCGCAGCCGGAGAAAACCGGTTTGCATTTGCGACCTATTTAAACAGAGTTGATCCAAAACAAAACGGAGTTCTGATGAAAAGGGTTTTCTTTATTCTGATTCTTTTGTTCTCTGCCGCTGTCTCTCTTTCCGCACCGGCCACTTCGGCGGCGCCACGCGGAACGGTTTTATTCGGAACGGTTCGCGATTCGTTGCTCGAACGACCGGTGGAATATGCCAATGTTGTGTTGTTTCAGCAGAACACACGCAAGCAGGTAACCGGCACGGTAAGCGACAAGTCAGGGCGATTCGAGTTGCCGCGGGTTCAGCCCGGCACCTATATTCTGACCGTCAAATTCATCGGCTATGAAAGAAGCGTTCTTCGGGGTATTGAGGTTCAACCGGGTATGCCCCGGCTCGATGTTGGAGAGATTGTCCTGCAACAGGCGGTGATCATGCTGGACGGTGTGCAGACGACGGCGGAGCGTGCCGCGATCGAGTACCAGATCGACCGCAAGGTGGTGAATGTCAGCAAGCAATACACCGCGGCCTCGGGTTCGGCGGTCGATGTTCTGGAAAACGTGCCGGCGGTTACGGTGGATATCGAGGGCAACGTCTCGCTGCGCGGCAGCTCGAGTTTTACCGTTCTCATCGATGGCCGGCCGAGCATCCTCGATGCCAACGACGCGCTGCGCCAGATACCGGCCAGCAGTATCGAAAACATCGAAATCATCACCAATCCATCGGCCAAATACGATCCCGAAGGCACGGCCGGTATCATCAATATCATTTCAAAAAAGAACAGCCTCAACGGGGTCAACGGGCTGATCAGCATCAACGCCGGTGACAGGAACCGCTATGGCGCCGATGTGTTGCTCAACTATCGAACCTCGCGTTTCAACGTCTATGGCGGGGCGGATTTCAACAAGCACGGCCATCCCGGAAGTTCGCGCCAGGAAAACCGGACCTTTCGTCGGGACACCACGTCCTATATTCTTTCGGAAGGCGAACGCGAGCGTTCGTTCACCGGCTGGAGCATCCGCACCGGTGCGGACTGGAACATCAGCGACAGCGATTTGCTCAGCCTGGGGCTGAGGTACGGCGAGCGCGATGGTGGCGGCGATTCGCGTCTGGATTACCAGGAATGGGTTGTGCCAGGTGATCCGGAACGCAGGCACTTTGTCAGCCTCAATTCATCCGAACGCGGCGGGCCTTTTGCTTCCGTCAACTTGAACTACAAACACGATTTTGCCGGCAAGGGCCATCAGTTGCTGGCCGAGGTTCACTATCGCAACCGCGGCGGAAAAGAGACCAACACCGACGAATTGCTGGACGGCCAGGGTGTTTTGCAGAGCGGACGGCGAACCACCGAACAGGGGCCGGGCAATCATGTGCGCCTGAAACTCGACTATACCCGTCCCTTCTCCGAGGAGAGCAAATTCGAAGCCGGTTACCAGAGCGAACTCGGTCGCAGCAGCGATGAAACGGAAATGGAGGAATACGATCCAGCCACCGGCTTTTATTTCGAACAGCCCCGGTTTTCTCATGAAATCGATTACCAGCGCAACATTCACGCTCTTTATGCCACCTATGCCGGCAAAGTGGGTGCTCTTGGATTTCAGGGCGGGTTGCGCAACGAATACACCTATCGCACCGTCGAATTGAGCCAGGAGCGGGGGAAATACACCATCGACCGCTGGGATCTCTTTCCGACCGCCCATTTTTCCTATCATTTCAACCGCGAAGAGCAGGCCATGGCCAGCTATACCCGCCGCATTGTGCGGCCGCGCGGGTGGAACCTGGAACCTTTTATCACCTGGGTCGATGCCTATAACGTGCGTCGGGGCAATCCGGATCTCAAGCCGGAATACATCGACTCTTATGAAACCGGATATCAAAAGAATTTCGGCCGCAATTTATTTTCAGTGGAAGGATATTACCGCGTCACTCACAACAAGGTCGAGCGCATACAGGAGGTCTATCAGGACAATGTCATGCTCGGGAGCGTCGCTAACGTCGGCCGCGATTACACTTTTGGCACTGAAGTCATGCTGAACCTCGATCTTTTTCGCTGGTGGAATATCAACTGGATGGGCAATCTCTACGACTATCGCATTGAAGGTGCGCTGAGCGGGGAGGATTTTTCACGCAAAAGCACGAACTGGAGTATTCGTTTCAATCATTCGTTCAGATTGATCGCCGGCAGCCGGCTGCAGGTGAATTTTATGTACAACAGCCCCAGCGAAAGCGCCCAGGGTCGGCGCGAGGATTTTACCGTTACCAACCTAGCCCTGAAAAAGAGCTTTCTCGACGACCACCTTGAACTCATCGCTCAGGTGCGCGATGTTTTTTCCACCGGCAAATTCGAATTCACCGCCGAGGGCCGCGATTTTTATCGCTATTCCTATTTCACCCGCGAGGCGCCCATCTATAGCCTGACCGTCAATTATCTTATCAACAATTACAAGCAGAAACGCCAGAGAGAAAACGGCGACAACGGCATGGAAATGGAATTTGAAGAGATGTAGCAGCCGGACGCCCCAACTGTCAGGCAGCCTTCGTTCACTCGAGGCTGCCTTTTTTTATGGCCTTTTTTAGCGCGCCATGCCGATTGACCGGGCATGTGAATCGGAGTTCAGAAAGAGGTTGTTCATTTGGGTTGTGCTGTGTATATTGAATCTGTTCAAACCCAGGAACCTGTCAGGCGGATTTATTAAGGAGCAATTGTATGTCGATTACCGTCACGATTGGTGAAAAAGAATATTTCGCTGGCATCCCGCAGATCCCGTTCGAGGGCCCGGATTCCGACAATCCGCTGGCTTTCAAGTACTATAATGCCGAGCGCGTGGTGGCCGGCAAGAGCATGCGCGACCACTTTCGTTTCGCCATCGCCTATTGGCACACCTTTTGCAATAGCGGCGACGATCCTTTTGGCCCGGGCACGCAGCCCTTGCCCTGGCTTGCGGGCGATGATCCCATGCGGGTTGCGCGGCAAAAGCTCGATGCTGCGTTCGAGTTTATCAGCAAACTCGGCGTGCCGTTTTACTGTTTTCATGACCGCGATCTGGCGCCCGAAGGCGATTCGGTACACGAATCGGAAAAGAATCTTCAGACGCTGGTCGAGCTGGCCAAAGCCAAACAACAGGCATCGGGGATCAAGCTGCTGTGGGGCACGGCAAATGTCTTCTCTCATCCCCGTTACATGAACGGCGCCGCCACCAATCCCGATTTCCATGTTCTCACCCATGCGGCGGCTCAGGTCAAGGCGGCGCTGGAAGCGACCGTGGCGCTCGGCGGTAAAAATTATGTCTTTTGGGGTGGCCGGGAAGGTTATTTCACATTGCTCAACACCGATATGAAACGCGAGCTCGACCACCTGGCGATGTTTTTGCAAAAGGCGCGCGACTATGGCCGCAAAATCGGTTTTAAGGGCACATTTCTCATCGAGCCCAAGCCCATGGAACCGACCAAGCATCAATACGACTATGATACGGCCACGGTGATCGGTTTTTTGCGCCGCTATGGATTGGACAGCGATTTCAAGATCAACATCGAAAACAACCACGCCACTCTGGCCGGCCACACCTTTGCCCACGAAATCCAGACCGCAGCCGATGCCGGACTCTTTGGCAGCCTCGACATCAACCAGGGCGATCCCTACAACGGCTGGGACACGGACGAATTCCTGCACAATCTCTACGACGCGGTAGAGATCATGCTGGTTTTGCTGCAGACCGGCGGACTCGAGTCGGGCGGTATGAATTTCGACGCCAAAACCCGCCGCAGTTCCACCGATCTGGACGACATTTTTATCGCCCACATCGGTTCGATGGATGTTCTGGCCCGGGCCTTGCTGATCGCCGACGAAATTTTGCACAACTCGAATTACCTCGAAAAACGGCGCCAGCGCTATGCCAGCTTTGATTCGGGCGAAGGCCGGGAGTTTGAACAGGGGCGCCTGGATCTGACCGAGCTTGCCGATCTGGCTGGCAAATGGGGGGAACCCAAACAGATCAGCGGCAAACAAGAGTGGTACGAGAGTTTGCTCAATCGTTTTTTGCGTTAAAAAAAGGCGGACGGAGAGCTCTCCGTCCGCCTTTTTTTATTCCCAATCGATTTTTCCCCGCAATATTTTGCGCTCGCTGCGCCGGCGTTTGGCGTCCAATCGCCGGCGTTTGGCTGTTTGTGACATCGGTCGTTTTTTGCGCGGCGGGTGCACTGTCAATGCCTTTCGCAGCAGGGCGGCGAATTTTTCCACCGCCGCCTGGCGATTGGCCGCCTGGGTGCGGTAGGCCTGACTGGAAACCTGCAACAACCCTTCCCGGCTGATGCGATTTGCCAGCCGCAGGCGCAAGCGCGATTTTTCTTCATCGCTCAGAGTCTCGGAAGCCTCGATGTCGAAAACGAGCGTGACACGCGTGTTGACCTTGTTGACGTTTTGTCCGCCCGGTCCGCTGCTGCGGCTGGCGCCAAAGCGCAGTTCGCTTTCGGGTATTCCCAGATGGGAAAAGATCTCGATCATGCCCTCTCCTCGAGCACCCGTCGTATCGTGCGAATGCGCTGCAGCACCGGAGGATGGGAATAGTTGATAAAGACATAAAAGGGGTGGGGGACGAGGTTGCTCAGATTGTGCAGGGAGAGTTTCTTCAGGGAGGTGATAAACGCCTCGCCTTCATTTGAGGTCTCGACTGCGAACCGATCGGCCTCGTATTCATGCCGCCGGGAAACGATGGAAAGAATGATCGAAAGACAGAGTTCCACCGGCGCATAGAGCAGGCCGAAAAAAATCATGCCGGCATGCACCGAGGGCGAGTCGATATAAAAAGCGGCAAACAATCCCGAGTGGTGAAGAAAAAGAGATAACAAATAAAAAAGCACACCCGTATGCAGAATGCTGAACACTGTATTTTTGAGAATGTGCTTTTTTTTGTAATGCCCCACTTCATGGGCGAGAATGGCCAGCAGCTCGGCGACCGAATGTTTTTCGATCAGGGTGTCGTACAGGGCAATGCGTTTGTTGCGGCCGAATCCGGTGAAAAAGGCATTGGACTTGTTTGAGCGTTTGGAGCCGTCCATGACAAAGACCCCTTTGAGGGGAAAGCGCACCGTTTCGGCATAGCCGCGAATGCGCTGCAAGAGCTCGCCCTCCTGCAGAGGGGTGAATTTGTTGAAAAGCGGCAGGATCCAGGTCGGCGCGATGAACTGGATAAAGAGGGAAAAGAGTGTCACCGCGATCCAGCAATAGAGCCAGGCGAGTGATCCACCATAGACAAAGATGGCGAGCACAGCGGCCAGCAGGGGTGTTCCGATGACCAGGCTCAGGGCGGTGCCTTTGATTAGATCGAGGATAAACGTCTTGACCGTGGTGCGGTTGAACCCAAAGCGTTCTTCGATGACAAACGTCGCATAGACGGAAAAAGGCAGGGAGAGCAGACCCCGGGCGACGACGAGAACGCCGATATAGATGAGGCCGGTCGGAACCGGGGGCAGTTCGAGGGCGGAGACCTTTTGGTCGAGCCAGGCAAAGCCGCCGGCGAACCAGAAAACGAGCAGCACGAGCAGATTAAAAGTCGACACCACACGTCCGAATCGAGTGTTGACCCGGGTGTATTCCTGGGAACGGCGGTATTCGGCATCGTCGTAGACGCCGCTGAATTCCTGCGGCACTTTGGGATCGAGGGCGCGCAGATTGAGCCAGTCGGCGATAAAATTGAGCGCATACTCGACGAGCAGCGCCGCGAGGATGATCACAGCATAGACATTCATGGGCAGTTATTCCCTTTTCGGTATGCGCGCCCGGTAACATCGGCTGGTCGTTTCGGCGACGAGGCGCAGGGCACAGGTTGCGGGCGCAAACAGAATGGCGCCCCGATGCAATTCCATTTCCCGGTTTTCGCTCTCGGCCGTTACATGGCCGGAGACGACGATGAGGATTTCCGCCTGGTGATCCGGGTCGATCGCCCAATTCTGGCCGGTCAGAAGATCGATACGGCAGAGTTCGAACTCTTTGGCCGGGGTTGGAAAGACGGTCTCGATATCGGACAGGCGTTGTCCCTCGAGGATTTGCGGGTGTTCGCCGCGGAAATTCAGAGCCTTGAGCAATTCGGGGACATCGATATGTTTCGGGGTCAGACCGGCGCGGAGGACATTGTCCGAGTTGGCCATGAGCTCGACGTTGATGCCGCGGAGATAGGCGTGCGGCACGCCGGCGGCCTGAAACGTACCTTGTCCGGGAGCAAGGCGAATGAGGTTGAGCAGATAAATGGAGAGCAACCCGCGATCGCGCCGGCCGTCGGGCCGGGCAAAGCTTTGGCTGGCTTTCAGCGCCCAATAGTCCGGGTTTTCCGTTTCGGTCGGCTGTTCCCCGGCCAGCCGGTCGAGCAGCGGATTGAGCATGGCGTCCACCTCTTGCTGCGGCAGGGTCATCACGGTTGTGTAGAGGCGTTCCAGATCATCGCCGGCAAAAGCCGGCTGCAAGGGGGCGAATTCGGGCACGGTTTGCAGCACTTTGGCGATCTCTTGCGCGGGGCGAAATCCGTTCAGCATCCAGAAATCGGTGAGCGCCACATGCACTTCGGGTTTGGAATACCGGTCTTTGTAGCTGCGCTGTGGCGCGTCCACTGGAATGCCGGCTGCCTCTTCGCGCTCGAATCCTTCGCGGGCCTGCGATTCCGAGGGGTGTACCTGGATGGAGAGCATGTCCCGCGCATCGAGGATCTTGAATAAATAGGGCAAAGCCGGTCCCAGGCGTTTGACGCTATCCCGGCCGAGAATTTTTTCCGGCGCTACCCCGATCAGTTTGTCGAGATCGACGGTCGTATTCGGCAGCAGCGCTTGAGCCGGAGACTGCGGGTGGGCCCCCATCCAGAGCTCGGCAAAAGGTCGATTTTTGGGGTTGGCGATCCCCAGCAGCTCAGGTATATAGCGCTCGCCGCCCCAGGCGTAATGTCTGACAACACCTTGCAGCAACAGGGGATAAGGGCGGGCGATGAAGTCATCGATCAAATTTTCAGGCATACCGATCTCCGGAGCGAAACGTCTGTGTTGAGTGTCAGCAATCGTGCAGATCGCACGATTCGCTGGCGAGTTCGATTTCGAGTGTCGAGTGGGCAATACCCAGTTGCCGCATTTGCGCGGCGACATACTGTTTGAGTTCGACGATACGCCGGCGTTCAAGGGAATCGTCCACCACCACATGGACAGTGAGCACGTGGTAGGCGCCGTCCAGCGACCAGAGATGGAGGTCGTGGATGCCCATCACATCTTTGATTTGCGTTAGATGAGCGGTGATTTTTTCCGCATCGAGATCACCCGGAGCGGACTGCAAAAAGATCATCCAGATGCGTTTGAATTGGATCAGGACCTGGCGCAGAATGAACAGGGTAAATGCGATCGAGACCAACGGATCGAGAATGGGCCAGTCGACAAAACGCAGTACAATACCGACGATGAGGATGGCGATCCAGCCAAACATATCCTCCAGCAGGTGCCAGCTGACCACCGATTCGTTGAGCGTGGTACCTCTGCGCAGCCGCAGCACTGCCAGGCCGTTGACGGCGATCCCCAACACGGCCAGCGCCATCATTCCAAGGGCTGAAACCGGCTGCGGATCGAAAAGCCGCGGCACCGCTCGGCTGAGGATGATTATTGAACCGGCGATCAGTACGCTGCTGCTGATCAGAGCGGCCAATAACGAAAAGCGGCGATAACCATAGGAAAACCTGGCGTCCCGTCCCCGCACCGCCACCCGTTCCAGGTAATAGGAAAAGCCGAGAGTCAGGGAATCGCCCAGGTCGTGGATGGCGTCGGCGAGGATGGCCAGACTGTTGGTCAGCAAGCCGCCGGCGATTTCGATTAAGGTGAAAAAGAGATTGAGCCAAAACGCCAGGGCGATATTTTTGCCGGGTTCGGCCGAATGGGGGTGATGCATGATCCCTTCCATGAGAAAATCGGTTGGTTTTTTTTAAGATAACGAATTTGAGCATCCGATTCAAGAGTCTTGAGAGGCTTTTGGGCAGGTTCGCGCAGCAAGCGGCGCAGCTTTGCCAGCAAAATCCGACAGTTTGAAAATTGGCGGACATGTTTTTGTTGTTGTCGGCATGAAAAGATTTTATATTCGATTCATACAATCCGTATGCCTGAACAACGAACTCGGGAGGTCGAATGAAAAGTTATCTTTATATTGCAGCAATTCTGGCGGTACTCTTGATCGTATCCAGTACAGTCTGGGCTGGTGCGGAAACCGTCACCATCAAAGTCGATGGCATACAGTGTCCCCACTGCAGCGAACGCATCAGCGAAGCGGTGAAAGCGGTTCCCGGCGTCGATTCGGTCGCGGTCTCTATCCAGGAAAAGACAGCGGTTGTGGCCTTTGACGGCGAAAAGGCGGATGTAAAAGCGCTTGAAAAAGCGATCGCCGCCGTTGGTTATGATGCCGGCTCGACCAAAACGGACAATCCGCACAAATGTTCGGATTGCACCCACGCCAAAGCAGCTCAAGCCCCCTGTATTCAAAAAGCCGGGCAGACGCCTTGCAGCGATCACAGCGCCAAAACACCGTGCAAGTCGGCTGAATCCGGAAGTGACAAGAAAACGCCTTGCTGTGGCAAGCACAAATAACACCTTGATTTATTAAGAGCGATCAATGGTGTCCGGTAACCTGACACCAATCAATTTAACTTTATAATAAACAAAAATGATTTCCCAACATCTGATTCAGGCCGATCCTGTTTTTCGACCGATATGATGAATTGATTTTACTGGAATTGTAGCGGGGTGCCCGGTCGTTCGACCGGACACTCATGACGAGCGATAAAAACCGAGCTCTTGCAGCATAAAGTGCTGCAAGAGCTTTTTTTTTCGAGTATGCGTTCGGGCTGCTGTCGATACAGTTTGCATATAAAGAAAACTAAAGTGGACGGTATCGGGTGATTTGCACCGAATCCGGGATGGAAAAGAAGGAATAGTGGCGGTTCAATAAAAATTTGGTGCAGGCGGGTTTTGTTATAAAAAAAAGGCGGACCCATGGGTCCGCCTTTGAAGGTTCATTCAGGCCCGGGGCCATTATTTCAGCAGCATCATCTTTTTGACCTGATGAAAATCGCCGGCTTCCATGGCGTAAAAATACAAGCCGGAAGGCAGATTGTAGCCGTTGAAGCTGAGTTTATGGGTTCCGGCTTTCATCTCCTGATCGACCAGAGTTGCGGTTTCTCGGCCGAGGATGTCGAAAATCTTGATGGTCACCCGTCCGTCCTGTTTGACCTGGAAGGCGATATGCGTTTCCGGGTTAAAGGGATTGGGATAGTTCTGGCTGAGGACATAGCGATCGGGGGGCCGTACGCTCACATCGATCGTTTCGGAATAGGAATAGGAGCCGTCGGTATCGATTTGTTTGAGCCGGTAGCGAAACGTTCCCACCTCAACATCGCGGTCTTCGAAGCGATAGGCTTGTGCCTGATTGGTGGAGCCGGCGCCTTGCACGAAACCGATGCGTGTAAAGCTCTGATCTTTGCTGGCTTTTTCGACCTCGAATCCGAGGTTGTTGGATTCGCCCACGGTTCGCCAGTTGAGCACGACCAGATCCTGGGTGACGTCATTTTCAGCCCGTCCCTCGAACAGGGTGAGTTCCACCGGCAGAGTGACGTCGCCCACCTGCTGGAAATCGTCGTTGGTGGTGCGATGGGTGATCAGATAACTCATGCCTTCAAAGGAACCGCCGGCGATATTTTTGAACAACACGATCAGCGTATCGCCCGGGGTCCAGGGCAGGCCCTGGGTGTTGAAATCCATGAGACTGACCGCCCAGCCGCCCTTATCGGCGCAGGAATCGATAGCTGTGGTGTCTGTCAGTTCGCTGGTCAAATAGGCGCGAAATTCCCAGTCGTTTTCTTTGGGTAGGGTGGCGTCCGGATTGATCACTTTGCCGCTCACCAATTTGATGAGCAATTGGGCATGGCCGGCCGACACCAGGGTCAGCAGGGACAGCACCAAAATTGCGCTCCAGGTTTTATATTTCATTTCAGACCTCCAATCGAAGGTTTTGCCTGTTCTGATTCATCTGCCGGAGGCGGTTTTTCTGCCACCTCCGGCGCAATTCTTTTTACGGATCGAGCGAGTCTATTGAGAGGCCAGAGGCCAGCGGTCTGGCGCCTGCTGGTTGAGCAGCAGCAACACCGGTTCCCCGGGCTGAATGGGGAAAGAGGTGCCAGCGCCGGTCGATGCCACATAATAGGTATTGAACGAATTGCTCTCGCGATCCAGTTTATAGACCACCTCGACACCGCCGATGGCCTGGGCCAGCTTTGCGGCTGTATCCAGATCGGGCCGGTCGAGTGGTACCATGATCTCGTTATAGGTAAAGAAATTGTCTTTTCTCAGCTGGAACGATAGAGATCCGGCTTCCGGCACTCGGCCGCTGTAGAACCAGGCGGGTTCGTCGGTTTCGCCGGTCGATAGCAGGACGGGCATGCCGCTGTGAACCGGGAACTTTGTGCCGAACCCATTGGTGGCCACGTAATAGCGGCTGAACTGGTTGACGGCAGGATCGAGCTGCCAGACCACCGCGGTGCCGGGTATTTGTGCCGCCAGATGCGATGCATTGGCACTGGCGAGCATGTCGTTATCCAGGGGCAGGGACACATAGTTGTAGGCGGTCTTGAGGCCGTGGTTCAGTTCGAATCCGTATTTCCCGACCCGCTGTCCGGCGGCTGACAGGTTGTCGCTGTCCTGCGCCAGAACACAGTAGAAACGGCGCAGTTCGGTTCCGGTTTCGGTAAAGGTCGTGTCCGAGACTGTGGCGACGAGCGTGCCTTCGGTTTGCGGGTCAAAGTAGGCTTTGTTCGCATGGGCATAGACGGCATACTGGACGCCAAACTGTTCCGCTGTGCCGTTGACGCCGTGGGTGACCGCCGGCCAGTTCAGGTGCAGGGCGGTTCCCTCGCGCATTACGCGAATGCGCGCAGGCGCCTGCGGAGGAATATCGTCCACGGCACGACCGCGGCCCATGACGGCTCCGGAGAGCATGGCGGACTCGGCGCCGCCTTCGATTTCAGTTCCTTCGCCAGTCGCGGAACGCGTCAGAACGGTGTTCTTTTCGCGGCGTTCATAGAGGAGAAAGACCGGGTCTTGCACCGCCAGCGTTCCTTCCGGCAGGGTTTTGACGGATGCCAGCAGCGGCCGGTCGGCCTGGGCCGAGGTGGCGTTGCGCACGGCGCGTACCCAAAAGACCGATTCGCGGTTGTCGCCGACGTAGAGCAAAACGCGCATCGAGTCGGCGCCGGTCTGGGTGACGTCATGGGCGAAAATCGGCGGATCGAGCTGGTAGGGGGCGCCGTTGATTTCCCGATAGATCACATAATAGTTGATCAGGTTATAGGTGCCCACCCCGGGGTGGTTGGCGGAAAAATCCCACACGAGCTCGACCTGGCCGCCCTGATCGCCTTCGCCGTCGAGACCTCGATAGTCGCGCACGATGAGGGTATCGGGG
>JAFGJN010000074.1 GCA_016929055.1 Candidatus Zhuqueibacterota bacterium
ATGGCTATTTAAAGCGAGTCACGCAGAACAGAACGGAGAACAGAATAGGCCGGTTTATGGAAAGAGATTGGTGCGGGGCAGGATCCTGCACGGGCTCCGCGCGCCTCCTCGGCCGCAAAAGCGGCGGCCTGCGGGGTCGCGCTCCGCTTACATGAGGTGAAAACTATCGGTAAAACGGCTTTGCCCCGGCTGGCAAAAATCTCAAGCCTGCACAAATTATTCTGTCCGTCTGATCTGTTCAACCTATTAAAACTGACCATAAAATGTTGCGGAGCCCCGATAAAAACCATCGGGACGAGCCGCCGCAGGATCCTGCCTTGCGCCCGCGGAAACGCTCGCTCTCACAAAGACACCCGACCACTGCAATGCAAATAAACCATCAAAAACCGAGCGCAAGGCAGAGCCGGAGGCGAACAAGAGAAAAGTCTAAAGTGCCAAGTATGAAAGTGCGAAAGTTAAAAGAAAAGGAACTGCAAATACCCGAGTAAAGAGTTCCAGACTCGGCCCTTTGTTGATCTATGCTGTTGAGAATGTTTGTGCCGTCAGAGCCGGAGGCGAAGGGAAGAAAGTTGCAAGTAATAAGTTCGAAATACGAAATTTAAAAACTTTCCGACTCTGACCCGAACCAGAAAAATTTTCCAGGACGATCGCCCTCACCCAATTCCCACCATCGCTCCCGACAGCGTTCGCACCGCCGTCAGCGCGCCCATCACGCTCTGAAACAACGAGTGGGAAAAATGGGGCAACGGAATGCGCCGTCGACCGTGGGCGGCATAGAGCACACCCTCCTGCATCAGCGTTTGCAACAGCTCCGCACCCAGAGCCTCCCGGCCGCCCGACGCACGGGCGACCTGCAGCGCTTCGGCCAGGGTCAGCGATTCCTCCGGCAGCTTTAATCCCTTGATAAAATTGATCATGCGGGTGATGATGAACAGGGTATAGAGATCATCCCGCCGCACCGCCTCGGTTTCGATAGCCAAAGCGCTGGAGCGCGCCAGGGTGAACCGCTCGGGTGTAAACAGCGGAAACTCGGCAGCCAGAGGCATCCCCGGAGTGAGGTAAAAAACCGATGCGCCGAGCTGCACCGGCAAGGCGGCGTTAAAAGCCAGTGTGTGAATCATGGATTCCAGCGATTCATGCGGCAGGCCGAGGATTTGATAGGAAATGATGCGGTATCCGATTTGAACTGCCGTATCGATGATCCGGGCATATTCCGGCAAGGCATGCGGTCGGTGCAGAGCTTTTCGCACCCCGTCGTCGGTGCTGACCAGGGCCAGATTGAGGCGGCGAAATCCGGCCTGCCACATCGCCTGCAACAGCTCGGCATCCAGATCGCGATAAGAGACGCCGTTCATGGCCAGGAACTCGATTTCGTCCGCGGGAAAGCGTTCGACCAGCGCGGCACACAATTCGAGCATGCGCCGGCGGTCAAAAGTCAGATTGTCATCCTCGAAATCAAAGAGGCGATAGCCCTCGTTGTAGCGCTGCTCGATCTCGGCGACCACAGCCTGTACTGATCGCGGCCGATAGTGGTCGCCGAACACACAATGCACGGCACAAAAGGCACAGCGATAGGGACAGCCGCGCGAGCTGAGCACAAAACAGAGGGGTTGGCCATCGACCGCATATCGATCCCGAACCAGATCAGAAAAATCGGGCAATGGCAATTCATCGATGGCATAGTTTTCCTGTACGGAATTTTGTACAAGTTTGTCGCCATGACGCCAGACCAGATTCGGCACATCATTCCACCCTTTCCCGGCCATCTCGGCGCGCAGCCATTCGACCAGGGGTCGCTCGCCTTCGCCACAGATGACCGCATCGAAGACCTGCGTCTGCAGCAGCTGCTCCGGCGCTGCGGTCGCATGAAATCCGCCAACGATGATCGGCACCGGATGGATGCGCTTGATCGCCTCGGCGCACTCGACCACCTGACGCCAGTAAGGGGTGAACAAGGCCGAGATTCCCACCCAGTCCGGTTTTTCCGCCGCCACTTGTTTGGCGATTTGCTCGGGATCGCTGCCATAACGCGAATAGCGATGAAAAGTGGAAAAAGGACTCTGATCGATATCGGAATAATACCCGGACAAATAGCGCAATTCGCGCGGTAGGGGGACGGTGCGCTTGCCGGCGGCGGCATGAAAATCGCGAACCCCCACCTCGATCTCGGGCAGCCATTTGTTCACAGCGGCTTTGAGATAGGCCAAACCGAGAGGCTGAAGGCGGATTGGTGTATCATAAAAATCCTCGATAGGGGGCTGAAGCAGAAGCAGTTTTCGCTCTTTCATGCAATCCTATTCTTTCGACCCGGTTATGGCCCGACTTTGATTGCAACGACGCGGCCGCATGATTCGAGACAATGCGGTAACAGTGTCCTCTTTCGGCCACATCGCATAAGCAACACTTTCGCCACAGCCCAACAGCCAAAACCGGCTGGGCGACTCCCCAAACGTAGGTTTTCCCTTTCAGGCATTCGAGAAACTTTTTATTCCTTTATTTTCAATGTCTTAAGCTTTCTCTCCCCTGGTTTGTCGACAAGGGTTATCGGCTATTGCGGCATCGTATCTCCGCATATCTGCAGGCAAGTCGAGCTGCTTTTACGGCATGGATCTTGCACAAATCGCCCTGCAGAAAGGAACCGCCCCGCATCCCGTGTCACAGCAACCGTCCTCCTTAACAGCTCGAATCCAATCAATCGATATAGCAGGAGATCAATCATGCGCAACAGCTCATCCATGCGCGAAACAGATCAAGACCGGGAGGGAATGGTGCGCTGGCACGATGTTCTTGCCGTTGTGTTGTTTGTGGTCATGGCGATTCTGCTCTGGTCATCCACCAACGGATAAATCGCGTTTGCTTTCAACTCTTCACCATTGTTCGTAGCGAACCCATTCGGAAAGGGTTTTTCGTTTTTTCTCCCTGCCCGGATCTGCGGGATAGCCGAGTGGTGTAAAGGCGACGGGCTCGGCATTTTCGGGCAAGCCGAGAATTTCGTGCGCCGCCTGCGGATCAAAAGCAGCAACCCAGCAGGTACCCAATCCCTGGGCCGCTGCTGCGAGAATAAAATGATCCATGGCGATGGTTGTGTCCACCACCGCATAGTTTTTTCCGTCGCGGCGGTTCCACCCTTCCTCGGGCACAGCCACAGCAGCAACCACCAGCGGTGCCCGTGAAAACCATTCCCGATGATAGATGCGCCGCAGCTCCTCCTCGCGACCGGCCGTGTGAACAACGATGAACCGAAACGGCTGTCGATTGACAGCGGACGGCGCCAGATTGGCGGCGTTCAGGCAGGCGTCGAGTTTCTCCGCCTCGACCTCGGTCGATTCATAGGCCCGCACGCTGACGCGTTTGGCAATGACGTCGAAAAAATCCATTCCTCTTCCTCCCTGTTTGATTCGATCTTTGCACCAGACTGAACCGCTCTGGCGCCGACGACCGATGTTCCGGTCGATCGTGCGCTCGGCATCTCTCCCCGCTCGGTTGGCATCGCCTGCCGAACAGCCAAAAGAAAACGAGCGTCGTATCAGAGCGACAAATAGATAGCGATCTGGACGATCATAAAGAGCACGCTCCAGATGCGCAAATCGCGCCAGCGCCGGGTGGTCGGGGCATCTTCAAAGATAAAAGCTTTGGGACGAAAAACCGCCCAGATGGCCACACCAACAAAAGTCGCCAGCGAGATCCATTTGGCCACAGCCAAATAAACATCGGTTGTCCAGTTCATCATTCTTCACCTCCCGATTCCGCGCGGCCAGCCAGGCGCGACTGAATTTCCTCGTCCGACATGACCAATCCGTAGACCAGACCCTCGAGTTTTTCTGTGGATTCAGGCCGGGTAAGAGCGCTGACCACCAGGGTGATGATCAGGCCGCCGACAAAGGACCACCAGGAATAGTAGAAAAAACTGATCTCCATTTTGAAAAACAAAAAGACGGCAATGGCCACGCCGCCAAACAATCCGGACACGGCGCCGACGGTGTTGGCTCGACGCCAATAAATCCCCAAAAGAGTGATAGCGAATGTGGGCCCCTGAAACAGCGACAACATCGCCTGTCCGGCCACGAACAAGCCCGGAAACCGGGTCATGATCGGCGCGATAAAAATGGCGATGACGATAAACAAAGCGGTCATGATACGCCCCACCAGCAGATAATGGCGGGAACTGGCTTTTTTGACGATCCAGGCCTGATAGAGATCGCGAGTCCAGAGTGTGGCTGCGGAATTGACCACCGAATCGACGCTGGAGATCAGGGCCGCGATAAAAGCGGCAAAGACGAGTCCGGCCAGTCCGGTGGGCAGCAGAGTTTTGATCAGCCAGGGATAGGCTTTGTCCATGTCGGCTCCGACCAGATTGGGATTGAGGGCGAGAGCGATCAATCCCGGCAGAACCGTAATCACCGGAATCAGGGTTTTGGGAACAGCCGAGAACATCATGCCCGCCTTGGCGTCCCATTCGCTGCGCGCGCCCAGAGTTCGCTGGATGATGGCCTGGTTACAGCACCACCAGGCAGGCGAGGCGACAAACGCCAGACCAAAGATCACGCCTGGCCAGGGGTAGACCGGGTGATCGGCAGGCAGATAGAGCCGCAAATGATCCGGATGGGTGACGGAAAGGGTTTCGATCAGCCCGCTCCAGCCGCCCAGAGCCCACAGTCCCAAGACCGAGAGCATAATGCCGCCGACAAACATCACCAGCACCTGAATGACGTCGGTCATGGCCACGGCGGCGAGTCCGCCGGAAATGGTATAGAGACCGATGATCAGAGCGGTAAGGATGATACCGATATAGACCGGCACGCCGAAGATATCGATCGTAAGTGGTACACCGAGATATTCTTCCAACATCAAACCGCTGGCCCAGAAAAACTGTCCGAGCAGAAAAACCATAAATGCGCCCCAGAGCACGGTCTGCACCACACGAATCAGCTGGTTGTAGCGCCGGCCGAGGAATTCCGGTACGGTATAGATCCCCGCTTTCCAATAGTAGGGTATGAACAACAGAGCGGAAAGAATGACGGCCGGAATAGCGCCGATCCATTCGTAATGGGCCTGGGTAAATCCGAATCGATAGGCACCGCCGGCAGCGCCCACATAATCGGTGGCGCCGATATTGGTTCCGATGATCGACAGGCTGATGATCCACCACGGCAACATGCGGCCGGCGAGAAAATAGTCCTGATCGGTCTTGACATAGCGTTTGAAATAGAAACCAAAGGCCGGGATAGCCATCATGTAGGCGATAACAATAAAAAAGTCGATACCGTGGATATTGATCTGCTCCAATTCTTCCTCCTTTTTACCGGGCAATCCGTGAATGGTGGTCCATCCTGCCGCGAATCAGGATGTGGGGTTGTTCTCCAATAAACGCAAAGCACTGAGAACCGGCTTGCGCATGCGCAAGCCAGCATTTGAGCCCGAGATTCCATCGATAACAAGAAAATCGTAGCGACGGGCCTTTTTGAGATAGGCGATCCAAAAGGGATAGCCGACCAGAAACGGCTCCTCCAATTCGGCCCCCACCAGAGCGGAGGCGGTCAGGCGGCGGGAGCGCAGAGCGGCATCCTGCAATTCCTGCTGGGCCAGATCGTGAGCTTTGTCGCGGTCGATACGCGGACGCAAGTGCAGGGATGGCGCTTGTGACGACGCCCGCGGCAATGCAGGATCTAGAAAAAAAGAGACGCCGTCCAGCGCTTCGACTCCGACAGCAGCTGCAGTTGATGCGGAATCCGATTGCCGGCACGGGAAAACCCACAGCGGCAGCATCAGCAATTCCAGCCGCCGAATCGTTGGTTGCTGGCGCCAGAACATCCAGCGCCGGGGCCGCGAATCGAGCCAGGCGCGTTGTCGGGCCTGCTCGGCATCAACAGCCGGCGGCAGCGATCCGTCCGGTTGTTCGGTCGAATCGCCGCTCACGGCTGTCGCCGTCCTTTGATCAGCATGCCAATGCCGATGCCGAGCAGAATCAACGAGGCGATGAGATTGGCGCCTACGGCGCGGCCGACAGGCACATAGCGGCTGCCGGTGACGAAAAACGACGAAAGCAGCACCAAGAGTCCAAAGATGGTCCAAAAGGTACCGATCAGCAAAAACGGATTGAAAGCGGGTTTTTGCGGGGTAGGCAATTCTTTTTCGGTCACGAATTTCTCCTGCGGGTTTGAGATCTGGATTTATTTATAAGGAAATGATTCAATATAAAACACGGCGGGCTTGAACGCAAGCGCCAAATAGGCTGAAAAAGATCAACAACCTTCGCCAAAAGTTAAAAGCACAAGTTGCCCCGGGTTCATCGTAATGTTGTGCCCACAGATTCAGGATCGCACCTTGCCGATCTTGTAGGGGCCATCTTCGGCCAGAACCTGGTAACCCGGCTCGGCGGCCACGACCAGCAGATTGGGTTTGGGTTCCTCGTTGACCCAGGAAGCGACAACCTCGCCGATAAAGAGCGTGTGGTCGCCGGTTTCGACTCGAGCGCTGAGCTTGCACTCAAAGCTGCACAGCGCTCGCTCCACCAGCGGGGCTTTGACAAAAGTTCCGGGTTTACGGCTGAATCCGCATTTGGCAAAGCGGTCCTCATTTTCGAGATTGGGCATACCGCAGATCAGAACTTCCCGCGCCAGATCAGTTCCCGGCACGGCCACCACGAACTCTTTGCTGTCGTCGATCATTTGGCGCATGCGCCGTTGATTGCCGATGGCCACGGCGATCATAGGTGGCCGAAAAGAGGCGCGCATCTTCCAGCCGACGGTCATGATATGGTGATTGCCCTGCGAATCCACCGCGGTGATAAAAACCACCCGTTCCGGCGTGCTCCACAGTTCCATCGCTTCCTTAAAGGTGACCTGTTTCATGCCGCTTTTCCTCAGTCGTGTGTTGTCCCGTGACGGGGGCTAGATTCAATCTATTTATCGCTGGTGTCCCAAACGGGGACACCACACGCCATAATTGATGTAAAAACAACAAGGATTTTCTTCACAGCAGATCAGGCTTGCGATTTCAGCGTTTATTGCAAGTTCCTGTTTATTTGTAAATTATTCGTGCCGACACAATCTATTTTGGACAGGTCTGTCTATTTATGAATCTTGAAATTAGCGGTGCGAATCAGCTCGTCCGGACTCCAGGCGTTGGGCTGCCAGGCGCGAACATAGATCATCGGATCTTTTTCGCGGAAATCGACCAACAAAAAGAGATAGCCTTCGTCCCCATAGGTAGTGGAGGTATAGCTCTGGCGCATCTCGACCCCATAGACGCTGTCCTGGTCGTTCTTTTTGATGATATTAAAGGTGCTAAAATCGAGCGAGATATCCTGATTCTGGGCGAATATCTGTTTCTGGCGCTGCAGATATTGAGTTTTGCTGAGGCGCAGATAGTCGTGATCCGGCTGCGCGCCCAGTTTTTCATAGCGAACGGTGTTTTCGGGCAGCTTGCGCCGTTCCAGCTTGCGGCCGATGATAATGATGGCATCCTCGGCGAACATCAAATCGATGGTGGGCAGATCGCGGGTGAGGTAGGCGGTGCGGTATTTTTCCAAAAACTTGATGATCTGCTGGCGGTTGCCCCAATCCTCGCCGAGCTGGGCTTCGCGAACAAAACGCTGATAGAGGTTTTCGGTGATACAGACATTGAGATCGCAGAGCGTGCCTTGCGGTGTGAAATCGAGGGTCAGGTATTCGGTGCTCTCTTTGTTGAGCGTGGGATAGCGGTGCAGCATGCGGATGCGCCGCAATTCCC
>JAFGJN010000075.1 GCA_016929055.1 Candidatus Zhuqueibacterota bacterium
GCCCAGACGCGCCATGACCTCATAGCTCACGGAGCCGATCTGGGCGGCGATGTCGTGCGGTGAAATCTCGAGATCGCCCTCGCGTCCCATCAACGTCACCTGGTCGCCGCACCGAGCTTCCGGTATGTCCTCGATACAGATGAAACAGGCGTCCATGCACAGACCGCCGACGATCGGCACCCGCTGGCCGTGCAGCAGCACCTGACCGCCGTCGCGCAGCTTGCGGTCAAATCCATCGGCATAACCGATGGGCAAAATCGCGATGCGTTCCTGGTTTTTCGCCAGATAGCGGCGGCCGTAACCGACGCTGTCGCCGCGCTGCAATTCGCGGATGGTGATGACAGTCGATTTGAGCGCCAGGGCCGGACGCAGGTCAAAAGGCCGGCCAACCTCGGGATCGGGATAATAGCCATAGACCATCAATCCGACTCGCACCAGATCCAGATGCGCTTGCGGCAGATCGCAGGTTCCGCCGCTGTTGCAGATATGCCAGATCGGCGGTTCCATTCCCTGTTCGGCCAATTCCCGACGCACCTGTAAAAACCGCGACAACTGCAATAGCGGGAAACTCTTGTCCAGTCCGTCCGAATTGGCGAAATGGCTCATGGCGCCAACCCAATCGAGATGGGGCAGAGCGTGCAAGGGAGCAAAGGCTTGGGCCGCCGAGTCGAAACGCAAACCGTAGCGGCTCATGCCGGTATCGATCTTGAGATGCACCGCGGCTCGGGTTTTTCGCTGGCGGGCGGCAACCGACAGGGCTCGAGCCGTTTCCAGGTCAAAAACTATTTGCTCGATCCCGTATTCGACCGCCACGTCGGCCTGCTGCGGCAGAATGGCCCCCATATTGAGAATCGGCAGCTCGATGCCGGCCCGCCGCAGCTGCACGGCTTCGTCCAGACAAACCACACCCAGACGATCGACCCGGCACTCCTGCAAAACCCGAGAAACCGCAACAGCGCCCAGCCCATAGGCGTCGGCCTTGACGACGACCAGCAGCTGAACAGCGCCCAGCCTGGCGCGGATCTGCTCGACATTGTGTTCGATGGCGTCAAGATCGATTTCAACCCAGGACGGACGAAGAACGGAGGATGGTATCGAGTTTCTCATTTTTTTCTTTTTCAAATCGGTTGTGGTCAGTTGTCCTCTGCGTTTTCGAGTGGTGTATCACCCTGTTGTCGCAAGGCACAGATACTGTCCGGCAGGCCGGTGTAATAGAGATAGGTCGGGAAATCGACGCGTTCGACGCAAAAACGCGCTTCCAGCCGTGGTAAATATGCGGATTCAGCTGAATAGGGAACCCGGGGGAAACCACCGGTCGCGATAAAAACCGATTTTCGTCCGAAAAAAGTGGCGCCCACGGCACAATCGGCAATATGAATTTTGCGATCCGGGGAAAAAGCGTCCTGAACATAATGGGTTTCCGGAGGTCCGACCAGTTCCACGCCTCCGTGCAGGATGTCCACCTGCGGATGGCTGTCGATATACTCGACGCGCAGTTGCAGATGCTGCGGCCGATAGGCATCGTCCGAATCGAGAAAGGTGACCCATTCACCCAGCGCCGCATGGATGCCGATATTGCGGCTGGCGGACAATTTGCGGTTGGCGTGTTTCAGGTACCGGATAGATGAATGGTTCATCACCAGCGGCAAAGCCCGTCTTTCCAATCCATCGGTGCTGCCATCATCGACGATCAACAGTTCCCATTGGGTAAAAGTCTGCGCCAGAACCGAATCGATGGCGCGCTGGACCAGATGATCGCGATTGAACACCGGCAGGACGACCGAAACCCGGGGGGTGTCTCCTGACGATTGCTCGGGAGAAAAAATCATCGAATGTCGGTCTCCCTGGATCAAACCCCGATTAAGGGACCCAGAAAATAATAAGCCAGGATAAAAGCGATCGCCATCAGCAAAAACGTGACGATCAATCCCACTATGGTTCGAACAAAAATCAGAGCGAGTCCGGCCACGCCGCCGGTCAAAAAGACCGAGGTCAGAAGCGAATGAATCTCTTGGGGATCGCCCCAATGAGCCAACAGGGGATCCATTTTGGCAGCAAAGAGCACAAGCAAGGCGAAACAAGCAAAACAGAAAAGAGCGAAACGAAACAAATACGTTCGCATGGCATTCTCCTTTCACGGGTGGGATTCCCGCGTTTGCTTTTCTTTTTACGATACAAAAAAACAACCGTGTATGCAAGAGGAAACAGTTGGAGCTCCAGGGCAACAGGCAAAGCACTTGACAAACAGACGCGAATTCACTACATTTTTTTGAGACCGAAACCCGTGCAACTCGGTCACAATTTTTTCACCCTCCCCCCTTTGGCAGAGGAAAGTGCATGAAACCCAGAATCGTCGTCGGAATTGTGATCGTTATCGGTGCTCTGATCTATCTCATCGCCGGTGGTTTACAAGAAACAGCGGTTTATTACGTCACGGTTTCCGAATTGTTTGAGCGTAGCGACCTCGAGCAAACCCGTGGATTGCGCATCAGCGGAACGGTGGTATCCGAAAGCATCGTCTGGAAAGAAAGCGAACAGTGCATTCGTTTTGCCATGGAAGAAAGCGGAGACACGCTTCACGTTGTATACCGGAATATCCCACCCGACCAACTGGCGGATGGTCAACAGGTGGTGGTGGAAGGCACCTGGCGAAAAGAGTCGGGTGAATTCCAGGCCGGTAAAATTTTGCTCAAATGTCCCTCGAAATATGAAATAAAAAAAGAGAGAGCCGCCGACAACAGCGACCCCATCTGATTAAGTCAACGCCCGAGGCCTGATTTCCAGAGAAAAACCACCGTCAGAGCCAACAACACACATCGATTCCACTCCAGTGCCTGAACACCCCACGAGAGCTGTCTGAGGGAGCAGCCCTTACCGTCCGAACGAATTCAAAAAAGGAGGCTTTTATGCCAGGACGCAGGCTGTTATTCTTGCTTGTGCTCGGTGTTCTGCCGGCCAGGGCGCAAAACCCGATCGCCGACATCACCGAACCTGTCCTCACCCCCTTTGCCCTCTATCAGCCGGATCGGATCGAGTACATACCAGCCGTGCCCGACTATGCGATTCAGCCGGATTTCAGCGATGTGGTGAATTTCGATCGCTTCTATTTCAGCGACGATGAGCAGGCGCGGCTGCAAAAAAACCACTTTTTCGCTCGCAAGGGTCGCTATAGCCAATTCTACGACTCTTACAACGCATGCACCTGGAACGGCACGCCGGTCTTTGTCACCACCGATGCGGTTCTGCACATCTACCATACCCTGTTCGACCGATTGCTGCGCGACATTGAAGTGCGCTTTTTTATGCCGGCGCTCGAGAGACTGATCACAGCGCTTATTGAACGCACCGAACCGCTCTGCAGCGAACAACAAGGAGAGACTGTTCGGGAAGCGGCGCTGCGAAATCTGGCCTATCTGCACGTCGCCCGCTGTCTGCTGCACGGCCAGCTGGAAAATGTGCCGCTATCGATACGCGACTGGGTGCAAGCCGAGTGGGAGCTGATTCAAAAACAGGAAGGGTATGCCTTTTCGCCGATTTTCGGCTCGTTTTCCGCACTGGATTACAGCCGTTTCAAACCGCGCGGCCACTATACCCAGAGCAATGCGCTGCGCCGTTATTTCCAGACCCTGACCTGGTTCGGCAAGATGATCTTTACCATGGAACCAGAAAAATTCCCCAAACTGGCCGAACGCCACACCTTGCAAGCTGTGCTGCTGACCCAGGCGTTGTGCCGTCTGGAAAACGAAGAGACGCCGCTTGCCGACTATGAACAGATCATTCACCCCACAAATTTCTTTATCGGCCCGCCCGACGATCCCGCTGTTCTGGAATACCGCGGCATTGCCGAACAGATCTACGGCCCGGATTGGCTGCAACTGGATGCTGACACGCTGGCTGATGCCGCTCGTCTCTCGGCGTTCATGGACGAGGCGCAAAAACTGCCCGAGCCGGAAATCCCCAACTGGATCTATGGAAGCTTTATCACCTACAAGGGCTTTCGCTTCATGGGCCAGCGCACCATTCCGGACAGTTATCTCTTTTCCCGGCTGGTCATGCCCTATGTGGATGAAAGGCTGATGCCCATGGGACTGGACGTCATGGCGGTGCTGGGCTCGGAACGCGCAGCTGCGCATCTGGATACGCTTTATCAGCAAACCCGATATGCAAACTATGGCTACCAGCGTTCGGTGCTTGGCGCCGAATTCGCTGCCAGGCCGGCCGCCGATTGGGCGCAAAATCTCTACTGGAACTGGCTCTACACCCTCTTGCCCCTGCTCACCAGCAAAGGGAGCGGCTATCCCGTTTTCATGCAGAGTCCGGCCTGGGCGGACAAGGAATTGATGACCGCCCTTGCCTCCTGGGCGGAGCTGCGCCACGACACCATTCTCTATGCCAAACAGAGCACCACCCCCTGTTGCATTCCGCCCGGAACGCCGCGCAGCTACGTCGAGCCCAATCCGCAGCTCTATGCCCGCCTGGGTGCGCTGCTGCGCTATACCCGCGACGGCCTCGAACAACGCGACCTGTTGCCGCAAGACTATCGGGATCGCATCACCTTATTCGACCACTTGCTCGCCTTTTTGCGCGATGTGGCCGTCAAAGAACTGCAAAACGAACCGCTGAGCGACAGCGAATACGACAACATTTTCTGTTTCGGCGATGCGGCCAAAAAACTTTTGGCTGAATTTGAGCCAAACGATCCCTGGAACATGGATGCGGACGACATGGCGGTTATCGCCGACGTGCACACCGATTCCAACACCGATCAGTGTCTGCAAGTCGGTGTCGCTTACCCGTTGGAGCTGTTTGTCATCGTGCGGGAAGGCGGCATCACCCGCATCACTGTCGGCACCGTCTTTTCCTACTATGAATTCAATCAACCGATCAGCGAACGGC
>JAFGJN010000076.1 GCA_016929055.1 Candidatus Zhuqueibacterota bacterium
CGACGATGCAGATGAATGTTTCATAAGCGGCTTTATAATTAAATAGGTTGTCCTCATAGACTTCATACGGGCCGATAACCACCTCGAGATTGCCGGCGAGGTCCATCCAGGCCATGTCGCTGTCGAAATAGTCGTCGGTGAGAAACGCTTTAGCCCGAAGCTGCAAGTACTTTTTCAGTGTCGGATCTTCGCTCAGCTCAGCCGCTTCCTGCAGCAAAGAGGCGATCTGTTCGACCTGCTGGCGATAGGCCTGGTGATAGGGTATGGCATTCAATTTAGCCTGCTGCCGGCGGATAACGGTAAACGTGCTTTCCAGGGCCCCCGCTTCATCCGGATGGGCCTCGATATAGTCGGTGAATTCTTGTTTGCTCATATCAAGCGGATAAAATCCGGCACCGAGCGGTTTCTCCTGCTTGTTGATAAAGGGTTTGTCATGGTCAAGCCGGTTCCATGGTCCGAACATGATCGTAAAGAATTCCAGATAGGGCTGGTCGGCGGGATTCTGAAGCGCCTGGCGAATCTTGAGGTTTTCCGGTGAAACCTGGAGCAGAAAAAGCTCATCGATGATCTGCCCCGCTTGAACCAGTTTCCTGAGAACCTGTTTTTCGGAATCGGTCAGCTGTGACAAATCGCATTCGAGCGCGACCGGCGCCAATTTGGCCATCTCAGCCTGCACCTCTTTAAGCGGTGCTTTGTGGGTGATGACTCGGCGACCGCAGCCAGCTGCCGCCAGAGCGGCCAGAATCAACATGGTAAAAACCTTTGATGTTCGCATGGTGTCTCCTTTTTCAATACACTCATCCGTTTCCTCCGAAGGCGCGCCCCCCCGGATCTGTAGCGATACAATTAAAATTATTCATATGACCTATTTGATAGGGCAAAGGAACGAATCTCAAAAAGGGGCTCAGCGAAGTATGGTATTTCAATATAAAAGTCAGGCGCTGAAAAAACAACCCCCTTTTTTCGGGACCAGCCCGCCAAAGCAGGCCAGCCGAAAAAGCAGACTAAAATCGGGTGCCTACAGTGAGCATAAAGTGGCGAATCGGCAACAATGTGCGCTCGACCTGGGTATGGTTGTGGTTAAAGAGGTTTTTGACTTGTGCCGTGATCTGATGCGCCGCCAGGTTTAGCGTCAGCCGCAGATCAACGACCTGTTGATCGACCCGATCGTCGTTGGGATAGAGTTTGACCGCTTCGCGGTCGAGTTTGGCGGCATAGCGATAATCGATGCCGGTTTCGATCGCTGCCAGCGTGAGGCTGGCTGATGCAGTCAACAGCCGGCGTGAGCGGTAAGCGAGCCAGGTCTGGCGATCCAGGTCGCGCGGATAGAGAAAAGTATAGCCAAGGTCGGCGCCAAGTCGATTTTTCCAGCCGTTCCACTTGAGGGTCACCTCGGCGCCGGCGATGCGCGCCCGTGTCAGATTGATAAATTGAATGGTCTGGTCGGTGTCAGGCTCGGGTTCGATCAGATCCCAATAGTCATTGGCAAACACCGCCATGTCGGCAAACAAATGGGGCGCCAGGCGCAGATTGGCGCCGAATTCGTGGGACCAGGCAGTTTCAGATTTCAGCTCCGGATTTGGCACCAGGCGCAATCCCGAATAGATGCCTTCGGAAAAGCGCTCGGACATGCTGGCGGCACGGAATCCGCGGCCCGTAGAGAGACGCAAACTGAGCTGGGGTGCAGTGTGCCAGACCAGTCCGAATTTGGGACTCCATTCGCCGTCGGCGAAACCGATGTCTACAGTGTGATGATCAAAACGCACGCCAACCGTCAGATGCAGCTCATCGACCAACCGCCTCTCGTTTTGCGCATAGACCGACAGCACGGTTTGGTCGTGGGTGCCGACCAGCTGGGAAATGACATGATCCCATGATTCTTCGCTGCCAAAAGTCAGGACATTGTTTTCGGAAATCTGATGATCGGCCTGGAACTCAAAACCGAAGCGGTGTGCGGTTGAATGGGATTGGTTGTCGTGAAAAAAGTTTTCCCAAAAATTGCGAAAATAAGAGACCCGGGTCTTGATACCCAATTTGCGATTGAGGGCCTGCTTATAGATCGCAGTTGCATTGAACTTGTCGGATTCGACATAGTCGCCGATGGCTTGCGGTGGCACTTGAAGCGCATAGCGCTGGCTGCGCCAGAGCAACGCGGCACCGCGATCGCCCTGTTCGTACTGGGTCGAAAGCGTCAGGTTGGCGGTGGCCGTGAGCCTCCAAAACAGTTTGGCCGCTGCATTCCAGCGCTGATAATGACCGTTTTGAAAATAACCGGTGGACTGGTGCCTGCCAAAGGAGGCAAAGAGGTTGAGGCTGCTGCCGATCATACGGGTATGGTCCAGGTCGAGGTTGTCGAAATGGAGCAAACGGTCGGTCCATCGCCATTCCTCATAAGCCGGTTTATCATAAAAGCCGGCGGAGTAGCGGATCTGGGTTGCCGGGCGCGCGGTGGCCTTTTTGGTAATGATGTTGACCACACCGCCCATGGCGTTTGAGCCATAGAGAGCCGATCCGGCACCCTTGATGATTTCGATCTGCTCCACCTGCGAGGCCGGCACCAGATCCCACTTGATGTCGCCGCTGTCTCCGGGCATGACCGGCACACCGTCGATGAGATAGAGCACACGGCTGCCGGCGCCATAGTTGTAGCCGGAGGATCCGCGAATATTGATCTGTGAACCAACAAAATTGACGCCCGAGGCGTAGCCCAGCAGATCATCGAGATAGACCTGGTTTTTTGCTGCCAGGTCGCGTGCGGTCAAAACGCCGATGCTGTTGGGAGAATCCTGAATGTTTTGCCGCCGTTTGTTGGCGGTGATGAGGATTTCCGGACTTTCGAGAACGGTCGACTGCATGGCGATCGACAGTCGAACAGTTTCACCGGCTTTTAATTCGATATCTTTTTTGACGACTTGTTTGTAACCCATCATGGTGATGCGCAAATCCACGCGGCTGGTCGGAAGACCGCCCATTCTGAATTCACCGTTTACATCCGATGTGGTGCCAAGGACCGTGCCGACCAGCAGAATGTTGACTCCGGGCAGGCCCTCGCCGGTTTCGCTATCGGTGATTTTTCCGCTGATAGCCGAGCCCGTATTTGCCGAACTGGTGGCGACAAAACAGGCGACAAGAAGGAAAAGTACAGCGATCGTGCGCATAAGCGTCCAAGTTAATGTGATGCGGTGAAAGGAGCTTTTGACGGATCGAATGCGATATCGATTCCGGTGATCCGAGACGTGTCGGTCGGAACAACGACCGAAGACGGAAACGGACTGCCGGCGGTGCGGCTGTAAAAACCTCGGATGGCCGAGACATCCAGCGGCTGCCCGATGCGGATCAGCAGTACCCCGAACAGGCGATAAGTCCCGGGTTGAATCGTGAGCCGATAATCGATCGAATCGAACGGCGCCGGTATCGGTGCCCCGAACTGCAGATCGAGCAGGCCCGACGGAATCAGTTCGGTGGAGGCAAAAATGAGCAGGGATTCGCTGTCGGACGGCCATTGGCCCGACGCGCGCAATCTGCCACTCACGCTGCTGTCAACAGCTCGTTTGACTTTGCTGTAATGGGCCTGAATGTCCACCGAATCCACCATCGTCTGTCTGTCGGCGATCGAGACCCGGCCGGGGACGAAACCGTTTGAGGTAGGCAAATAGATGCCGATGATATTGGTAACATCCCAGGGCTGATTTTGCTGTTTCCAGACTACGCCGATCGCGGCGTAATCCGTGATCGGTGAATAGACGGTATAGTCAACTGTTTCCCGGTCGAGCGGCAGCGGTTCACCGAGAAAGATTTCATCAATCTGTGTGGGCGGAAATCGCGTCGCCGCCACCACGATGACCTGATCGGTATCCGCCGGTTTTTCGCCGACAAAGGTGATGCGGCCGCGAAACCCGCTGCGGGTGGGTTCGAGACCGCTATCGCAGGCGATCGACAGGACCGCTGCCAGGAGCAGTGCCAACACGGATAGAAAACGAACCATATTTTTTCCCGATCAAAGATAGAGTTACGTAAATCATACCCCGCAATTCCGACTGCACAGCAGGCGGAATTGCAAAGGAGCGGCTGCCGATTTGAATATAAAAAAAGGCCGAACAAACACCAAGGGGTTTGTTCGGCCTACTGGAATTTTACGGCAGTCGCTTAAAAGCAGTAATCAAAGCCGATCACCATGTTGTTGATGCTCGAATTGTAGGTGCCGGCTTTGTTTTCATATCCGGTGCCGTCCTGGGTGAGAACCCATTCGTCGACGACATACTCGCTCATGAAAATCTTTTCATAACCAGCGTGCAGACGCAGTGGCCCGATCGGCAGTTCGAAACCGATATTGACCACATTGCGGCGGTTGAAATCGGGGATGGCAGGAATCATGGTTTCATCGACGGCTGCCCGTGGTTCGGTGTAAGCCGAACCACGAATAAAGCCAAAGCCGAGAGCGTATTCCATGCCGATGCCGACGCGGATGCCGTCTTCCCAGTTGAGCGTGAGCTGGCTGATCTGATCGCCGTCGGTGTTGTTGATCTGGATCACATCCCAGACCGACCACTGGGTCCAGGCGACATCGGCCGAGATCAAGAGATTGCGGATGCCGGTATAGGCCAAACCAACGCCTGCGGTCATTGGCAGGTTCATGTCGGCTTTTACATCGGTTTCCGGAATGCGCGGAATGACCACACCCGAATAATAGTTGGCCATCACAGCGTATTGTTCCTGGGTGATCTGTCCGGCTTGCAGCATAGCCTGCAGAGTGGGAACCACAGCCCCCTGAACCGCCTGATTTACAGCCGGAAAATCGGCAAAATAGGTGGTGGCTTCAATCGTGCCTTCGAGGGCTACGGTGTTCTGCCAGCGCAGCGATGCTCCGAGGGCCAGGTCGGGGGTGATTTTGTACATCGTGCCCAGGCTCACACCAAAAGACATGCCGTCGCCTTCGAGTGCCGATTCGGTGAGCAGATGATCGAAAGGCGATTTAAGAGCGCTGCTCGGAAACGCCCCGCTGACCATCTGATTCAGGGCTTGATTGTAGATGTATGGATTCTGGGTAAAATTGGGTTTGCGGATAATGATGTCTGCAAGAATGGCCGAGACGCCGACACCAACAGACAACTTTTCCGACAACCGATAGGCAAACGTTGGCTGAATGGCGATAACTTTGAGATCGTCTTCCCATTCGATATCGGGATAAGCGCCGTTGTAGGAGGAGGTGTTCATCAGATCCCATTTGGAACCGAGGCCGAATGGTGCCCAGAAGCCTAGTCCGATGGCGAATTTTTCGTTGCTGTAATAGATGCCAGCGGAAGGCAGGAGATGGGTTTTGGATTCGTTCTCGCGTTCCTCGGGCAATGTGGCGCTGAACTGTCCACCATTTGGTCTTTCGATAGGTGTATAGCCGACGGTCGGGGTGACAAATTCCAGGGAAACCCCGGCTTTCAGCCCTTGTGTGAAGACCATACCGGCCGGATTCCAGAACATGGCGCTCCAGTCGTCGGCCACTGCGCGATAGTTGCCTCCCAGGGTCATGGCGCGGGCACCGATACCGGTGAGTCCCACACCGGCGGCAAAGAGCGATCCGCTAAACAGTGCCAGGGTCAGGGTCAGAACCGCGATCAGAGTAGCTTTTTTCATCTCTCCTCCTCATCGAGTGGTGAATGATTGTCCGTGCAGATGGAATTGCCGGGTCTGTTGCAAAAAGCGATTGCGGTTTCGCCTGCAACGGCGATCCGGGCCACAGGTTTCGTGCTGAAATCAATTAAATAAAGCGGAGAATAGTACTGAAAAAATCTCTATTTGTCAACCCTTATTTTGAATTCAATTCATTTTTCTGCTTTGGCACCGGGACTCGAAAGTGGGAGACGTGCGGTGCTCGGCTCCTGTGCATTCGGCATGCATCACTTAATTTTATCAATTGCAGTCGATGCAAAATGTCGGGAATTCTCTTTCTACTGTTTAAAGATTCTTGCTTTTGATCAAAATGTTTGTATGTTATTGGGTGAATGTTTGGTGCGGTAATGAATTGTCCATGGTATGGAAATCGAATGGTCGTGCCTGCAAGGAGAGAGAAATGAGACTCGGGAAACGGGAAAAAATTCTCAAAGCCGCGGTCAAAATCTTTGCGCGGGATGGTTTTTTTAACGCCAAAGTGGAAGAGATCGCCCGCCTCGCCGGTGTAGCGGTCGGCACCACCTATCTCTATTTCGAAAACAAGGACGATCTGCTGATTTCGATTTTTGAAGAAGAGATGCTGCCGATCATTAATAATATGAAGCGCGAGATCGAGCGCGTTCCGACACCGGTGGAAAAGCTCAAGGCCTTTATTACCCACCACCTGGAGATGGTAAAAAACAAGCCGGATATGGCGCAACTGCTCGAAGTCGAGTTGCGCCAGAGCAGCAAGTTTATCCGCGGTTATACCGGCACAAAATTTCGCGAATACCTCAATCTTATTTCCCAGATCTTTGAAGAGGGTCAACAGCAGGGCGTATTTCGCCATGACATCAAACCCACCATTCTCAAACAGGTTTTATTCGGCGCTCTGGATCAGATCTCGACCAACTATACCCTTTCGCGCAGCAAAAAAATCGACCTGCTTGAATCCGCCGACCAGATTTCGCGTATTTTTTTGACTGGCATATCGACACCGAATCAGCCGCGTTAACCCTCCATCTTTGTTCGATGATCGCATAGCGGATCTTGGCGCCCGAATCGCTCCTCAAAACCGTCGGGATCCGCAAAACCGTTCTCACCCAGCATTGTTGATCTCTGTTTTCCCATTCGATGAAACTGCGGCATCGGTCGGATTGCCTGTAGCAATCGGTTCAGATGGTTTTTTAGCGCCAACCCGACATGAGGGTTATTTTTCAAACCAAAACAACGAGTTGTTGAAACTTTATCAAGCCGGCTCAGGCAATTGGCTGCATTTTTAAAGTACTATTAATGAAATACTTAGGGGAATAAAAAACTTGCATCAAACGGATTCAATTTGTATATTGAGTTTTCGTGCGTCGTGATCGCTGTTCAAACGGGGCACCAGGGATACACCTTTTACCGGAAAATTCCGGGACAGCCGGTCCATGAACCGGTTTTTTGTTTTTCTGGAATCTTATGAACATACATCAGCAGCTTGAGAAAAATCCCACGTTGTTGGCGCCGCTGGCGGGATGGTCGGACTCGATATTTCGGCGGATCTGCAAGCGGGCCGGTGCGGGTTGGGTTTTTACCGAAATGGTCAGTTCCGACGGGGTTTTTCGTCAGCAGAAAAAGACCCTCGATTATGTTGGGTTCAGCAATGCGGAACGCCCCATTTCGATACAGATATACGGTGCCCATCCGGAAGTGATGGCGCGTGCCGCCGAAAGACTGGCTGTTTTTCAGCCGGACGGGTTGGATCTCAATTTCGGTTGTCCGGTGAAAAAGGTGGTGCGAACCGGTGGTGGAGCAGCGCTTTTACGCGATCCGGAGCGCATGTGCCAAATCGTCCGTGCGGTCATTGGAGTGACCGATATACCGGTCACCGCCAAGATCCGTTCCGGATGGGCAGAGGATCGCGCTGTGGAATTGGCCCTGGCCCTCGAGGAATCGGGTATTCAGGCGTTGATCGTGCATGGGCGCACGCGGCAGATGCAATTCAGGGGCACAGCTGATTGGGAAAGTATTGCACGGGTAAAATCGGCCTTGACGATCCCGGTGATCGGTAATGGTGATATTCGCTGTGCAGAGGACGCCGAACGAATGATGCGAGAAACCGGTTGCGACGGCGTCATGATCGGCAGAGGCGCGCAGGGCAATCCCTGGATATTTTCCCAGATTCGCGCTCGAATGGCCGGATTACCGGTTCCACCGCCGCCATCGTTGACCGAGATCGAAGAGACGCTGCTCGAGCACGCGCAACTCTTGGTGATGAGGGATGGCGAGTTGCGAGCCATGTATCAGATGCGCAAACATCTTGTCTGTTATCTGCGCGGCAAGCCACTGTTCAACCATTTTCGCCAAGCCCTGGTTACCAGTACATCTTTACAAGAGCTGCGAACCAATCTGTCCGCTTATGCAAAGGCCCGTGAACAAGCTGTTCAAAACGGCGGCACAGTATCGGAGTGAAGAAAAGAATCAGACAATAGAGGTATCCGGCAGATCTGTTGCCGGTTCCAAAGCAAGAGGAATCAGCAGGAGGCTTTATGGCGAACAAAAGAGTTTTGATTATGGGTGCAGCCGGGCGGGATTTTCACAATTTCAACACTGCGTTTCGTGACAATTCTGCCTATAGTGTCGTTGCTTTTACCGCGACCCAGATTCCCAATATCGAAGGTAGAAAATATCCGGCCGAACTTGCCGGTTCTCTCTATCCCCAGGGCATCCCAATCGAAGCGGAAAGCGAATTGCCCCGTCTCATCCGCGAGCACGAGATCGATGAGGTCTATTTTTCCTACAGCGACGTGTCCAACGATACCGTGATGCACAAATCGGCATTGGTCAACAGTCTGGGTGCTACATTTTCGTTGCTGGGGCCCAAACACACACTGCTCAAGTCTCGTGTACCGGTTGTGGCGGTTTGCGCCGTGCGCACCGGGTGCGGCAAGAGTCAGACAACCAGACGGATTGCGGCACTGCTCAAGGAACGCGGCAAAAAAGTTGTAGCCGTTCGCCATCCCATGCCTTACGGCGATCTGGTGGCGCAAAAGGTGCAGCGTTTCGCCGAGCTCGACGACCTGAAAAAACACGACTGCACTATCGAAGAGATGGAGGAATACGAGCCTCATATTGTCAGCGGTTCGGTCGTTTATGCCGGTGTGGACTATGGCGCTATTCTCGAACAGGCACAGGAAGAAGCAGATGTGATCCTCTGGGACGGCGGCAACAACGACTTGCCGTTTTATCGCCCAGATCTGCATATTGTCGTGGTCGATCCGTTGCGCCCGGGGCACGAAATCGGTTACTATCCTGGCGAAGCCAATCTGCGTATGGCCGACTATGTGGTCATCAATAAGGAAATCGAAGCAGATATCGACGATATCCAGGAGGTACGCGACAACATCCGCCGTGTCAATCCCCGCGCACAGATTATCGATGCCGCATCGCCTATTCGCATCGAGGATCCGGAATTGGTACGCGACAAACGCGTTCTGGTGGTCGAAGATGGTCCCACTTTGACGCATGGGGAAATGACTTTCGGCGCCGGTGTGATGGCAGCTGAACGCTATGGCGCCTCCGAGTTGGTGGATCCACGTCCCCATCTCAAGGGTACTCTGGTTGAGACCTTTGAAAAATACCCCGAAATCGGCATTTTGCTGCCGGCGATGGGGTATGGCGAGCAGCAGATGAAGGACCTGCAAGAGACGATCAACGCAACGGATTGCGACACCGTTATCATCGGTACCCCGATAGACTTGCGCCGCATCATCAGAATCGATAAACCCTCGGTTCGCGTCTTTTACGATCTGCAGGAAATCGGCGAACCAACGCTGACAACCGCACTCGATGAATTGTTTAAATAGACTGTTTTGTCCGGGGTCGGGATTTTTTTCCCGTCCCCGGTCGAGCCTTGGGATAACCACATGCATTCGCTCCACAACAGTGAAACCCGTATCGCCGTGATCGCCCTAGGCGGCAACGCCATCACGCGCGAATTTGAAGAAGGGGACATCTACCAGCAATTCGCCAATACGCGGCGAGCGCTCATCGGCGTTGCCGATCTGATCGAGCGCGGATATCGCGTCGCCGTTACCCACGGCAACGGTCCTCAGGTGGGGCACGCTCTGATTCGGGTCGAAGAAACACGGCATATCGTTCCGCCGGTTCCTCTGGGTGTGTTGGTTGCCGATCTCGAGGGCGGAATGGGTTACATGATCGAGCAAACTCTGCAAAACAAACTCAAACTTCGCGGCATTCGCCGCGACGTGATCACCCTTTTGTCGCAGGTGGTCGTTGACAAGGACGATCATTCCATCCTCAATCCGACCAAATTTGTCGGGCCATTTTATAAGAAAGAGGATGTCGAGCGGCTCGAACGGGAGCGGGGGTATATGATCAAAGAAGACCCGGGCCGTGGTTATCGCCGTGTGGTGCCATCACCCTTGCCTCGGCGAATCGTCGAAGCCATGATCATCAAACGCCTGGTTCATGATGGCGTCGTCGTCATTACTGTTGGCGGAGGAGGTATTCCGGTCTATGTCGAAAGCGATGGTCGTCTGGAGGGCGTCGATGCGGTCATCGACAAGGATCGCGCTTCGGCTATTCTGGCAAAAGAGATCGAGGCCGATGAACTCTATATCCTGACTGCCGTAGACAAGGTGGCTTTGAATTATGGCACGCCTCAGGAAACGCCGCTCGATCTGTTGACCGTTAGTCAGGCACGGCGATATCTTGATGAACAGCAGTTTCCCGCAGGAAGCATGGGCCCCAAAATCGAAGCTGCTATCGATTTTATCGCCGCCGGTGGCAAACGGGTGATCATCAGCTCGGTAGAGAGAATGCCTGACGCCATTCAGGGCCGTACCGGAACCGTTATGGTTAAATAGTCGTTGATTTTTTGGAAAAATGTGCGTAGTTAAAGGGGGCATTCACGGGGTTACATCTGTCAAACACTGCACCGGAGAGTGATCCCTGGGCCATTGTTTCGATGGAAATCGGCGAGTTGTTCTGCGTATTGGAGTTTTACGATGAATGAAAAAGTTGCTGTGGCTGGAAAAATAGAGATTCGCATCAATGAAGCCTGGTGCAAAGGCTGTGCGATCTGCGTCGAATTTTGTCCCCAGGATGTTTTGGTGATGGAAAACGGTGTGGCTCAAGTGTGCAACCTGGAGGCCTGTACCGCGTGTGGTCTGTGCGAGCTGCGTTGCCCGGATTTTGCGATTACGGTCAAGAAAGGATAGAGGAGAGGACCATGGCGGAGAAAGGAAAAAGCAATCGCGTGCAGGTTCTGTCGGGCAACGAAGCCTGTGCGCTCGGCGCGTTGGCGGCTGGAATGCGCTTTTATGCCGGCTATCCCATCACACCCTCATCGGAAGTCGCCGAAGTGCTCTCGCTCGAATTGCCCAAAGTCGGCGGTGTTTTTATCCAGATGGAAGACGAAATCGCTTCGATCGGCGCCATTATCGGTGCATCGCTGGCCGGCTCTAAAAGCATGACCGCCACCAGTGGTCCCGGTTTTTCGCTGATGCAGGAAAACATCGGCTATGCCTCGATGGCCGAAGTTCCCATTGTCATCGTCAATGTCATGCGCGGTGGTCCCAGCACCGGATTGCCGACCATGCCGGCACAGGCGGATATCATGCAGGCCCGCTGGGGGACACACGGTGACCACCCGGTCATTGCTCTGGCGCCTTACAGCGTCCGGGAAGCTTTTACGCTCACGGTGCGCGCCTTTAATCTGGCCGAGTCCTTTCGCACCCCGGTCGTTCTCTTGATGGATGAAATTCTCGGCCATGTCAACGAAAAGGTTGTTTTACCGTTGCCGCAGGAGCTCGAAATCGTCGACCGTGTGCGGCCGCAGGTTTCGCCGCAAGACTATTTGCCCTATGCCTTTACCAAAAATGGTGTGCCGCCCATGGTTTCGTTCGGTGAGGGTTATCGTTACCATGTGACCGGTCTGGCGCATGATGAGAGCGGCTTTCCGACCAATCAACCGGAAAAGATCGAACGTCTGCTGCTGCGCCTGAACGGTAAACTCGAAAAGAACCGGGAAAATATCGTCGATTTCCAGGTCGACGATTTTGATGATGCGCAAGTCGGAGTTATCAGTTACGGCTCGTCGGCTCGTGCCGCCCGTCATGCCGTGCGGTTGGCGCGGGAAGCGGGGATCAAAGCCGGTTTGTTTCGCCTGAAAACAATATGGCCTTTCGCCGATCAGGAGATCGAAGCTCATACCAAGCATTTAAAAGCCTGGATCGTTCCCGAGATGAATCTCGGTCAAATTGCCCATGAAGTGGAATGGGTTGTCGGACGCAGCATTCCGGTTCATCGAATCAATCGCATCGACGGCAACCCGATCAATCCTCTGGAAATAATGGCCAAGATAAAGGAAATCGCTTGATCATGTTCGACTATGAAACCTATTTGCGCACAAGCAAAATGCCCCTGATCTGGTGTGCCGGATGCGGAGACGGCATTGTCTTAAAAGCGATGCTGCGCGCTATTCACAAGCTTGGATTGGAAAAAGACAAAATCTGCATGGTGTCGGGTATCGGCTGTTCCAGCCGTCTGACCGGCTATGTCGATTTTAATACTCTGCACACCACCCACGGCCGAGCGATCACCTTTGCCACCGGGATCAAAATGGCCAGGCCCGAATTACATGTGATCGTGGTGACCGGCGACGGCGACGCAACGGCGATCGGCGGCAATCACTATATACACGCCGCCCGGCGCAATATCGATTTGACGGTGATTCTGTTTAACAACAACATCTATGGTATGACCGGCGGACAGGTTTCGCCTACCACACCCCTGGGCAAATTCGCCAGCACGGCACCGTATGGCAATTTTGAAAATTCCTTCAACATCAGCGGATTGGCACTGGCGGCTGGTGCTTCATTTGTTGCGCGCTCCACGGTCTATCACGCAACACAATTGGAAAAGTATGTGGAAAAAGCCATCTTGAAAAAGGGTTTTTCCGTCGTCGAAGTGATCACACAGTGCCCCACCACCTATGGCCGACGCAATCGAGAAGGAACGGCCGTCGATATGATGCTGGCGCAAAAAGAGAATTCGATACCCGTTTCACGGGCGCGTACGATGAGTGAAGAAGAGCTTGAGGGCAAAATCGTTACCGGAATCCTGGTGGACACCGAAAAACCCGAGTGTCGCAGCGAATACCAGAAAATCATCGATCGGTTCAGTCAACCGACCGGATCGGTCGAGACCAAACGCTAAGCTGGAGAGTGCGTAAATCATGAGTTTTCGCTATGAAGTCCGTTTGAGCGGCGAGGGGGGACAGGGATTGGTGTTGGCTGGCAAGATTTTTGCTGAAGCCGCCGCTATCTATGACAATCTCAATGCCACTCAGAGTCAGTCCTACGGTCCGGAAGCCAGGGGCGGTGCAAGCCGTTCGGAAGTCATCATCTCCGACGAGGATATCGACTATCCCAAAGCTGTCCATATCGATCTGCTTTTGGCCCTCACCCAGGAATCTTGCGATCGTTATCATCATGACCTCAAGGCGGATGGGGTGCTGATCGCCGACAAAACCATGGTAAGCAAATTACCCGAAGGTCCTTTCAAATCCTATTTTTTACCCATCATCGAGACCGCTCGGGATCAGGTCGGCAAGCAGTTGGTTGCGAATATCGTCGCTCTGGGCATCATCGCCGGAATTAGCAAAATCGTATCAGAAAATGCCATGATCAATGCTATCGAGGCCCGCGTTCCCAAAGGGACCGAAGAGTTGAATCGTCGAGCTTTTCTGGCCGGAGTGGAGATCGCTAAAAAACTCGCATGACCGGCATCGCGCCGATGGTTCAAAAGCTCGTTTTTGTTCGGAATCGGCCTTCACCAGCAAAGAGAAAATTATGGAACAGACACTGGCGATTATCAAACCCGATGCGGTTAAAAAGAAGGTGGTCGGTCAAATTATCGATCGCATTCTTCAGGCCGGATTTACCATTCGCGCCGCAAAAACTGTCCGTTTGACGGTTCGGCAGGCTGAGGGGTTCTATGTCGTCCATTGCGGCAAGCCCTTCTTCGACAACCTGATCAGCTTCATGACAGAAACTCCGATCTGGGTCATGATTCTCGAAAAAACGGATGCCATCGAGGAGTGGCGGCAGCTGATGGGCACCACGGATCCCAACGAGGCCGAACCCGGGACGCTGCGCCGCGACTTTGCCGAAACAATCACGCGCAATGCGGTGCACGGTTCCGATGCGCCAGAAACCGCCAAACGCGAAATTCTCTTCTTTTTCAGCGAATTCGAACGGATCGCTCACCTCTGAGTCGATGTCGGTCGTTTTCTGCAGCACTTTTCGCTTTTTTTGTCTGCAGTGGTCTAAACCCGTGACGCACCGGCATTCGAGCAAAAAATGCAACCCAAAATGAATCAAATTCAGGTTTGCGGAATTTTTATCTTGCTTCTTTTTCCATTAATACTTAACTTTTGCGTCGATTTTGCAATCTGGATTCCAAACGAAGCGCTGAATCCACTTAACTATCACCCGGATTTGGTGTGAAGCGCCGAATCCCCAATAAATACAATAGGGTATTTGCATTAAACGGGTGGGAATGGTGGCTGCTGCAAATACAATAAAATTATCAAGATACTTTTCGTTGGATTTTGTTGACACAGAATCCGGGTATCAATAAGATAGACTTGATTTGTAGCACAATGGCCGACTCTGCGGAGAAAAACGAATTCAGCTAGAGTTTTCATCCAAGATTCTGTGCCGGACAATCCGGGTTTGAGGTAACGGTTTGTTCAAGATCAAGTTGTCAACGATCAAGGAAGGGGCTTCCAGCCTCTCCCGTCGAGTTTCGCCGTCTGATTTACGGCTGCACGATTCCGAGTTTTTCACTCAGCCGATCGATGTCGAGCTTTTATTCGAGCGTGTCGGCAGAAACGTCTTTGTCGACGTTCGGCTCGAAAGCCCTGTCGATTTTCTCTGCGACCGCTGTTCCGAACCTTTTACCGCCCTTTTGAAGGAACAGGTGCGATTGCTCTATTCTACGGATCGAGAGCTGCAGGACCAGGAAGACGATCTGGTCTATGTGGTAAGCGAGAACGAGCAGGATGTCGATCTGGCTGATACGCTGCGCGAAACCCTGATACTGGCTTTGCCGGTCAAGAGGTTGTGTACCCCGGATTGCCGGGGGCTGTGCCCTCATTGCGGGGCCAACCTGAATTTGACCACATGCGATTGCAAGTCACCAACCGCGGATCCCAGATGGGATAAGCTGAACGATCTATTCAAATCCAACTGACAGAGGATACCATGCCGTTACCGAAAAGACGCCACTCAAAATCCCGACGCGATAAACGAAGCGCCAATTGGAAAGCAAGCAAACCGGAAGTGACCGAATGTTCCAACTGTGGACAGCCCAAGCGCCCGCATCGAGCCTGTCCCAGCTGTGGTTATTACAAAGGCCGTTCGGTTTTTTTGCCTCGAGAGGCCTGAAATCGGAATCCTGCCTCGATTACGGTTGCAGCGTGCTGCTTTCCGTGAAAAATTGATTTTCCCGGAGACCAAATTTGATCAAAATCGCGTTAGATGCAATGGGGGGTGACAACGCTCCCCATGATGTTGTCCATGGCGGGGTCGAAGCGGCCCGCCAAAGCAAAGGCAAGTTCGAGGTGGTTCTGGTGGGTGAGGAAAAGGCGATTAAGCACGAAGTGAGTCGCCATTTTCGCGCCCACGATCTGCCGATCTCCATCGTCCCGGCCAGCCAATTTGTGGTCATGGATGAACTGCCTTCGCAATCGCTCAAGAAAAAAGATTCGTCGATCGCTGTTGCCATGCGATTGCACCGCGACCGCCGTGTCGATGCGGTTGTCAGCGCCGGCAATACAGGCGCAGTCATGGCCGCTGCGCTTTTTACTCTCAAACGCATCCCGGGTGTAAGACGACCGGCGATCGGTTCGCTCCTTCCAACTGAAGCGGGGCGGGTTTTGTTGCTCGATGCCGGCGCCAATGTGGACAGCCGTGCAATGGACCTGCTCGAATTCGGGATCATGGGGAGTATCTGCTACAGTCACCTGTTCAATCAGGAATCGCCGCGGGTTGGTTTGTTAAGCGTCGGACATGAAGCGTCCAAAGGAAACGAATCTACCTTGCGCGCCCACGCGCTGCTGCAAAAGAGCAATCTTTGTTTCATCGGCAATGTCGAGGGCGGCGATATCCTGGGCGGTGCAGCCGATGTGGTAATCTGCGACGGTTTTGTCGGCAATATCGTCTTGAAATTTGCTGAAAGCCTCCACGGTTTGTTTAAAAGCAATCTCAGACGACTGGTGCGCAAATATCTCTTTAGTCAGCTCGGCGCAGTTTTGATGAAACCCACCTTTGAAGGCATTCGCAAGGTTTTCGATTACCAGGAGTACGGCGGAGCGCCGTTGTTGGGTATCCAGGGAACCGTCATTATCGGTCACGGCAAGTCGACCCCGCGAGCCATTAAAAATGCGATCCTGGCGGCCTACAAGATGGTGGATGAAAACGTCAATCACCATATTCAGACTCGACTGGCTGTGCTCTCTGAGACGGTTATAAACCCGGTCTAGTAAGCGCAAAGCCGTTTGTGCCGCTTTATAGGTTAGGAGGCCTGTTTGCAGAACCGACCGCAAGCGATGATCATTGGTACCGGTGCCGCCGTGCCCGAAAAGACGCTGACCAACCGCGATTTTGAAACGATGGTCGATACTTCGAATGAGTGGATCCGCGCTCGAACCGGTATGGAAGTGCGGCATGTCGTCGGTCCGGACGAACAGAATTCCGATTTGGCAGCTGCTGCGGCCCTAAAGGCCCTTGAAAGCGCCGGATTGACCGCTGTGGATGTGGATCTCATTATCGTCGCCACCATTTCCGGCGATTCCGGATTTCCGTCGACTGCCTGTTTTGTGCAGAAAAAAATCGGTGCGGTCAATGCCGCTGCTCTGGATATCGGCGCTGCATGCGCTGGATTTATCTACGGTTTGGATCTGGCGGATTCTTACATCGCATTGGGTAAGGCCAAGCACGTCCTGGTGATCGGCTCCGAAGTGCTGTCGCGTATTACCGATTATTCCGATCGCAATACCTGCGTTTTGTTCGGCGATGGCGCTGGCGCAGCGGTACTGGCCCCCAGCGACGGCGAGCGAGGTATTCTCGGAACCTTTATCAAAAGCGACGGTAGACTCAGCGAGCTGCTCTATATCGAGGGGTTGGGGACCAAAATACCGCCCTCACACCAGTCGGTGGATGAACGCAAACACTTTATTCGAATGGCCGGTCGCGAAGTTTTCAAGTATGCGGTCAAGGCGATGGGGGATTCGGCAGAAGAGATCCTGATGCGAACCGGTCTGGACAATGCCGCTGTCGATCTCTTGATCAGCCACCAGGCCAATCTACGCATTATCGAAGCCACCGCCAGGCGTATCAACCTGCCGGCTGAACGCGTCTTTATCAATATTGAAAAATACGGCAACACCTCATCAGCGTCCATACCTCTGGCCTTGGACGAAGCGGTCCGTTCCGGACGAATCCAACCCGGCCAGTTGTTGGTGTTGGTGGCTTTTGGCGCAGGTTTTACCTGGGGGTCAGCGGCAATTCGCTACTAAACCCTTGCCCCCGGTCTTAATTATTTTGATGAATTGTTGGTTTTGGCAAATGAACCAAATCGGGATGAATGATTGACTACAGCACTCTTGTTTCCCGGACAGGGATCGCAGATGGTCGGCATGGGACAAGACCTCTACCAGCAATCAGCCGCGGTGAGGGAACTCTATGACCATGCCTGCGATCTATTGGGTTTCGATCTTAAAAAGATCAGTTTTGGCGGGCCAGAAGAGGTGCTGAACCAAACCCAGTACACTCAGCCGGCGCTTTTTCTCCACAGCCTGGCTCTTTTGCGCCTGCTGAACGATATCGGTGTTCGCGGTGATCGGGTTGCTGGCCACAGCTTGGGTGAATACACGGCATTGGTCGCTGCCCAATCCTTGACACTGGAAAAGGGGCTTGCCCTGGTGCGCCGACGCGGACAATTGATGCAATCCGCCGGAGAAATAACCCCCGGGACCATGGCTGCCCTCATCGGACTGGATTTCGATACCTGCCTGGCACTTTGCCGGGAGATCGAGAAGGAAAGCGGCGAGGTGGTTCGTGTCGCCAACTATAATTCTCCAACCCAGATCGTTCTTTCCGGAAGTACGAACGGAATCGAAAAGGCGATGGAAAAAGCGGAAAAAGCTGGTGCCGGAAAAGTGGTTCGTTTGCGCGTCTCCGGTGCCTTTCATTCGCCCCTGATGGAACCTGCAGCCGAAGAATTCAAACGAATTCTACAACAGAGCGCTTTGCAAAATGCCGAATTACCCGTTTATAGCAATGTTACAGGAATCGCCACTGTCGATGCGGCTGTTCTGAGCGTCAATTTGGCCAAACAGATGACGCATCCGGTGTTGTGGAACGACACCATTCGCAACATGATCCAGGATGGCGTGGAACGATTTATAGAGGTTGGATCGGGCAAGGTTCTGACCGGACTGGTCAAACGCATCGACAAGAGCAGCAAAGCCCTGGCGATATCGACCTTTGAATCGCTGCAAGAGGCAATTGGAGCGGCAGAATGAATCTAGTGGATGAACAGATCGCGGTGATAACCGGCGCTGCGCGTGGTATCGGCCGGGCAATCGCGCTCCGATTCGCTGCCAACGGCGCGCACATAGTCGTTTCTGATGTTGATGAGGCAGGTGCGCAGGCAACTGCTGCGGAAATCGAAGCACTTGGACGCCAGGCACTGGCGATCAAAACCGACGTTTCCGTTGCAAATGAGGCTGAAAACCTGATCAAAGCCACAGTTGAACGCTTTGGCCGCATTGATATTTTGGTCAACAATGCAGGTATTACCCGTGATTCTCTTCTGATGCGCATGGACGAAGCGCAGTGGGATGCCGTGATCCGGGTCAATCTCAAAGGCACGTTTAATTGTATCAAAGCCGTCTCCCGGCCGATGATGAAACAGCGCCAGGGGCGCATCATCAATATTTCTTCCGTTGTCGGGGTGATGGGCAATGCCGGTCAGGCCAATTATGCCGCATCCAAAGCGGGTGTGATAGGCCTCACAAAGTCCGCTGCCAAAGAGTTGGCGGCGCGCAATATCCTCGTCAATGCCGTCGCTCCGGGCTATATCGAAACCGAAATGACCCGAAATCTGCCCGCTGAAGCGGTGGAAACATTTCGCACATTGATACCCCTGCAGCGACAGGGGATGCCAGAGGATGTTGCCGATGTTTGTCTCTTTTTAGCCGGCCCGCTCTCCGCTTACGTCACCGGACAGGTGATCCATGTGGATGGCGGAATGGTGATGTAACGAGGTCGAGGTTCGGTATAAGAATAGCGGAACCAATCATCAAAAAGACAAAACCAATGACCAGGAGGTAACTAGGGATGGCAATCGAAGATACCGTGAAAAAGATCATTGTCGATCAGCTGGGCGTCGAAGAGAGCGAGGTCACACCCGAAGCGTCTTTTATCGACGATCTGGGCGCGGATTCCCTCGATACGGTAGAGTTGATCATGGCCTTTGAAGAAGAATTCGGCCTGGAAATTCCCGATGACGAGGCGGAAAAGCTGACTACAGTCCGCGATGCTCTGAATTATCTGCAGGAAAAACTGGGTTAAGCAAGCGAACGCATAGATGGGGGCATCGTATCGATGCCCCCCTGTTATCTCTGTGCTTTTCGGACGGAACGAATCCTTCCGATCGGTGCTCTTTTTTGAATTCGTTTTGACAAGCAGAAAGCGATCGAGCCGATGGAACAAAAGCGAGTAGTGGTGACCGGTATGGGTGTGATGACACCCATCGGATCGACTCTGGAAGAGTTTTGGAGCAATCTTTTGGGGGGTAAAAGCGGTATTTCCCGCATCGAAGCTTTTGATACCGAGGGTTATGACAGCCGCATTGCCGGTGAAATCAAGGATTTTGACCCCACGGCGTTCATTCCGCGCAAGGAAGCTCGTCGAATGGATCGTTTTTCCCAGTTCGCCATGGCCGCTGTCATGCATGCAGTCCAGAATTCGGCGATCGATTTCGAGTCCGTGGACCGCGACAAATTTGGTGTGATCTGGGGATCCGGAATCGGCGGTATGGATATTTTTGAAAAGGAATGCCACGTTCTGTTCGAGCGCGGTCCCGGACGAGTTAGCCCTTTTATGATTCCCATGCTGATCCCGGATATCGCTCCCGGCCACATTTCGATTCAGTATGGCCTCAAAGGCATCAATTATGCTACGGTTTCCGCCTGCGCCTCATCGGCGCATGCCATCGGTGAGTCCTTTAACCACATCCGCGCAGGCCGAGCTCTGGGGATGGTTTGTGGCGGAAGTGAAGCTCCGATCACGCGAATGGGTCTGGCGGGCTTTTGTTCGCTCAAGGCTTTGTCGACCCGCAACGATGATCCGGAACATGCCAGTCGGCCTTTTGATCTCG
>JAFGJN010000077.1 GCA_016929055.1 Candidatus Zhuqueibacterota bacterium
AGGAACCTATCACCGCGATACAACTTTTGTCCTCACCGACAAAGACAGCGGCGAACCGAACCGATCTGTCGTCTATCGGGCTTTTCCGAATGAGACAGTCAAGCTGAGCGGCTCTGTCCCCCTCAACGGATCTGAGGCTGTAACGGATTCAGCCCTCCTCGCCCGCTTGCAGCCCGAAACGCGTTCGCAGCTTGTCCGTATCGATCTGACCGCACTGGGTCTTACCAACCTCGGCCGAATTCTGCCCCAGGGATTCGGCAGCTCGCCTTTTTTACCGATCGAACCTGAACCGATCTGCAACGAACGCGTCCTTACCCTGGCCCGCTATCCGAATAGTGGCTGGCTGCGAATCGAATCCGTGCCTCAGGACGAAGCGCTTCCCAAGCATATGGGTAATAGCGGCGAATTGATCGACGGCATTCCGGCCGGACGCCACTATGGACGCTTTGTGGTCGGCGATCCCCGCATCGGCCAGTGGCTGCCGGCAAAAGACATCTGGATGCACGGTTACTGGACCTGGGATTGGGCCGATACCTACCAGGAGGTTGCTGGCATCGATCCCCAAACAGGGACCATCTACCCGGCCGAACCCTTTCATCGCTACGGTTTTCGCAAGGGGCAGCGCTTTTATTTTCGCAATATCCTGGAAGAATTGGACGAACCGGGCGAATATTACATCGACCGACAAACAGGGCTGCTCTATTTCTGGCCGCCCGTTCCGATTGCGCAATGCTCTCTACAGCTGACTGTGCTCGATCAGGAAATGATTCGAACCGAACAGGCATCACACGTGAGTTTCGAAGGCCTGCTCTTCGAGAATTCACGCACCACGGCAATTCGTGTCCAGGGCGGCCGGATCCGAATCGCCGGCTGCACCTTTCGCAATCTCGGCAATACAGCCGTGATCGTCGATGGTGGTCATGCACACGAAATCATCAGCAATGATTTTCACGATCTCGCCGGAGGTGGCATTCGAGCTTTTGCCGGAGATCGACCGACACTCAAATCAGGAGATCTGCTCATCGAAAACAACCACTTTTACCATTTTGGCCGGCTCTTTCGTACCTATCAACCCGCTATACAGCTCGCCGGCGTGGGCAACCGCGTCTCTCACAACCTGATCCACGACGCGCCCCATATGGGGATGAGCATTGACGGCAATGAACATGTAATCGAATTCAATGAATTTCATACGCTGGCTCAAGAGACCGGTGATGTGGGCGCAGTTTACATCGGCCGGGATTGGACTCAACGCAATAATCTCATTCGCTATAACTATTTCCACCACCTGCACGCTCCCGGTTTGCACGGCATCAACGCTGTCTATCTGGACGATTTCTCAAGTGGACAGGTCATTTTGGGCAATATTTTTTATCGAACCGATCGGGGTGCCTTTATCGGTGGCGGAAGGGACAACCGAGTGGAGAACAATCTTTTTATCGACTGCACACCGTCGGTGCATGTCGACTCTCGTGGACTGGGTTGGGCATCGGGGTATTTTGACGGTCGTCATCGCACACTCAATGATCGAATGGAAGCGATAAACTTTCGCCAACCGCCCTATAGCGAACGCTATCCAAAGCTGCTCGATCTGTATAAAGACGATCCCGCGCGGGCCAAAAACAATCGAATCACCAAAAACGTATCGGTTGGCGGGAGATGGATGGATATCTATGACGGCCTCACCTTGTCCGATCTGGTCATCGAAAACAATCTCATCTCCGACTCGGCCCCGTCGCGCTGGTCGTCCCTGGACGACCATGAGACGACCGATTCGGACCGAACCTTTTTTCATTTCGGAACACCCGAGGCGCCTCCAGGATTGAAGACCGAAGCAAATCTGAGCGTCGACGACAGAATCGGCCTCGAGCGGACTCGACATGGCCGTTTCGCCCTGGCAGACGGCTCGGTCTTTGAGGAAATCGGTTTCGAATCGATTCCTGCAGAAAAAATCGGTTTATACATCGACGGTTACCGCCGCCATTTGCCGGCAGCCTTAAAAAACGATGTCGAATAACCGGTCATTTCTTACCCGGCAGCAACAGAGCAAAGGGCGCCGCTAGAAACGAGCCCAGCGCGCATAAACGAAAAGTCGGCAGCAATCCGAAACGGTCGCTCAGAGCACCCACCCCCAAAGCGATGAGAGAAGAAGTAAGAAAGTTGATGGTCATATAGACACCGTTGACAAGAGCGGGTCCCCGCTTGGCATGATCCTGAATCAGGGCGAGCAGCACCGGGCCGGAGGCAAAGAGGACGATTCCGGCCGACACGAGCATAGCCATGGCGAGGATACCGCTCGTATGCAGAAAGAACCAGACAAAAATTGGAGCGGCACACGAGACGGTAAACAGCACCGCGCGTCTGCCCAAACGATCGGACAGTGCACCGGCGCTGAAGGTTCCCAGGGCACCGGACAATTGAAAAAGCGAGAGGGCCGATCCGGCAAACCACAGACTTTTACCGCTGTGGGTGAGTAAGGTCGGCAGGAACAAGCTCAGCGCCATGATCGGCATGGAACGAAACACGAGATAGCCGGTTACCGCAGCAAAGAGGGGAGTCAACTCGCGCCGAATCCCAGCGGGCTCCAGTTCGACTGATGATTCGCTCGCCCGGCTCCGCCCCCGCGGCAAGGGGCGATAAGCCAAAAGAAGCGAGGCAATCAATCCCAGCGGCACCAGGTAGAGCGGACCGCGCAAGCCCCCGAGCGATATCGCCGCCAAAACCACGAGCGGACCGGTGGAGCGTGCCAGTTCGCCGCCCAACATGTAATAGCTCATCCCCTTACCCAAACGGTTGCCGGAACTGTAGCGAATCATGACCGGCGCCGGCACATGCCAAACAGCCGAGCTCATACCCTGAACAAAGATCAAAAGCGCCAACACCTCAAACGAACCTGCCAGTCCCAACGCCGCCATGGTCAGGGCTGTAACCAGAGGCGCCGCGATCAACCATCCGCGCAAGCTGCTGCGATCCGCAAACCAGCCGATCAGGGGATTGGCAAGCGAAGGAAGACGCTGAAGCAACGGCAAGGAGCCCGCCAGGGTATAGGAAATACCGAGTTTGGCGATCAAAATGGGCAAAAGCGGTGCCAAAAAGGCGCTGAATACATCGTGGCAATAGTGGGCAAAAGCGATGCGCAAGACCCCCGCCCGATCAAAGCTCTCGCTCTGCGAAGGGATATCTTTATGCTCCCGAAATGGAAATTGGGTCAGTTTGGCCTCCTCGGCAATGGGTTCAATGAGGCGGATAGTGCTTGTGTCGCTGGATCAATAAACTCTTGAACATACGCATTTTTTTACTTTAATTAAACAAGAACCTTGAATCATGGCGTCCCATTCGTATTTAAAACCCTATCTTTTTGAGGAGCAAACGTGTCGCGCCGAGCGATACAAAAGTTTGTAGACGAAATCGGGATTCGACCGGGACAGCAGATTTTGCTGCACGCTTCCTTTCGGGCCCTGGCAAAAACCTTTCCCGGCGTCACCCCTTCCGCGGTCATCGAGGCGTTCCAGAAACGGCTCGGATGCAGGGGATCCTTAATCATGCCAACCTTTGCCTATTGCTTCAAGAAAAGAGAGCCGGGTTATCCCGTTTTTGACCGGGCAAAAAGTCCCAGCGCCGTCGGGGCGCTGTCGGAAGCGTTTCGCCTTTCCCCGGACGTGATCCGCACCTCATCGCCCACACATTCTTTCTCACTTTGGGGGCATGTCAAACAGGAGATCCCGCCGGAGAATGCACCCGCCAGTCCCCTTGGCGCCGGCAGTGTATTGCAGTGGCTGGCCGAACAGTCTGACAGCGCGGTGGTTATGCTGGGCGTCGGTTTTCGCGCCCTGACTTTTGGTCACTATCTCGAAACCATCGCCCCGGTTCCGTGGGTCGATGTCAATCCCTGGGAGCATGCGGGCGTTCTGCCGATCGGGGTTTCGATCGACGGAGAACAGAAGCTGATTCAAATTCCCGGATGCAGCGGCGGTTTTGTACACCTGCAGCAGGAACTGGAAAAGACCGGACACTCGTTTGTTGTCAGGGAACCCATGCGTACCCTTTATCTATCTGTTTCGCTCTTGCTGCAGTCGGCTTTAGAGCGAATCCGCCGCGATCCGCTGATTCTGCTGTGCCCTGCCGGCTACTGTCGCGCCTGTGACACCCGGCGAGAATGGTATATCCTGAATCTCCATCACCGCCTGACCGAAACCCCGCCTGCTAATGAGCCTCGGAAATCCAACACGAGTGGTTTTTGACGGGGGATCTTTTTTTTCGATTTTGCCAACCTTTTCGCCGTTCGCTGCGTCTAATCTTTTGAAAAGACAAGGAAAGCCATGGAAAAAGATCTAAACGAGTTTATCCATCGAGCCCGGAACGGCGACCACCAGGCCTTTGCCGTCCTTATGCAGCGACACGAAAAACTGATCTATCGCATCCTTGAAAATATGGTCGGCAATCCAGTCGATACCCAGGATGTGTTTCAGGAAACATTTCTGCGCGTCTTTCGCCGTCTCGACTCGTTTCGATTTCAAAGCCAATTCAGTACCTGGGTCGTGCGCACAGCCATCAACACCGCCATCGATTTTCGCCGGCAAAAAAAATGGCGCCGCTTTTTTCGCCTGGACGACAATGAAAATCCGTATGATCCCGCTGACGTCGCGCTTACCAGCGCCGAGCTTCCGGATCATCAAGCGGAGCAAAACGAATTCTGGCGTCTGGTGAACCGTGAGGTGGCAAAATTGCCGGCTCAGCAAAACGCTGCCTTTGTCCTGCGCCACTATGAAGGCTACAAAATCCGCGAAATAGCCGATATCTTGCAGGTCAGTGACGGAACCGTTAAAAATGCGCTTTTCCGCGCCGCACAGAAACTGAAAAAGCAATTGACGCCCGGATTCGCTTCATCGCACCGCATTCGCTGACGATCCATGCAAAAGAGTCATCGCCCTGAACAACTGTGGTTGGTGGTGACACAGAATCCGGGGTTCTATCATTCGGGTGCAAAACAGAGAAAAGTTTAAGGATGTAATAATGAAAGAATGTCCCAAAATTCATCTTCTACAAGAAGCGCTTTACGGTGAAACGAGCGATGCGGATTTGGCACGTCTGCACGCTCACCTCGAAGTTTGCCAGGCCTGCCGGGACGAATGGGAATCTCAACGGCAATTGGTACAACGGCTGGTGGAAAGGCCGGAACGGACGCCGAATCCACAGGTCTTACGCCTGTTGCGTCAATCGGTATTGGGGCGCCTGCAACATCGAGCACCCAGGGCTTCGGGTCAGATTTTTTCTTTTCTGAATCCTTCACCAGCTCTGCAGCTCGGCTTTGTGGTTCTTCTCGTGGCGTTCGGTTTCATACTTGGCCGACAAGGGACAAGCCTACCTGCAAGTTCGAGCGGTCTGAACGATCTCGACGCACTCATCACAGCCAGCCGCGCCGTCCAGGCACAAAACAGCTTCATCGATCCCTATCTTGCCGGCGTGGAGCGCATCAGCTATAATCCGGAATCCGGACAAATCGATATCCACTACAACACGATCAGCGATATCGCCTTGCGCGGATCGTTACAAGACGCCTCGATTCGATTGCTTTTACAAAAAACACTGATCGAGACACAAAATTCAGCTGTTCGCATGGATGCCATCAAAGCGGTGCATCAAATCGCCGAGCAGGAACAATCTCTGGATTCCGATTTGCTCGGCACGTTGGGAAGGCTGCTGTTTGAGGAAAGCAATCCGGGTGTTCGACTGCTCATTCTTCGAGTCTTGAAAACCCTGCCTCTGAGCGAAGCGGTGCGGGAGATGTTGACCCGTATCGTGCTGCAGGAAAAAAATACCGCGTTGCGTATCGAAGCCTTTGACATCCTGACCCGCGACGCACAAAACAACCCCGAGACCAATCAATTGTTACAGGCCGCTCAGGCTGACAGCAGCAGCTATATCAGTTTTCGCAGCAAACAGCTCTTGCAGGCCAATACGATCTAGATCGTCTTTAGAAAAGGGAGAAAACAGCGTGTTTAAAAAAAGCCTTATTTTGATCTTTTTGTTTGCCTCCGTCCTGTATAGTCAGGCCGTGACCGGCAAGAGCGGCAATTTTGAACTCGAAAGCACCCGTACATTCGATAGCGCGCCGGGCGGTCGATTAAAGATCGACAACATACGCGCCGATGTAAAAATCAGTTCATGGCAGGAAAACCATATCCGTGTCGTCGAGTATCTCAAGATGTCGGTGAGAACCCGAGAAGAGGCCGATCGCATCGCTCAAACCGCCGCGCAGAGTTACCAGGTCGATGGCAGTACCTTGTGCATTGCTGGCGAAAAGAGTGGAGGCATCGACGAACACCACTTGACAATCAACATGCCGAAAAAATTCAATATCGATCTTTCTCTTTATAGCGGCAATATCGATGTCGATTCAATCGAGGGCACGATCACCTTGCAGACGAGCGCTGGCGACATAGACTTGAAGGATCTCAGTGGAAAAATTCGGGTTAATTCGGCGGGAGGCGATATCGAGCTCGAAGCGCTTTCCGGCGAATGCACGCTCCACACTGCCGGAGGTGATATTCAACTGACCGATATTTTCGGTGAGACTTTTGCAATGACCGCCGGAGGCGATATCGAGCTCGAAGGATCGACCGCGCGGGTTTCCCTGTCGACCGCAGGCGGCGACATTCAAATCAGCCGGGCACAGGAAGCGGTTTCAGCCAAAACTCAGGGGGGTGATATCGAAATCAGCCAATGCGCCGGCGATTTAAACCTGTCGACCATGGGCGGCGACGTCAAAATGGAAGAGCTGAGCGGAAAAGTCAACGCCACATCGATGGGCGGTGAGGTCAAGGGCAGCCAATTCACCGGTCCGATCGATGTCACGACGATGGGGGGAAGCATCAAACTGGATGAGGTTAAAGGTCCGGTCAACGCCAAAACCCATGCCGGAACGATCGATGTGCGCTGCACGATGGCCGATTTCTCGCGACCGCATCGAATGACTCTCGAGACCACCGTGGGAGATATTCTCCTGAGTTTGCCCAAAAATCTGCCGGCCACCCTCTCCGCAGAGGTCCGCACCCATGCCCCGGAGCGGTGGGTTAAAAGTCACGGTATTTACAGCGATTTTCCGCTGGTCACCACCAAACCGGAAAAATGGGATCAACCGATCATCCGCAGCAGTGGCGACATTAACGGCGGAGGCGACACGATCTCGCTCAAAACGTCGGCGGGCGATATCACAATCAAAGCCGAATAACAAGACAATTTTCTTTCACAAACTCTAAAAACGGAGTCTTCGATGCAGCAGCTCTTTCTACTTTGCATTCTGGCATTTTTGACGCTTTCGCCGGCCCAGTTTACCGAGGCGGCGGCTCAAAAACAGGAAAAAAAGTCGTTTCCCGTGGTCAGCGGCGGTCTGTTGACTGTTGAAAGCGATCTGGGCTCGATTTCAGTAACGACCCATGCGATCGACGAAATCCATGTTTTGCTCGAATACGACGGCGACAACCAGAGTATCAACACCGAATACGAAAAGGATGGTAAAAATCTCAGGATTGTCACGACCGTTGACCGCAATCTGTGGGATCGAATAACAGGATGCAAACTGCACTATGACATTCGTGTGCCGCGTTCCTACAATCTCGATCTTTCAACCGCAGGCGGGGGTATTGACATAGCCGACCTGCAAGGCCGAATCGATGCTGCCACATCAGGCGGCAGCTTGACATTCGGCA
>JAFGJN010000078.1 GCA_016929055.1 Candidatus Zhuqueibacterota bacterium
TCAGGCCGGGCACGATCACTTCATCGCCGGCGCCGATGTCGAGGGTCTCGAGCGCCACCTGCAGGGTGTGGGTGCCGTTGGTCAACAGGGCGCAATAGGAAGAGCCGCAAAAATCCGCCCATTCGGCGGCAAAACGCGATGCCTGGGATTCGTTTTCCGGCCAATCGTCCCAGGTACCGCTGTCATAGGCTTCCAACAGATATTGACGTTCGAGATCACGGCGCCGGGTCAGCTTGCCTTCGGCTAGCCAGTTTTTTGTCAGCGGCTTGCCGCCATAAAGGGCCAGTCGACTCATACAGATTCCTTTCCAGTCACGTGTTGTTTGTTCGCCTTTTGAGGGTTGCTCTAACTTTTTGTTTCAACCGTTTTCTATCACCACCGCTCGGTCGCAGTCGACAACCGCCGCCAGGATCAGGCGCGTGCTTTGGGCCGCAAGCTCAAGATCGACCTCCTCGACTCGATCTTGACAGGTATGATAGTGCGGCTCGGCGTAGGGCAAACTGCCGATGTGCAGCACCACAGGTGTGATGCCGGCCTTGATAAAGGAGCCGTCGTCATCATTGGGCACGTCGCTATAGACCTGGCGCGTCTCGAGGCCAAGCTCCAGCTCTTTGTTCAGGTCGGCGATGCGGTCGGCCAGCGATTTTCCTTGCAGAGTGCCGTAGCGCAGCACATGCGGTCGCTGGCCAGCCTGGCGATCAGCAGCGCTCTGACCGGCTATGCTGTCCACATTGAAAACGGCGACAACCTCGCGCCCCGAGCGGGCAAAACGCTCGGCCGCCGCTTCGCTGGTCCAGGGCCAGTGCTCCTCATTGCAAAAGAGAAAATAGAGAGCGCAATTCAGTCTTTGCTTGTGCAGAACCTCGGCGATTTCCAACAGCGAAACGACGCCGATGGCATTGTCATGAGCTCCGGGCGCGCAGTCGAGCCAACTCTGCGTATCCTTGTGCGCGACCAAAACGATCGCCTTGTTCGAAAAAACGGTTCCCGGTTGCACCGCCCAGATATTGACCGCCGCATACCAGGGTTCGGTGGGCAGGGGATGCCGAAAACCATGCGGCACCTGCGGATCGGGTTGAAAGGCCTGGACAGCCACCAGTTCGCGTTCGAGTCGATATCCCAGGTCGGTCAGCGCCGAGGTCAGGTAGCGGTCGGTTTCGTAGAGCGTGTTTTCCCGATGCCCCGGCAAGGTCACATTCAGGCAGCGGCAGGGAAGGGGATCGGCCGCCAGAGCCAATAGACGTCGCCGCATCCGTGTTTCATCCACCGCGGAAAGCACCGTTCCGAGTGCTGTTGATAGCGATTTGTCGGAGCTCATCGATTGCCGTCACTTTCTATTTTCTTGATGCGTCCGAGGTCGACAAGCGGACTGGGGAAAAAGTCAAATTTGACGCGGTGCCCGGTCTTCGGTCACCGTGCCGATCCTGTTTCCGTTAGAGGCGATGACCTCTTTGTACCACAACGCCGAATCCTTTAACAGTCGTTTTTGGCTCGTATAGTCGACATAGATCAAGCCGAAACGCTGGCGATAGCCAAAAGCCCACTCGAAATTGTCCATGATGGACCAGACAAAATAGCCTCGAGCGTCGACACCGTCATCGATGGCCCGTTGCAACTGCTGCAGGTAGCGGTGCAGAAAATCGATGCGTTGCGGATCGTGCACTTGGCCGTCCAGATGTATCCAGTCGATGTTGGCCATGCCGTTTTCCGTCACGACAATGGGCAATTTGTAGCGTTCATAGAGAAATCTGGGTCCCCAATAGAGAGTCTCGGGCACGATTTTCCAATCCATGGTGGTGACCGCCGGCCCGGGATCGAAAGGCACGATTTCGCTGCCACCGTCGGGGAGGGCGCGAACGCGTTCCGCATGGTACATGTTGGCGCCGTAAAAGTCGAGGGGTTGACAAATGATGTCAAAGTCGGATGACCGGAAATTCGGCACGGCCTTGCCAAACAGTTCCAGTCCGTCTTTTGGATAGCAACCCAGAATCATCGGATCGGCATACCAGGTGTTGGTCCAATAGGTTTTTTCGCTGATGCTGAACATGCGTTTGCGAGTGGCTTGAATGTCGGCCTCGGAGTTGCTCACCGGTATCAGAGTGACGCCTACCGGTGCGGCGCCGATCGTCGGCGTGGACTTGGCGCGGCTGCGCAATACCTGCACCGCTTTGCCGTGTGCGAGCAGCGCGTGGTGGGTGGCCAGAAGGATTTCTGGAAAATCGAGCTTGAGTCCCGGCGCATGGTAGCCGTCCTGATGGCCGAGACCGATAAAACACTGGGGTTCGTTCTGCGTCATCCAGTGGGTGACACGATCGGAGAGGCGGTCAGCTATAACCCGGGCGTACTCGGCAAACCAGTCCGGACTCTCCGGATTCAGCCAGCCGCCACGGCAAAAGAGTTCATAGGGGTAGTCCCAGTGAAAGAGCGTCACCCAGGGCTGAATCCGGTGAGCGAGCAGGCTATCGACCAGACGGTCGTAAAAATCGATTCCCTTTTCATTGATCTTTCCGATCCCCTGCGGCAACACCCGCGGCCAGCAGATCGACAGGCGATATGCCTGCAAACCGATTTGCGCCATCAGCGCGACGTCTTGTTCATAGCGGTGATAGTGATCGCAGGAAACATCGCCGCTGTTGTTTTCCCAGGTACGACCGGGCCAACGGGACATCATATCCCAAACCGATAATCCCTTGCCATCCGAAAAAGCACCGCCTTCGACTTGATAACTGGCTGCAGCTGCGCCCCAGATAAATTCTTTTGGAAAACTCATGTGGTGCTCCAGAAAGTTTATTGTTTGTTGGAAAAAAAATAGATTTTTTTTATGGCTGCAGCAGCGCTTTTTATAAATTCAGTTGCAAACCTCGTGCGCTGCTCCAGAAAGTTTATTGTTTGTTGGAAAAAAAA
>JAFGJN010000079.1 GCA_016929055.1 Candidatus Zhuqueibacterota bacterium
GGCCGAAAACCTGCCGGCCGCCATCCGTTCAGTTTACGGTGCGGTCGGTAAAATCACTTTTGACGGTGCCTATTATCGTCGCGATATCGCCGCCAAAGCGCTTCCCGGCTACAGAGATCAGGACAATCTCAGCGACCCGGTGAGCTGAAATGTTTGTCCGCGGCCCGAAAGGTTTGCCCCTACTAAAATGTCGAAGCCATTCCGGTTGCATCGACGGATTCTCGCAATACACCAAAACGGGCACTGGATTAAGCATGGAAAATGGCTAAACGCCGTGGAATAAAAACGACTCAAGCAGGAGAAAAGATGAAGGTACTCGTGACAGGGGGGGCCGGTTTCATCGGTTCCAATTTGGTCGATGCCTGTCTTCAGGACGGGCATCAGGTGTTTGTTGTGGATAATTTCTCTACTGGCCGGCGGGAAAATATCGTCGCTGATGTTCCGGTTTATCCCTTTAACATTCAGGATGCCAAAATGGACGAACTGTTTCGCAAGGAACAGTTCGACGCTGTTTTTCACCAGGCCGCACAGATGGATGTCCGCCGCTCGGTACAGGATCCGATTTTTGATGCACAGAACAACATTCTAGGCACGATCAACCTTCTGCAGTGTTGTGTCAAGTATCAGGTCAAAAAGGTGATTTTCGCTTCCTCCGGCGGAGCCATTTACGGCGAGCAGGAATCGTTTCCAGCAACGGAAAATCACTCACAGACGCCTTACAGCCCTTATGGCATCACCAAACTGGCCGGCGAAAAGTATCTTTTTTATTATGCATTGACCTATGGTTTGCACTATGTCGCTCTGCGTTATGCCAATGTCTATGGTCCGCGCCAGAATCCGCGCGGAGAAGCGGGCGTTGTTGCCATTTTCACTCGAATGCTGCTCGATGGGCTGGAACCGATTATCAACGGCAACGGCAAACAGACACGCGACTTTGTCTTTGTCAAGGATGTGGTGGCAGCCAACATCAAGGCTTTGCACTATGAGAAAAACGGTGTTTTCAATATCGGAACCGGCATAGAAACCTCCATCAATCAAGTGTTTCAAAAGTTGGTGCAATTGACAGGCGTCGACGCAGTTGAAAAACATGGCCCGTCCGCAAGCGGCGAACAATTCCGAAGTGTTATCGATCCATCTCTTGCAGCCCAGAAACTGGGCTGGCGACCGCGCCACGACTTGACCGAGGGTCTGCAGGAAACGGTCGATTTTTTCCGAAACCAAAACAACGCGTCGTGACCCGGCGGCTGATGACTCAGCATCAAGCAGGCGGATCGGAAATTCAGGAATGCACCCAATGAAAGAACCATTCGACGAAAAAGATTGGGAACAGCGCCAACGGCAAACCGGAATATTCGGTCGATCCAATCGTATGCGCCAACTACTCGAAACCATCGATCAGGTGGCGCCCACCGAATTGTCGGTTCTCATTACCGGCGAAAGCGGCACGGGCAAGGAATTGGTGGCCAAAGCGATTCACGGTGCCAGCCGACGCCGCGATCAGTCGCTTATCAGCGTCAATTGCGGCGCCATACCCGAAGGGATCCTCGAATCGGAACTCTTTGGCCATGAAAAGGGATCGTTTACCGGCGCGGTCGGCCTTCGCAAAGGCTATTTCGAGATGGCAAACCGCGGCAGCATTTTTTTGGATGAAATCGGCGAATTGCCTGTATCCACCCAGGTCAAACTTTTACGCGTACTCGAATCGAGCGAATTTATGAGAGTCGGCGGAACCGAGAGCATTCAGGTCAATGTCCGCTTTATCGCCGCCACCAACAAAGACCTCGAATCCGAAGTCGCAAAAGGCCATTTTCGCGAAGACCTTTATTACCGATTGAACGCCATGCACATACGCGTCCCGGCTTTGCGTGAACGGCCGGAGGATATTCCCCTGTTGGTCAATAAATTTGCACTCGATTTCAGCCGCGATAATCATATCGAATTCCGGGGCTTTGATAATGAAGCCCTGGCGTTGATGAAATCCTTTCATTGGCCGGGAAATATTCGCGAACTGAAAAATTTGGTGGAAAAAATTATTGTTCTCGAAAAAGGCGAGCAAATCGGGGCCGGGCAGTTGAAAAAATATTTGCCAATGGCCGCGTCTTCATCCAATCTGCCCTCCGTCGTCAAAAAGTCGGTGGATGAAATGGAGCGCGAGTTTTTATTTCGCATTCTTTTGGAAATCAAAAGCGAAATCGCTCAATTGCGCGACATGATAGCCGGATCATCTTTTCGATCCTATGTACCGGCCCTGCGCGAATTGACACCGGTCGTTTTTGAAAATGACAGTGAAGAATCCGACGAAAATCCCCCCGATGGATCGGTGGCGGACATGGAACGCCAGCTTATCCAGGAGACGCTGCACAAGACAGGCGGCAACAAACGCAAGGCAGCTCGCATGTTGGGTCTGAGTGAACGCACGCTGTACAGAAAAATTAAACGCTACGGAATCGGAGGCCGCTATGAAGAGTGAAAGGCAAAGGGCTGTTTGGCTCTTGATTTTGCCAATGGCTCTTTTGGTCGCGTGCGGGTTTTATTCCTTTTCCGGATCTCTTGCTCCGCATCTGCGCACCATCGCTGTCCCTCTGTTCGATAATCAAACTGCAGAATTTGGCGTATCTGAAGAAATGACCGATTGGATCATTGACGAATTTTCGCAGGATAACACGCTTAAAATCGCCGACCCCGCCGATGCGGATATTCTACTCGAGGGAAGCATTGCTACGGTGGACGATCGGGCCGGGGCATTCGATCAGGCTGAGCAGGTACAGGACGTGCGGGTTTATGTCACCGTTGCCGTTACCTGTACCGATCAGATCAAACGAGAGGTGATGTGGAAGGAACGGTTGACCCAGTGGGGAACCTATGAGCCCGCCGGCGGTCCGGAAGAACGCGCCGCTGGAATTGCACAAGCCATAGAAAAGATCAGCCAAGAAATTCTCAACAAAACCGTTTCTGGATGGTAAAACCTGCATGGCATCGTGTCGATCCTGGCCCGGTAATTTGATAAAAAATTCCATGTTTGTGTGGCTTTTTTAGCTAAAAACCCTTAAATTACTATTGGTGTTCTGCAAATAGGCGTTTTTTTCTGTACTGAATAAATACCGTATACAAACGCGTTTTGCTACTCGTTTTGTGGAAATTCACTCAACGACGAACCCATGGAGAGAGCCGGTGTCATCTACTCGGCGAAATGGATGTTGTGCAGACCGAGTATTTTTGATCAAATAGGGGGTTTGTCATCAATGCTTCCGGTGCTCGGCCCATGTGCGTATTTTTTATGAGGAGTGATCGTAATGCAAGCCAATTACGATGATGAAATAATTTATCTCGAAAGCCGGCTGAAAGAAAACCCGGAATCGATGCTGTTTGCGCGTCTGGCTGATCACTATCTCAAAAGAAAAGAGATTGAGAAGGCGATCGAACTGTGCGAGCGTGGATTGGGTTTCCACCCCAGCTATGCCAGCGCTTACTATGTCCTGGCCAAATGCTTTTTTCACCGCGACGAGTGGGAACATGCCGAGCGGCGGCTGAAAAAGGTGCTTGCATTGGAACCCCGGTTTCTCACAGCCCAAAAGTTATACGGCGATCTGTTGGCCAAACAGGGCTGGAAAAAGTCGAGTGAAAAAGTCTATCGGAATCTGGTCGATATCGATCCGACATTTTCAGAGGTGACGCCGATTCCGATCGAAGAACCGGAACTTGAAGAGACGCCGATCGAGGAAGGTTTTTTTGAATCCGGTGTGGAAAACAAAGTGGAGAATCTACCGGAACCGCCGATGCCTCAAACACCGCTGGAGAAACTGACGGAGCAAGTGCCCAGTCGCGATACGACCGTTCCCGAGTTTGATGCATTTACCGAACCAAAGTTCGACCAGGAATTGGATGTCGAAATGGGGGATCTGTCCCTGCCCAAGGTCGATCGCGATGAAGATAAAGATCTCAATTTGGTGCAAGACCTCGAAAGTGATCGCGATACCGATTATCAGGGTGACGATTTTGAACGCGCCGAAGCGCGTTTTTCGAATATTCTCGATGATATCTTTAGCCCCCAGATGCGCCAGGAGGAAGAAGCCCGCTCGCGCGTCACATTGAAGAACCTCGAGGAGGCCAGTCCTTTTATCGATCACTCCGGGGAAGAGCCAACGCCCGCATCCCCGCCAGCGCCGATCCGGTCCGAAATGCCCAAAGTCGATCACGAATTCGACGATCTCTCCGAAACGCCTTTCGTGCGTGACCGGGCACTGGAGGATAGTCTGGCCGATGATCGTGAATTTGTGCAACACGCCACTCGAGACGAAGAGCGGGACGACCTGCTTTCTTTTGACGATTATCTTGCCGGGATGGAACAGCGCGACTCTCGTAAAGAGCCGGATCCTGAGCCAGATTCCCTCTCTAACGATGAAGGCGATCTTGAGGAATCGTACGCCGCCGTTCCCGAGGCGGATGATTCGGAACTTTTCGATTCGCAAACCGATCAAGAGCCCTCTCAACCAACTACCGAAGAGTCGTTCCGAGATCTGCTGAGCACGCTGGAAGAGGACGACGAACTCGCGGTGACTGACGATGACAATAAAGACGCAACAGCGGCCCAAACAACAGAGAGCGAAAGAGATTTCACTCCGGCGGATCAAGAATCGGAAAACGTCGAAACAACGGACCGCACCAAAGAAAAGTTTGTCACCCCTACACTCGGCGAAATCTATGCCGCGCAAGGTCAATATGAAAAGGCCATCGATGTTTTCGAAATGCTCAGCAGGCGGCATCCGGATAACGAATGGTACCAGACCAAACTGCAATATTTACGCAAGCGTCTCCAGGAGGAGCGTGAGCAGTAATCCGCTCAACGATTTGCCGCAGCAACTTGACGCACCGACTATTATTCAGGTAGGCGGATTCGGCAATTTTTGTCGTTTCCGCCAGAGGCCATGAAAAAAAACGATCTGCAGCACCCGTTCGACATCGGCGTTGTTATCGTCACTTTTAACAGCCACCCCATCATCCGCGATTGCCTGGTTCACCTGAAAACCGCCCTTCAGAGCTCTACCGGTCAGGTCGTCATTGTCGATAACCTCAGCACTGACGGAACTCGGGAATGGCTGCTAAATGGAGCCCGATCCGCGCTCGGGCCCAAAGTGCAACTACAAGTCATTCTCAATTCAGAAAACTGCGGCTTTACTCGGGCCGTCAATCAGGGATTGCGGCGATTGTCAGCCGATTTTGTCCTGTTGCTCAATCCCGATGTGCTTTTGCAGCCGGAGACGCTGGCGATTTTGCTGCGCCGTCTGCAAGATCCCCGGGTCGGTATCGTCGCCCCGCAAATGCGCTATTTTGATGGCAGGATTCAGCCCTCATGCAGGCGTTTCCCTCGCAAAACAGATGTGATTTTCGAACTCATCGGGTTGAGTCGACTTTTTCCCACGCATCCTCGTTTCAATCGCTGGAAAATGGGTGATTTCGATCATACCTTTTCTCGCCGGGTCGATCAACCGCAGGGCGCTTTTCTGCTGTTTTCCCATCGTCTTCCGACTCGCCTCGGTTTGCTGGACGAGTCTTTTGTTATGTTTTTCAGCGATGTTGAATGGTGCCGCCGCGTCGTTCGGAATGGCTACCAGATCCATTTCTGTGCCGAAACCTTTGTGCTTCATAAAAAGGGCGACAGCATTTACCGCGACCGTGCGCGAATGATCGCTTCATCACATGCCGGGTTCGCTCGCTATTTACTCTCAGAAGCTCGTACAGGTGCGGAAAAGTTTGGCACGGGAATTGTAACTTTATTATTGCTGATAACCGCCTGGATACGTATTCCCTGGGCGATTGCGGCCGGACAACGCCCGCAATTTTGAGCGCCAGAGACGAAATCGCAACACAAACCTCATGCAACGGGAAACGCCATGTTATTCCGCGCCTTGAAAATACGCTTTTGGTTTTCAGTTCTTTTACTTGCCGCGGTTCCTGCCATCGCCGGACAGACTATTCTGCTTCGTCTGGCACAAAAACCTAACATGCTCGAAAAACAAACCCCTGCGTCCACCGGGCTGACCCAAGTGGATCAGAACCTAAAAAAGCTGGGTGCACTAGACGTTCGTTCGATCTCTACCGAATCACGGCCCAGCGTTGCCACACAGTCGACTTTACACCCCATTCATCGCTGGGTGCGGATCGATTTACCGAATTCCGTTGATCTGAGCGCCGCACTGCAGGATCTGCGTCGCCTGGATGAAATCGAAATCGCTTACCCGAACCGCGTTTTCCGCCTGCATCAGTGGACCCCCGACGATCCGGATATTCATGCTCAATGGGCGTTGGAAAAGATCGGTGCCTTTGCAGCCTGGCAAGTCGAAAGGGGAATGGCCGATATTCCGGTCGCTGTCATCGATACCGGTATCGATTATTCCCACCCCGATTTGCAGGAGAATATCTGGGTCAATCCCGGCGAAGATCTCAACGGCAATGGTCGTTTCGATCCCCAAGATCTGAACGGAATCGATGATGACGGCAATGGATTTATCGATGATATACAGGGGTGGGATTTTACCGACGCACCCAACTATCCAGACGGCGGCGATTATCTCGTACGTGACAACGATCCCATGGATGAATTCGGACACGGGACCGGCGTCGCGGGTATTGTCGCTGCCGTAGCCGACAACGGCATCGGTATGGCCGGATTGGCACATGGATGTCGCGTGATGAACTTGCGCAGCTTTACAGCACGTGGACTGGGCGAAGAGGACGATACTGCTGCCGCTATTCTTTATGCCGTTGACAATGGCGCCCGTGTGATCAACATGAGCTGGGGCGATGAATTCGTTACACCGCTTTTGGAAGATGCGCTCGATTACGCGGCGAGCAAGGATGTGGTGCTGGTCGCCTCTTCCGGCAATTCGGCCAACGACCGCATTCATTATCCATCTGCATTCGCTTCCACAATTTCGGTCGGCGCTTCGACTCGTTCCGATACCCGTGCCGGTTTTTCCAACTTTGGCCCCACTATCGACATGCTCGCTCCCGGAACCGAAATCTATACGACCGCACTCACCACGCCATATGACTCGAGTTTCAGCGGCACCTCTTTTGCCGCACCCCATGTCTCTGCCGCCGCTGCATTGCTTCTGTCGCACAGTCCACGGCTCAGCTCTGACGCCGTTCGTGGTATTCTTCAATCCTCGGCGGATGATATCGGCAGTCGTGGCTGGGATCCCTATTCCGGTGCGGGTCGCCTGAACATCGCTCGCGCTTTGGACGCTCCCAATGCTGCCGTTGCTCGAATTGTTAATCCGGATATCGACAGCGGCTGGATCGAGGGGCCGATTGAAATAGTCGGTTCAGCCTGGAGCCCGAACATGGAGTATTATACCCTATCCTATGGATCGGGTGACAATCCTCAGGAATGGACCGAAATCGTTTCTCCGCAACAGCGTATGGTTTTGGATGGACCCCTCGGATGTTGGGAAGCGTTGCCGACCCAGGAGGGATCCTATATGCTTCGCCTCATGGTGCACAATCGCGACGGATCTCAGGTTCAGTCGAGTGTTCGAGTGTTTGTTGATCGCACCGCACCGCTGGTGCAAAATCTCGAATTCCTGCCGATGATCGACGGCTTCCGCCATTCCGTGCTCATTCGTGTGCAAACAGATGATCTCTGTGAAGCGGTGCTGCTCTATCGCCCCCATGGAAGCGATCAACCCTTTCAGCCGCGCAAACTGCCCTATCGTTCGACAGATCTCAGTTTCAACTGGTCACAGGAAGAGGTGAACGGCGTCTTTGATGTCAAATTGACTCTCACCAATAGCGTCGGTTTGAACACCGAGGTCGATCAGGCGGGCCGTCCTTTTCGAATCGATCTCGATCAGCCGCCTATCGATGTCGTCCGTTTTACGCGAAATCCGTGGTCGATTCCGTTCTCCTATCTGGCGCGAAAAGCGGTCGATTTTGATCGCAACGGATTTCCCGAACTCGTTGCCAATACCTATTTGGATGGCGGTCTCGATGCTTTGCGTTTATATGAATTCACCGGCTCGAATGTTGAATTGAAATCCGTTATCCCCACTCGATTAATTCCTCGCGACATACGGGATTCGGATTTGGACGGTCAAAAGATACTGGCAGGTTATGGGTTCGATAGCTATGTCTATGGTACGACGTCTCCTGGTACTCTGCCGCTGATGCAGATGATGCATTGGCCGGCCGGAACGGAGATGAACTATATGGCCAGCCGTTTTATCGATGCTGACGGCGACGGCCATTCCGAATATTTGATGCGTCTCATCGAACCCGGCATCGATGCGAACAGCGATCGTTTCGTCGTTATCGCCGCTGACGAAGAAAATCCGGCTCAGCTTCTCGCCGAACTGGCCAATCCAACGGAGGGAGAAAATTTTAACGGCGTCCCGCATGCCGAAATCGCCGATTTTGACGGCGATGACATGCTGGATGTTCTTCTCGGCGACAGCGACGGAGATCTCTATATTTTTGAACATCAGGGCCAAAACCGATTTACCCCTAACTGGCAGGATCGTCTGCCTTTGTCCGATGCCACCACTTTTTTGGCCTCCGGCGATTTCGATGGCGACGGCCAGATCCAATTCGTCGCCGGGTGCCACTCTCTGGATAGCCAGTTCAACAGCGAACACGCTTATGATGCTCGACATTGGCTTTTTCGCATCTATCGCTGTTCCGAGGACAATCGCTATGAAACTGCGGCCGAATGGCGATTTATGGGCTATGAATCGCCAAAGGATTTTCTCAGCGGCGTTTCGGCAGCAGATCTAGACGGGGACGGAGATGCCGAAATATTTGTTTCCGTTTTCCCCGATCTCTATGTCATTGATTACGATCCGATCGACGATTACCAAATTATTTTTCATCACAGCCCGGTTCAGTCCATCGGACCGTTGGTGACGGATCTCGACCAGGATGGAAGAGCCGAATTTTGGGTTGGAGACGGCGACTTGACCTTTTCCCTCAGCGCTGTGGGCAGCCTGAGCGCGCCGCCCGCACCGGTTGGATTGACGGCCAAACCCACGGGTCCTGGCGCTGTTCGACTCGACTGGTATGTGGTTCCGGGTGCCTCCGAGTATCATGTCTATCGCGGCGAGACGGCCGATCGTCTGATTTATTATGCCACCGCTCTGACCGAAATGTGGATGGACACGACAGTCGAAGCGGATAAAGACTATTTTTATTCGGTTCGCACCATCGATCCCGAACGCTCGCCCAATACCAGCGGGTTCTCATCCGTCGTCGTCGCCCGACCGGGAGAACAGCCTGTTTTGATCAGCGCACAAGCAGAGTCGAGCCGACAAATACGCCTGGTTTTCAGCAAAACTCTGAACGAAACGGCCAGAAATACGGATCATTACCGAATCGAGCCGGATGCAGGTCCATTCACTTCAGCTTCTCAGACCGCTTCCGGATTTCAGGTGCTTCTCACTCTCGAACAGCCTCTGGAAAGCAGTCGTCGCTATACTGTCCGGGTTGTCGGTCTTGAGGACATTAATGGGAATCCTTTGAATTCCAGCCAATCGAGCGCCACTTTTCATACCGTGTCAGTCGTTCAACCGCCCTATCTGGTTGGAGGCGAGCGGATCGAAGCGGAAAAAATCGATCTGGTATTCAATACAGAGATGGACATCGCTTCGTTGCTCAACGTCGGAAATTACGACATGGGTGAGGAGATCCGTATCAAACAAGCCACGACCGTCGATGCCATGTCGGATCGCGTTCGTCTCAGTCTTCAGCCTTTGGTCGGATTTGGAGCTCTGGGCAAGACCTGGCAAATACGGGTCACCGGGGTCAAGAGTCGCCAGGGCGTGGAAATCGAAGCGGGCAGGGGCGATCATCTGAATCTTATTTTCGTTCAGCCGAACCTGGCAAATGTTTTTACCTATCCCAATCCCTATCGCGGCGGAATCGATCCGGAAAAAATCGTCTTTGCAAATTTGACGCGGGAAGCCGAAATTACCGTGTTTACACTCGACGGTCGGGTGGTGCGCACGCTGGTTGAGACCGATGGGGATGGCGGCGTCGCGTGGGATGTGCGCAATGAGGGTGGTGAGCTGCTTGCATCCGGTATTTATCTCTATCGGGTTCGCTATGCAGACGAGACGCATATGGGCAAGTTGGCGATTGTGCGATAGAGGAGGGCGGCGTGGCCAAAACGGTAATTGGATTGACCGGCAGCCCCGGAAGTGGCAAATCTAAAGTCGCCCGATTGCTGCAGGAAAAAGGAGTGGAATGCATCGATGTCGATCAAGCGGGACGATGGGCGGTGAATGAAAATCCGCGCGTTCACAGTCGATTGCAGCGGATTTTCGGTGACGAATATTTTAGCCAGGGTCGGCTCGATCGACGGCGGTTGGGCAATCTGATCTTTGCCGATGCTCAAGCTCGTGCCCGTTTGAACACCGTCGTGCATCCGGTGATGCTGCGTCGAGTGAAACAGCTGGTGGCGGAAGCGAAAAAATCGTCACGCCCGTCACCCTATATTGTGATCGATGCGGCACTTTTGCTCGAATTAAAGATCGACCGCTTGTGCGATCTTGTGGTGACCGTGACCGCCCCCGAAGCGATTCGCCTTCAGCGTACCTGCGAACGCGATGGCGTCTCGCATCAGGATGCTGTCAATCGAATGCAGGCACAGCTGGCAAATGAAATAAAGATCGAGTCGGCCGATTATGTTCTGGACAATTCCGGTTCTCTGAATGTTCTGGCGGAGCGGGTTGAATCCTTGCACCGCTGGATTTTGGATAAAATTTCCGCGAGCGACGATTTGTGAAAATCACTGCTGCGGAGGGAGGTCGGGATCAGGCAGGCAATTCACAAATATCCGGCCCTTTTGCTGGTGATTCCGCTGATGCTCGGCACCATCGTTGCCAAGAGTTTGAGCAGTGTGCCGGATGGAGCTCTACTTGTCGCTGTCGCATCTTTGATATTGGCTGCGCTTTGTTATGGCTGGAACTTTTCCCGGCTCTTTGTGATCGCTTGTACAACTTGCGCCTTCGCCGTCGGTATGTCAGGCACCGCCCTTCGCATCCAGGAATCCGCTTTTGATCGCGTTTCCCGGTTTGCCGATCTCTTTGAATCTGTTGCAATCGAAGGCAGTGTAGCCGGCAGTATCGATTATCGTTCACAGGGTTGTGCTTTTGTATTCGATTGCGACTCGCTCTTTCTATACGATCATTTACCTTTTGCTGTTCAGGGACGGATCTGGGTCCGGCTTTTGCACAGTGAATTTCCGGTGCGCTATGGCGATCGGTTGGTGCTTCGTGGTTCGCTTCAGATTCCGCCCGAATCGAGGAACCCGGGTGAATTCGACTATCGCGACCATCTTGCCAAGCAAGGCATTTATGCCATTCTCCGTGTCAATCGCCCGCTGCAGGCGGCTCGGTTAGGGGGAGGGGAAGGAAATCGATTTCGCCGCTTGGTTGTTGAACCGGCGCGTTTGGCCATACGCACAACACTCGACCGGACACTCGACGGCGCACCGGCCGCCCTGGCCAATGGTCTTTTGCTCGGCAGCAGAAGTGAGATCCAGCCGGAACTCCGGGAAGCCTTTGCCAATATCGGGGTTATCCATGTGCTTGCGGTATCCGGTTTGCATGTCGGCTTTTTTGCCGCTGCTCTGCTTTTGGTACTGTCGTTGCTGCGGCTGCCGATGGCCACCCGGCCGATCGGGGTCGGGTTTGGATTGTTCTTTTACAGTTTGTTGACCGGTGCGCATCCGCCCGTGGTGCGGGCTTCCATCATGGTCGCACTGCTCCTCGCCGGCTTTGTCCTCCAGCGCCGCAATTCGGTTATAAATTCACTCGCAATCGCTGCCCTGGTTATCTGGTGTCTCAATCCACTCGAGATTTATACAGCCGGCTTTCAGCTCAGTTTTGTCGCCGTAATCGGCATTATCTTTCTCTATAGCCGCCTGCACAAAGGAATCGAATCTCTGGGCTGGCGGGAGCGAAAAGGTCTGTGGCCATGGGCTTCCCGAGTCCTGGATTTGCTTGCGCTATCTCTGGCGGCACAGCTCGCCACCGCGCCGTTGACGGCTTTCTATTTCAACCGAATTCCGTTGCTGTCGCTGCCGGTAAATCTGGTGGTGGTGCCGTTGACCGGTATGACAGTCGCGTTGGGTTATCTGGCGTCCCTTTTTGATGCACTGAGTTCCTATGTGGCCGACTGTTTCGCCGAGACGGCGAGAATCGCTCTTTTAACGATGATCGGCGTTGTCACTCGAGCGAACAAATTGCCCATGGCCTATTTGTCGGTGGCTCGGCCGTCAATTCTGTGGATGCTCGCGTTTGCCACCGGTGTCATAACCCTGTTTTTTTGTTCGCACCGCCGTCTTTGCGGCAAAGTGGTGGTGATCAATTTGCTGCTGTGGAACTTGCTGATGTGGCGATCGGCCTTGATCGATACGCGTGAAACCACGGTTTCCATTCTCGATGTCGGCCAGGGCGATGCGATCGTCGTCCAGACGGCGGATCATCAGGCTTTGTTGATCGATGCGGGTGACTGCACCGAAACCTGGGACGCCGGGCGGCAGACCATTGCACCCTTTTTGATCCGCTCAGGCATCCGTCAGCTGCATACTGTGGTGATCACCCATCCGCATGCCGATCATATCGGTGGTCTGCCGGCTCTGCTGCAGCGGTTTCAGGTGCAGCGTTTGGTCTACAATCGCTTGAATATCGAGTTGCCGTTCTGTCAAACCGTTGATAGCCTTGCCACCTTGCTCGGCATAGCGGTCAAACAGGTGACCGCCGGTGATTCGCTTAAAGGACCCGGCCCGATTGTCGCCTGGGTTTTGCACCCAACCCCCGCTGAATTGAAGCAGGCCGAAGAGAATCCGGGCACTCTTAATGATGCGAGTATTGTTCTGCGCCTGATGGTCGGACGCTCGTCCATGCTGCTTCTCGGAGATGCGGAAGAATACAGCGAAAGAGTCATGCAGAAGCGGTTTAACGCTCTGTTGCCTTGCGATATCGTCAAAGTCGGACACCACGGCAGCCCGACTTCCAGTTCGCCCGATTTTGTCCGCTCTGTTTCTCCTGGAATTGCGGTGGTTTCGGTCGGAAAAAACAATCGCTTCGGACTGCCATCGGAAAAAACCATCGAAACCTGGCAACAGGCGGGCGCCCGGATCTGGCGCACCGATCAAAGCGGTTGTCAACAATTCGCAACCCTGGGCGGCGACTGGCGCCGTGTCAATTGGAAAAATACTTTGTGAACATATGATAAAGATTGATCAGACAATTTTGCAGCCGATCTCGAACGCGGTCCTCTGGACCACCTATCAGGCTGAATCGAGCAAAAGCGGCGAACGGTTGTGGTTCCGGGTGCTCAATTCCGACTTTGTGCAAGATGCCCGCATGGTCGAGGCTTTCCTGCAGTCGTGCAAGGTTCATCGCTCCCTCGATCATCCCAACTGCCTGGCGATTCGCGAGTTCGGTTCTCTTGGTTCGACGCATTATGCTGTCTACGAGGGATTCGACGGCGTCGATCTCGAAACCTGGATCGAAGAGATCGATGAACTCTTGAATGAACGCGCCCAGCGTATAATAGCACAAATCGCCGATCTCTTTTACCGCAGCTCTCTTGCCGGAATCGCTCACGGCGCGCTCAGTCCCAAAAGCGTCTTTGTCAATTCAGAAGGACTGATTCGGATCGCCGATTTTGGGTCAGCTGCCATGATCGCTCATGCGATGAAAGCCTATCCACAGGCTCTTCAGCCCCTCTGGCCCTATTGTGCACCGGAATTGTTCGGCGACGACTATCGCCCCACCACGCGCTCGGAATTGTATGCAGTCGGTGTGTTGTTTCAAACGCTTTTAGATGGATCTGTTCCTTTCAGCGCACCGGATCTTGTTTCCGTGTTGAGTAAAAAACTGGATCCTTTCGCAAATATCAAAAAAACCAAATCCATATCGCCCCAATGGGATCGCATGATCTCGCGTATGATTCATCCGCAGGCGGCCAATCGACCGGCAAATTTTTCCGAAATTCTCGCCAAGCTCGATTTGTTGCCCGATCGCGGCCTTCAAGAAGCTGAAGAAACGATACAAGGTTTCAAGTCCAACTGGCATGAACGCCTTTTGGCCTACATACCCCAGCCGCTCTGGATCCGCAGAATCGTGGGCAGTAAAAGACGCACCGTCTCTTTGTTTTTGATCTTTTTCGCTCTTTTTGTCCTGATTTTGTCCGGTTTGCTTGTCACTGAATTTTCTTCCAACCCGAGTGCTGATACCGCGCTTTATGAAGAGTTTGTCTATCCGCTCGATTCTGCAGAGCACCTGGATAGGGCTCGTGACGATTCCTCCGATCTGGCTTTAACGCAAGAGGATTCCACGCTCTACAAGTCGTTTCTATCCCGTCTTCGTTCATCGGGCGAGCAGCCTCAAGAATATGAATCCGAGGAGAATACGGTTGCCCTGAGGCGATCTACCGCAGGGGATCGACCAAGTCCTCCTGCTGAAAAAATTATCAAGAGTCCCGATCAGCCGCCGACCACGAGCCAGCAAGCCGGTGCCATCGTCACCGAACCTGCACCTGCAATGGCCGGCAAATCTCTAACTCTGCGCTTCACCGCTGTGCCTTTTGCCGATAACATCCAAATCGGCCGGGAACCCCAAGCGCATGCGTTACCGTACGATTGCTCGCTCGCACCAGGCGTTTATTCTCTGATTTATTTCGCTTCGAATGGATATTTTCGCTGGGAAACCCAAATCACTGTTTCCAACCACCATCCAACCGTCATCGCTTTTAATCCGGACCAGATTAAATACGGGCAGATGGAGGTTGTGGTGCGGAATGCCTTGGATTTTGGTTTTGTTTTTGTTACCATTAATTCAGGAGAACCTTTGACGACGCCTGTTCATCTGGAGCTGCCGGAGGCGCATCACCGGCTAAAGTTCCATCGGCAAGGCTTTCGCTGTCACCCGGCCGATACGGTTGTGATAGTCAGAGTCGGCCAAAAAATTCGCGCGAGTTGTCGACTGGAACCGCTCGAAATCGTCGAGTGATCTTGCACGGCATCGATCGGGTCTTCCTGAGGAGATAATTCTTGAAAAGGCGAGTGCTGCAACTGTTGCTTTTGTTGATTGTATCGGGTTACGGCCGGACTTTGGCCCAGGATCGCTTTGTCGACAGCGTTTTTCCGATCGCCAACTCTCCTGCGGTTGATCGTTCGGTCACCATCCGCGTTCTATTCAAACAACCCATCGCCCCCTCATCCATCGACAACTCTTCCTTTCTCGTGACCGGGAGAAAAAGCGGACAGGTGAGCGGTCAGGTCTACTATCAGGCGGATAGCCGTACAGCGTTGTTCATTCCTGCCGCGCCCCTTTTGCCCGGCGATTTGATTACTGTGATACTCACCGATCAGGTGCACAGTTTGACCGGTGAACATCTGCAACACGGCTATATCTGGAACTTTTACATTCGTGCCGTAAAAGGCACAGCCTGGTTCATCGATCAACAATTTTCGCTCGATCTAGAATTAACATCCCTTGTTGCCGCCGATGCCGACGGCGACGGGCATACGGATCTCGTGCTGAGCGGTGAAGACCAAGACCAAGAAATCCTTCAAGTGTTCTCGCTGCGTCCGGGAGGGCTCTTGCCGCTGCAGCGCATCGATATTCCCGCCCGCACACGGCCGATCGTCGCCGGAGACTTGAATCAGGACGGATTGACAGACTATGTGTTGGTTCATCGAGGGCCTGTTCAAAATAGCCTGCGCCATTTTAGCATCTGCTTGAGCCAATCGGATGGAAGCCTGCGTATCGATCGAACCATCAAAGTGACCAAGAGTTCGCGCGCCGAACCCCGCGGCGCCGCTATTGCCGATTTGAACGGCGACGGCTTGCTCGATATCGTTATCGTTAAGCGCATCGATCAAGGGGAAGGTGAAGATGCGGCGATGATCTATTTTAACCGCGGCAATGGTCGTTTTGCCGAAACTGGGGAGCCTGATCATACCTTTTGGAACAATAATCGCGCCGAAAAAATATTTTGCGGTGATTTCAACAACGATGGAGCGACCGATGTTGGAACCACACATCAAAGCAGCGGTGTTGCACTCCAGCTGTTCCTCAATGACGGAACCGGTTTATTTGCCGATGAACCCCATTACAACTTTTCGCCACCTATGATTGGCGATCTGGAAAACGCTTTGACGGCTGATCTCAACAACGACGGCCTCACCGATATGCTCGCCGCCGATCTAGCTTCCAGCCGCTTGATCTCCAGTCTCAACGCCACCTCTCTTCCCAACACGCTTTATTTTTCCCCCGGCGTCGAGTACCTGACGTATGATGCCCCGGGTAGCCTCGACGGCGGTGATTTTGATGCCGACGGCGATATCGATGCTATAACCACGGGAAGCGATCCCTCCGCACTTTCTGTGTTTATCAACGACGGCACTGGGCAATTCAGCGTCCAACCCAAACGGACATTGCCCGCCAACAGCAAAATGGTGGCTGTCGGTGATTTTGACAACAACGGCTCTCTCGATGCGGCCGTCATTCATGATGAAAGCATCCTGACCTTTCTTTTCAACCAGACCCAAGTAAATGAGCCGCCCAATGCGCCGATTCCAATCGCTCCGGCAAATCGAATCCATTATCAGAATCCGCTGGTCGAATTGCGCTGGCGTTCAGGTGGTGATCCGGAGGCGGATTCTCTTCATTTCGCCGTCACCCTGCGCGGGTTGACTGCCGGAACACCCGGAGAAATCGTGATCGATTCCCGTGTTTCGCCCGAACGCTTTACTCCGCGGTTACCCTCAGACGATACCACCATCGAATGGCGGCTGCAGCTCACCCTGCCGGCGGACGGTGTCTATTCCTGGAGTATTCAGGCTTTTGATCGTTATTTCGCGAGCCCCACTTCCATATCCCGCACCATGGTTCTCGACACTCGGTCTCCGCGGCAGGTCTCTACCCAATTGCCCCAGGCCGTCTATCTCGATCGCTGGGTGAACACATCTCAACAGGATCTGAATTTACAGGTGGTCTATACCGAAGAATATCCTCGGCGGATTTTGCTTGAAATTCCGGTGCTTTCGCGTACCTGGACGATACTTTCACCTCCGCCAGGCGTTCTGCAGGTTGCTTCTTTTCAGCTGCCGGCGGGTGAGTGGTCGGATGGGCGCTATGACTATACTGTGACCATAAGCGACTCTGCCGGCCACGCGACTTCGGTTTCATCCTGGTTTGGCAGTGATGCTCAACCACCGACTGGCACGTTGGCATCCGCCGCAGAGGACAGCTCATCGGATGTCTGGTTCAATTTATCCTGGGGAGGCGGCAGCGACGGCAGCGGCAGCGGTCTCAAAGGTGAATATCGTGTACGTGTGCGCGAAAATGGCGGCAGTTGGACGACCTGGCTGTCGCGAACCAACCTAACCGGCACTACCTTTCAGGGCAAACACCTCTCATTCTACGAATTCGAAGCCGCCGCCTATGATCGCGTTGGTCTGTTGGAACGCTTGACCGGGACGGCGGAAGCCTGGGTTTTTGTCGATACCACTCTGGATGACTTTGCCGCTCCACCGCCTCCCCAGAATTTGCGCGCCAATGGCGGCAATCCCAGTCCCTGGACCAGCGGTTCGACTTTTGCCATTACCTGGGACAACCCGGCCGATGAAAGCGGAATCGCGCTCAGTTATTGGAAAATCGGCGCCGAGCCTGCGGCCGACACCGACTTTGACGCTGTTGGATCCGCTGAAGATCCGCTGACGATCGATTCTGATCACGAAGGCGAACGAATGCTCTATCTCTGGCTGCAAGACGGACGCGGTAATCGCGACTATTCCCAATACGCCCGCGTGGAATTGCGATCAGACCGAACAAATCCGCAAGTGCATTCGCTCGTCTTTATCGCATCGCCGGTGTGGGTCGGCCAGGACGGCCTGCAATGGGTTAATCCCCATCGCATCTCGGATCTCACAGCCCGGTTCACCTATTCCGAGATTCATGCTGAAAAAGTCGATCTTGCATCTCCCGCTTTACCGGCTGCTTTGTCCAAATCACCGATTCCTTCGGGCTTGGGACAGACCGTTGATTTGGTGCTTCCGGTTGATGAGCTCGAACAAGGTATATCCCTGTTTACTGCAACCTTGCATGATTCGGCCGGCAACAGCGGGCAATCAAGCGCGCGTCTGGGGGTAGATGGCACACCGCCCCGGGGAGCGGTTGCCCAGGTTACCGAGCTGAGCGCAGATCTGCAAGTCGATGTTTCCTGGAGCGCGGGAGAGGATGAAGGCGGAAGCGGTCTGAGCGGCCGATATGATGTCTTTGTCCGCAAGAATCAGGAAAACTGGAATCAATGGTTGACCGATTTTGCTGGCCAAGAAGCGACTTTTACCGCTGTTCACGGAAACAGCTATGGGTTTGAAGTCCTGGCGCGTGACCAGGTCGGAAATATTGAAAGTCGGCGTGGAATTGCCGAAGCCATCGTCATCGTCGATATCACCGCGGATGATCGCGAACCGCCTCCAGCTCCCATCGATCTCGCCGCCAATGATCAAGTCGGGAGCAGCGACTGGTGCAATGATCGGCGCTTTGTTGTCAGCTGGACCGTCCCATACGATGAGAGCGGCGTTGTCAAAAGCTACTGGAAACGCGGATCGCCTCCCAATACGCTTGCCGATTTTCATGGAACAGGTCCCGGCGAAGGAGCATTGCAGATCGAAGCCGCACAGCAAGGCATCACGCCGATCTATGTCTGGCTCGAAGACAAATGGGGCAATGTGGCGCTCAACTGGGCACGAGTCGAGTTGAGATACGACTCGGTTGTTCCCGCAATCGATGACATGCGTTTTCTCAATCCCGGCTATAGCGCTTCCTGGTACAATCCGCGTGAAACAGCAGAAGCGTTATTTCAGATCCTTTTTCGCGAAGAACATGCCGACAGCGTCATTCTCACCGCAGAGACTCTGGGTGTGAGTCGAAGAATGGGCCTTGTTGCCGGCAGCGATCCCGATACCGTCTCACTGGCCCTGCCCATCTCCGGCGCAATCGACGGACGGCATACTCTCTGGGCGGCGATTGTCGACAGTGCCGGCAACCGAACGCAAAAGTCCACCTATCTTTTCATCGATCAAACTCCCCCAACCGGCATGGTCGCCGCCAGCCCGGATACCAGCTCGACACTTGAATTCGGTGTGAGCTGGGGCGGGGGAGAGGATAATGGCGTCGGCCTCTCCGGACTTTATACCGTTATGGTACGGGAAGATGAGGGAGGCTGGCGGCTCTGGCTCGATCGATACCGCGGTACATTTGCGCTCTTTTCTGAAAGCAAGCACGGGTCTCGCTATGTGTTCGAAGCAGCCGCCTGGGATCATTTGAACAACCGGGAAAGCCTATCCGGCATCCAAGAGACAGCAACAGTGGTGGATACGACCGCTGATGATACCTCACCACCTCCACCGCCGCTGCTTCTGAACGCTGATGGCGCCAATCCCAGTCCATGGAAATCGACACCGACTTTTGTCCTCGACTGGGAATTGCCCGAAGACGAAAGCGGGATCGGCGGTTCTTATTACAAAGTCGGTTCGCCACCGACCTCCAATACCGATTTTGATTCTCAGGCCGGAGCCCAGGGCCCCCTCTCCATTACAGCCACGGTTTCGGGCGGGCAACCGGTTTATGTCTGGCTCAAGGATACCCGCGGCAATCGCGATTTTCGCAACACTGCCCGGGTCCTGCTGCGCTACGATCCTCAGGCGCCGATTCTGCATGAAAGCAAATTTCTCAATCCAGGTGTCGACCCGGACTGGTTCAATCCCCACACTCAGGATTTCGCTCAACTCGAAATCACCTATTCGGACCGATTTCTCGACAGCGTGGTCGTCGCTTCGCCACCTCTAAATCTGCGCATCGTTCGTCGCGGTCTGCCCACTGTTCTCAATGCCCGTGCCCAAATTCCGCTGCGCATCTATTTGGCCGATGATGGTGTTTATCCCCTCTCCATCGCGCTCACAGACAGCGCCGGGAATACAGCTGTCTTTTTCGATACCCTGCGTATCGATGGTACTCCGCCTACAGATGTTCGGGTTGTCTCACCCGACACCACCGCATACAAAACTTTTTCGTTGAGCTGGACCGCCGGCAACGACGGCGATGGCGTGGGTATCTCGGGATTGTATGATTTAATCTATTCCGACGATGGCGGATCCTGGAAAATCCATCGTCAAAACACGTCAAGCCGACAGGCCTCTTTTACCGGTGAACATGGACATGTCTATGCCTTTCAGGTTCTGGCGAGCGATCGGCTGGAGAACAAACAACTGCTATCTGAAGCGCAGACCTGGACGCGGGTGGATACCACCCTCATCGATTTTTTGCCACCCGCTCCGCCGCAACAGCTGATTGCGGACGGCAGCAGTCCCAGTCCCTGGAATAAGAACGAATGGTTTTCCCTGAATTGGATAAATCCGGATGATGCCAGCGGCATTGCCCGTGTTTTGTATAAAATTGGGAGCCCACCCACAGCGGCGGATGACACAACCGGTTCCGCAACCGGATTGCCCCCGCTTTCGGTACGAGCCCAAACCGCTTTCGGCGAGTGGTGTTATGTATGGCTCGAAGACGGCAGCGGCAATGCCGATTTCAACCGTTTTTCCCAAGTCCTTTTGCGCCATGACCCCCAACCGCCTTCGATCGACAGCCTGCGCTGGCAATCCGGCGCGGTGGCGCAGGAATGGTTCAATACCCATTTGATCTCTTCAAGTCCCCTGGCGGTCTATTTTCGTGAACCCTATCTGCGCCAGGTAACCCTGCGCTCGGACTTTCTCTTTGGAGCCCCTCTGGTGATCTCTCCCGAGGACACCGTTTCGCCTTTTCTCTATTCGGTTGAGTTTGCCGATATCCCCGATACCAGTATCTCCATTAAAGTCGGTTTGGTCGACAGTGCGGGTTGGAGTACACAGGATTCAATTCGACTCTCTCTCGATTCCACTGCTCCTTTCGGCGCTCAGTCGATCTCGCCGGATACGGTGGCCGTAGGAGAGTTTACCGTCTATTGGGGTCAAAGTGCCTCGGATGGATCGGGTAGCGGACTGGCCGGAAGCTATGACGTTCGTGTTCGGATCGATTCGAGCGACTGGCAATCCTGGAAAACCCGTTTCCGCGGCGACAGCGATCGTTATGCAGGCGAAGCTTTTCGTCTCTATGCATTTGAAGCTGCGGCGTATGACCGGGTCGGCAATAGAGAAACTTTAACCGGTGCCCCTGAATCCATGACTTTTGTCGATCCCAATTTTGGCGATCGACAGGCGCCCGGACCACCACTCAATCTCCAATTGAGCGATGTGCAGCCCAACGGCTGGACAGCCAAGGATACGATAAAGCTGCAATGGGAAAACCCGATGGATCCAAGTGGCATCTCCCGTCTCTGGTACGCATTTTGGGAACCCGGTTCCGATAGCGATACGGCAGGAACCGTCTCGGCCATTCCGCCGGTTAATTTGCCGCTACCGGCGGATGGCAGATATCCGCTTTTTGTCTGGCTGGAGGACGGCCGAGGCAACCGCGATTATCGGCAACACGCTTTTCTTTCGATAAAATCCGATAAAAGCGCGCCGGTTATAGTCGATCGCCAATTATGGGGTGCTCGCAGCGAAGCAAAATGGGTCAATCCGGTTCTCGACGATTCAATCGGGGTTCGATTTGTTGTTCAGGAGGATTTTCCGGAATTTGCGCTGCTTCTTTTGGGCCAGACCGGCGAGACCTGGTTGTTGACCGACTTTTCGATCTCACAAAATCTGACGTTCGATTTCAATCTAGATTTGTCGACTGTTGCGGATGGCTGTTACCCGCTCATTCTCGTGGTGCAGGACAGCGCTGGCAATGCTCGGCGGGACAGTTTGCTCTGCTGCATCGATACGACCCCCCCCAGCGGCGCTGTCGTTCAATCGCCGGATACCAGTCTGACCGAAACCTTTTCCCTCTCCTGGATCGGCGCCAATCGGGGAACGGACGGTGATGGGGCGGGATTATCAGGCAGTTATGATTTGCGCATTCGTATCGATCAGGGCGACTGGTTCACACTGCGCGAAAAATTTGCCCAGACCACGGATCGCTATGTCGGAGCTCATGGTCATTCGTATGCTTTCGAAGTGACCGCCTGGGATCGCGCCGGCAACCGCGAACCCTTTTGGGGCGAGGCGGAAAGCGTGACCCGGGTCGACACCACCACTGTCGATAACCTGGCACCGCCGCCCCCCGGAGACCTGCGCGTCGACGAACAATCGCCTTCGCCCTGGCAATCGGAAAACATTTTTACTGTCAACTGGAAGGAACCGGTTGATCCCAGCGGTATTGCCCGGGTTTTTTATAAATTGGGATCCGCGCCCCGGTTTCATTTCGATACCACCGCCACCGCACCGGCCGTTTCACCTCTGGCTGTTACAGCCAAGGTGCAAAACGGTCAGTGGCTGCATATCTGGTTGCGCGACAATCGCGGCAATTTGGATTACACAAATCGTGACAGCATTCTGTTGCGCTGGGATTCGATCGCTCCCCGGTGGGGAACACTTTCCTGGGTCGATGCACCTCTTCCGCCAAATGGCTTTAACCCGGTTCATCATAAACGGGCAACACTGCGCGTGACCGTCGATGAAACCAACCCTGGCTCGGTTCGCTTACGCCTGGATTCTGAACCTTTGACCCGAGAATGGCCCGGCGAGGGCTCTGTCGCCGATTTCCAGATTCCGATCGAAAATCAACCCGACGGTGTCCATTGGCTGGTCTGTTCGGTTTCTGATCTCGCCGGCAATGCCGGTGCCGATGATTCGCTGCAGATTCGCCTGGACCACCTCGCTCCGCGTGTCCTGTTGCAGGTGCCGGGTAGTGCTTTTGCCGGACAATCGTTGCAGATCCGGGCTCGCGTAGATGAAGAATATCCTCTCCTCACAACGCGCTTGAACTACCGTCGTATCGGTCAAAAAAGCAGCGTTTCAATCGATTTTTCAGCTGAAGGAGATTCGCTGTGGTTGGCCACGATCCCAGGCCAGTCCGTCGACGAGCGCGGCCTGGCGTTTTCGGTGAATTTTAGCGACGGTTTGAACATCACCCGCATACCCGACGCTTCGGCCGTTCCCAATGAGCAGTATCTGCAGACCCTGGTTTCCGGTCCCGCCAACTATGGGCTCATTCGGCCGGGCACCTGGCCTGCCGGAACGAGAGAGGCCAATTATCGCATGATCTCTTTGCCCCTTCAAGCTGCAGATCCGGATGCTCAAGCCGTCCTGGCTGACGATTTCGGCGCCTATTCGACTCGGAACTGGCGATTGTTTTATTGGAACCCGCAGCAACAAGGGTATGATGAACACCCCGACCTCCCGCACCTTGATTCCGGCCGTGCCTTTTGGCTCATCTCCCGAACCAAGCCGTCCCGTATCAGCAGCGGTCCGGGCCTTTCCACAAAGGCAGATGAAGGATTCGTGGTGGAATTGCATCCCGGCTGGAATGATATCGGCCATCCATTCGCTTTTCCGGTGTCCTGGCGAGATATCCTGGCTGCAACCGCAATTGACACCCAATCGATTCTCGGACCCTATACCTTTGAGGATCAATGGCTTCTACCGGAACAAGTGCGTGTCTGGTATCCCTGGAATGGTTACAGCGTCTATACCGAGCGGATGGGATTGTCTCTGGTCATTCCTCCGGTGGAGAGTGAAGGCGATGTAAATCCACCGATTGCCAAAAATAGTCCAGCTGTCACTTACCGACTGCAGGCGAGTCAGGGTGAGGCGAGCGATTGCAGCAACTATTTCGGATTTCGCTCCAACGCGACCGAGAGTTGGGATAAATTTTGCGATTTTGTCAAACCCCATCCCGTGGA
>JAFGJN010000080.1 GCA_016929055.1 Candidatus Zhuqueibacterota bacterium
ACCAGAATCCGCACCTGTTGACCGGAAAGATTGTAAACGCGCAAATCACACCAGCCTTCCTGGTCCAGATCAAAAGGAATCGTTGTTTCCGGATTGAATGGATTGGGATAATTTTGCAAAAGGGTGAACTTTTCCGGCACAGTCAGCGTGACTCGAACCGCCTCATGCGGAGTGATTTGGCCTCTATAATCAATGTCCACAAGCTGATAATCATAAGTCTGTCCGGAAAAGACCTGTGTATCCAAATAACTATACCGCTGCGTTACCTGGCTGTTGCCGGCTCCGGCGATGAGTTCGCGGGTGATTTGGCTGAATTCTTTTTCCTCAGCCGACTTGCGATAGATGTGAAATCCCAAATTCTCGGTTTCCGACTGGGTCTCCCAGGAAAGCAACACATCGCCAGCTGCTTCGATCGCAGTGAAAGAAGAGAGTTCGATGGGAACCAGGTTACCAAATGGAATGTTGTTGTTGATGATCCAGGGATCTCCCGGTTGCAAATCAAATGAGAGCGTATAGGGATTGTTGATACATTGGGCGCTGACCAGATATCCGGTTGAGGCGTTTTCCCCTGAACCCAAAGCGGTCGGATTGGGACCTCCAGTCGGATCAAAAGGCTGTTGACTCATTGGGACACAGGAGGAGCTCAAGGAATAGCCCGCCGGGGGGGTAATCTGCAGCGTATAGGTGCCAGGCGTTCCGTCCGTGACAAATTGATAATAGCCGTTGTTGCCGTTCTGCAGGAGCGTGACGACAGCGCCGGAAGGGGCGCTGACAGTAACTGATCCGCCGGAAAGAATCAGTCCGGTCATTCCATCGTAGAGATAGCCGGTGGGATCGTAATCCAGAGCGTCGATCACCCCGTCGCCGTCCCGGTCGCCCGTGCCTTCAATCGTATCGTGAATGCCGTCACCATCGGAATCGGTCTCAACATCCAGCGCATAATCCTCTACTTCGCCATCGGGTGCGGGGCCATCATAGGACAATCCAGCGGCGCTGCTGAACCGAAAACGAGCATAGAGCGAGCCGGAAGTGACCGTGCCTGGGATCGCCAAATTGAGCGGATTGATTCCGGCAACCAATGGCATGTCGACAAATACGTGTTCACTTATATCTGCCCAGTCGCCGTCTGCATTCCAATCGACCCAGGCGTTGAGCAGACCCGGCAGATTGGCGATTGCGTTCAGACTCGCACTGTTTCCGGGAATCAGAGGTGTGAGAAAAACAACCCCGTCCTCGTCATTTTGCGGTGCATCCTGATCATCTCCCAAAGCTAAAGCATGCGGTTGACCATCCGGCTCGCCATCCACCACCGATCCCAAAAAGAGAGAGTTGACGATCGGGTGCATGGCTCCGTTTTGTGCTGCCAGGGTTGGATAGGGTGCCGGGGCGTCGCCAAAATCCGAATCGCCGTCAAATTCCGACAGAATAAGCGAGTACGGTTGCGCACCTGTTGATAGCGTTCCCTTGTGAGTGATTCGCACCGTATACCATCCCGGCTGTGGTGAGTCGATCAGAACCTGCTCGACATTGTCGACCGAATTGTCACGATCGCGACGAGCCGGATCCATGGGATTCAGGGGATCCAGAGTCCAGGGGTAAAAAGTCGTGCCGCTGTGCTCTATTCTCAAATCCAGGTCGTTGACCAACATGGGCGTATTCGGATCGACCTGGTTGAGGGGAGGCGGTGTTCCAGGCAAATCGCTCCAGACGAGGGTCGCGCGCAGAGGTTGGGATCCGCCAGCATAAACGGTAAACTCGATGGTTTCCAAAGATTCGAGAACACTTTCCTGTATCAAAAGCGGATTGGCCTGATCGCCGCCGATCAGGTCGGCCGCCTTTTTGCTGTTGAGCAATCCCCACCCAAAATCGTAATCTGGGCCAGGCGCGGGGCCACTTTCATCGGCGGTGTGAATCGCCAACGCCTTTAATGTCGAGCCGTGCATCCAGGAACCAGCATGCGTCTGGTAATAGCGTTCTTGTAAAAGTGCCAGAGAACCGCTGGTATTCGGTGACGCAAAAGAGGTACCACTGCCGCTGGCGTATTGGTTGTCGCCGGCGGATGAAGCCGAGATCAAGTCGTAACCGTTTGCGGCAATATCGGGTTTGATGCGGCCGTCATCAGTCGGCCCCGCCGAACTGCCTCGGCGGTTGGGAATATCCGCCCATATAATGACCTCCTCTGGAGCGCTGTAACGATCCGGAATATCCTCTACTGCCGCTACGGTCAATACATTTTTCGCCGTGGCGAATCCGGCAAGGCAATCGCTGATACCATCCAGCGGTCGAGTGCGATTGGACGACACCCAAGTATACTGACCCGGCGTTATTCCACTGCTGAGGGCATAATGGGCGATCGGTTGATTGAGCGGTCCCTCATAGCGATGGTTGCCGGCTGCAACAACGATCAGGTACTGCGGTGCAGAAACCATGATGTTATCAAAAGCCTCTGCATCGCTGTCATAGCGTCCAAAAAAAACAGATTCATCTTCATCGATGGCGATATCGCCAAACCAATACCAGCCCTCGCCCAAATTCGAATCATACGTGCCGTAAGACCAACCTGCCACCATACCATAACTGTGATTCGATACCAAAAGGCCCGGATCCGCAGCAGCCGCAATCATTTCGGCCGCATCGTTTTCCCAATCATAAACCGCGAGTTGAGCAGCCGGGGCCATGCCTTTGGCGTCCGCTCGAATACCGGCAGCGATCATTGTGCCTGCCACAGCGGTCGAGTGCCAAAGAATGCCGTTGGGACTCACTCCGTCAGAGTCGACAATGCGCGTTCCGAATTCCTGATGCGAAAGCAAAACATCCCCACCATCCCACATGCCTAAAAGAATACCGTTTCCTTCCAGCCCTTCGCTCCAGAGCAGATCGGTGGAAACAGTTTTGGCTGCATTGAGGTTGTGAGTCGTAAAAAAAATCGGACAACCCGATTCAATGCGACGAATGCGGACAAAATCCCCGTCCGGGGTCAACTGCCGAACCGGAATTTGGCGCTGGAACGCAAAAGCGTCCGCTTGCTCCTGCTGCAGTCGGTAGGTCTCACGATAGCGATTCGCCAGGGTCAGCAACAGAGAAACCTGGTCGTCGTCGTATTCCACCTGAGCCTCGACCCGCCACAAGGGAAGCACGACAACCAAACAGAGAAAACAGGACAGATAGCGCATAGCTGATTTCCTCTATCATACAAACATTCGGTCTTTGTGTCACATTTTTCAAAAACTGTACCAAAAACATGACAGGCAAAAAACCAGACGTTCCCGTTTACCCGATGAAAAAGAGGCGCAAACTATTGTTTTTTCTACATTGAAAAGGTGGGGGTTTTGCCGATATAAATGGAGTGAAAACAAAAGTGTGGCATGCAAGTGACCAAAGGCAAATATTGTCGCCTGCGAGGGACAAGAAATAAAGAGGGGGTCCCGGACCCGACTAGAGATCCGGGAACCGGCTTATTTTATCAGTGTGACCGTTTGAACCCGCCGCTCATCTGCAGATTGGAGAACGACCCGGTAATTGCCGCTCGAGAGCACACGGCCGTCTCGATCCCTTCCATCCCAAAGAGATTCGTGCAGTCCGGCAGCAACCGTGCCGTCCACCAGAACACGGACAATCTGTCCCAGACTGTTGACGATCTGCAGCCGGACATGCTGATTTTGCGGCAAATGAAAACGCAAGCGGATATTCGGATTAAAGGGATTGGGATATCCCGGCAACAACACAAATTCGTCCGGGAACACGACGCGATGATCGTCCCGGACAGAGGTTAATGTCGGTGCTTCCACGAGCAAGGAAACATCTGAAGCTTGGGTAAATTGCGGATTCTCTTCGTCTTCCATGCTCGATATGGAGGCAAAATAGAACGAGTTTTTGCCGATATAGCTGTACTCGATGGTTTTGAAACTGTCGATAGGAACGGTATAACCTCCGGCGCTGGTGGCGGAAATCGTGGTCACATCCTGGCGCCAACGCAAACAGTCGTATTCACCAAACGCCAACTTTACTTTACCCCACCCATCGATATGATGATCGGTGCGGGTTGTCGTTATGCTGGAGACACCGCCGAACGAAAAGGTGTCGGCTTCCACGCTTTGCCACCGGTTGTTGTAGACCAATGGCAAGGGTATAAACTCATCGTCCCCCTCCATTCCCTCGAATTGATTGTCATTGCTGGCATAAACCGTTCCCAGAGATTGGATTCCGCTGGCGTTCACTCGCATATAGTTATAGAGAAATCCATACTCATCCGAATTCGGAAGAATCATTTTGACGGCATGCGTGGCTGTGGGAAATTGACCGGCAAAAGGCGTTTGTCCGGCCAATAAAAATTCGTTAGCAATGCTGACGCCGCTCAAGTTCAAACCACTAAAGTCGTATAATCTATTTGCTCCAGCGACGCCAACATTGACCGCTATCGATTCGGTGGTATCGATTTGGACAGTGTGGGTGCTGTTGACAAAACGATTGAGATCATCAGCTGTAAATTGAATCTGTGCGCTTGTTGATTGAATGCCAAGAAAAGAGAACAGAACGATCGCTGTAACAAGGTATTTCATCACATCCTCCATGGGGTGAAATGTCCAATCTGTATACGTTTTAACATTGTGTATAACAGAACAACCCGTTTTCTTATTCCAAAAGGAGAAAAAGAGGACTAGTTGGCAAAGATCAATTCGCCGAATCGCCATGGCAGATGAAAGGCTTCCCTTCCAGTGGGACTCCAGGCAAAATGGACTCGGTTCTCGGCTCGAGGCGAATCGATGCGATAAAAATTGACGCGCCAGCGATCTCCGGGACGGGGCGGATAATGAGGTGCACCGAATAGCTCGGCCAGAGGTATGGCGAATTCCGCGCGCCAGCCTCGCGCTCCACCCGGCAGGTCGGCCTGACCATCGATCCATACCGCCGTGTGCAGATCTTTAAAATCGAGTTGCGGAAACCCGAGAAATTCGGCCAATGGGTTTTCTGGCGTGCGGTTGTTGATGATGTGGGTGTCATAAACGACATTTTTCGGACTGAGATTGATTTCATAATAGTGGTGGGGTGTATCGGCCGGATTGAGAAAAACTTCGACACATTCCTGATCAAAGATCGGCTCGTCGCGTCTGGTGTGTGTTCCCCAGACGTGGGAATCCTCACAAATAAAAGCGACATAGAGATATCGGTCATCATAGAGACATTTGACCCGGGTTTCCATCTCCGCTCGTTTTCCGCTCACCGCGTCCACCAGATCGATCCATTCAGCTTTTTGCCATTGCGGATCATCGATCCGTCCGGTCAAAAGCAGCGGCTGAGCGGCTCGATTGCAGGTATACCGGGGTCGTAAGGTCAGAGACATGATTGCATTCCTTTCTGCGAATTGTTTCATCTCTTGTGCAATTCCATCACCATTCAAACCCACGACCAGCAAACCCCAAAACAGTGCGCGTGGGAAAAATTCCTTCTTCATATTCGTTCCTCCGCAGATGGTTCCTGTGGCGATCGATCTTTTGTGCGCCGGGGACACACCGATGGTTGACAGGTTGTCCATCGCGATTAGAGCAGCGGACTGGAGAGACGAAGCGTGTTCTCGACAAATCGCACAGGCCGGGAGCGGTGCAGGAATTCACCGCCCAGTTTACGACTTTTTTTCAAGTCGTGGAAAAAGACCTCTTCGGCACTGCGAGCAAACTCGGAGCCATAGATCTGCAGATTGACCTCGAAATTGTAGCGAAAACTGCGCACGTCGATGTTGGCCGAACCGATAATGGACAGGACGCCGTCCACTGTCAGCATTTTCGCATGCAAGATACCACCGGTGTATTCATAGATCTTGACGCCGCTTTCCAACAGCTCGTCATAATAGGATCTGCCAGCGAGCCGGACAAAAGGATGATCGGATTTTCCCGGCAACAAAAGCCGAACATCCACATCGCGAAGCGCCGCCAGTTTGAGCGCCAGATAAAACGCTTGGTCGGGAATAAAATAGGGAGTGGTGAGAAAAACCGTTTTTTGCGCCATAGCCAACCCCAGGATAAAAGCATGATGCACCGCTTCACCGCGTTCATCCGGACCGCTGGCGACCACCTGGACAACCGAGCCGTTTTTCTCGGGAGTCGCACTGTAGCGGGGAATAGAGAGGACGTTTCCGGTCGCCGTATACCAATCTTCGCTAAAAACCCAGCGCAATTGCGCCGCCGCAGCGCCCTGAAGCCAGACACTGGTTTCTCTCCAGCGCTTTTTATGGGCATTGAGAAAATCCTCGCCAACATTCAGGCTGCCGAGCAACGCCTGCCGGTCGTCCACCACCAGAATTTTGCGGTGATTGCGCAAATTGAGGTTCCAGGGTTTGAAAAAGGTGCGAAAAGGCAAAAAATCGCTGACCTCTATGCCGGCCCGGCGCAAATCCTGCAGCAGCCGGCGTTTCATTCCCAGATGCCGGGAACCGATCGCATCATAGAGAAAATAGACCTGAACGCCCTGCCGGACTTGTTCCTTCAGCAAATCGAAAAAATGACGCCCGATCCGATCGGGTTGAAAAATATAGAAATTGATAAAAATATGTTGCTCCGCGCCGCAAATCATCTCTTCCATTTTGGCATAGGCTGGCTCGGCATCGACCAGGAGCTCCAGACGATTGTCGGCAACTGCATCAAAGAGGCTGAACTTTTTGCAGATTTTGATCATGTCCGGAACGGCCGGATGGCTCTGCAACACACGATTGATCGATTCGTCCGGGACAGAACGGTTTTCGATTTCTCGCAGGCTCTTGCGCATTCGAGTGCTGGAAAACAATTTTTCCAGACCTCGATTTCTGATCCGGTCGGTGCCGAACAACAAGTAAAAAAGCGGCCCGACAAAGGGCAAAAGAACGGTCGCCATAATCCAGGCCAAAGCGGATATCGGATTTTTTTTCTGGGTGATGATAAAGGGAATCAAAAACAATGTTCCGACATACAAAATTTTCACGAGATGATGGGTAGAGAACGACCACATGATGGGGGTGTCTCCTTGACAAACGCCAACTGCGTCATCAGCGGAAGGTGATCCGATGCCAGAAGAGCCAGTGGGGAGTCGATCACCGCTGTATCGATTGTTCGCAATCCCTCATCAATATAAATATAATCCAGACGCAATCCAAGCTTTCCCCAATAAAAAGTCGGAAGCGGTGTGGATACAGTGTCGCGGTAATAGCGACGAAATCCGGAATGGACCATGGAAATAACGTGATCGTTAAAATCGCCCAGCACAACCTGAGGCTTGTCGGCACTCGAGTGCCAGAGGATGTATTCGCTCAGCAATCGCCGCCTTTGAAACCGGCGCTCCCAGGGATTCAGACCCAAATGAACGTTGAAAATGGAGAGACAGCAGTCGCCGACAAGTATGTCAGTGCGCAATGTCCCGCGCGGCTCCAATCGCGGGTGATAGCTCAAATCAAAACGCTCGGCTGCAGCAAGCGGGTATTTGGAAAGAGTGGCGATGCCGAATTCACCGCCAGCCAATTGTCGGTTGACACAAGGGACGACCTGCATTTCCAGTGCGTCGCCGATGACCCGGGCCTGATCGTGATAAGCGGAACGCGGAATCTGGTTGTCCACTTCCTGCAGAGCGACGACATCCGGATCCGCTTCCTCGATCACGCGAATGATCCGATCCAGGTCGTAGCGGTTGTCGCGGCCGATACCATAGTGAATATTGTAAGTCATGATTTTCACAATTCTACCTCTGCTGAAATTCTTCCGGCAAATCGACATTACTGGCGTCCGGAATGACACAACTTTCGTCAGGTCAGGATCTGAAAAAGGATTAGAATCGAATGGCGTCAAAAGTACACGCCTCGACACATGAACCGCAGCCATTACACAGCTCCGGATCTATAGCTGCCTGATGCACCACCGCTTTGATCGCATTTTCCGGACAGTGGGTCAGGCATTCACCGCATTTCCTGCACCGACTCGCATCGATAGTCGGATCCGATGTATCCATTGCAGGTGTCGGGAGGATCGCACCATGGGCGCAGACATCGTAACAGCTTCCGCAATGCAGGCACAACTCTTGATTCAGTACAACTTTTGCCGGATAAATAACGCCATAAGGGCAAACAGAAACACATTTACCGCAACGAGTGCAGCGATCGTCGATAACAACCATCCGACCGTTGACAAGTTTTAACGCTTGATCCGAACAAACCGACAGGCAGGGTTGTCCACAGCGCGATGGATGACAACGACCGCGAACCGAATAGGATTCGCGTTCCCATGAGATGGCCTTTCCTTCTTGCTGACAGGCGGAATAGCAGTCACCGCAGCCCACACATGCGTTCGACAGGATGTCATAATAAACCAATGGAATATGAATGGCATCGTCATGGCAGGTGGGCAGACAAAGTCCGCAACGCGAACAGCTTTCCGGCTCTATCCAATAACGGGAGGGTTCCGGTAAAATAATGGCGTTTTGGTCACAGGAAGGCAAGCACTCACCGCATCCGGAACAGGTATGCTCACAAATCGATGCAATGCTGTAAGGGCTGATGCCGTTTTTATGGCAGCCGGGAATCGCAGACAGCGCTATTCCGCCGACAACACAGCGGATTCCCTTACCGATAAAATCGCGGCGATTATAATCTCTGTTCATGTCTTTATAACGTCAAAAAAAATTCCAATTGCCCCACCCATACCGAATCCCTCAAAGGATCTCCCGTGATGTGTGAAAAAGTTGTGAACAACCGAATCCTTTGCCACAATTGAGCTCCAATCTGGAAATCCACTTCCTGCAGATTATCCTTTTCAATTTGCTGAATCCAGCGGATTCGAAACGACGGAGAGGCCTGGCAGAAAAATCTTTGTCCTATTGACAGTGCCAGGACCGGCAAGTCGGGTGAATCGAGTCGCAAGACATCGCCGAGAAAAAGGTTGCTGAATGCCGGATAAAAACGACTGTGGCCGTCGATGGATACGCGTCCGTAGTAAGCCAGGGAAAAGGAGCTCGAATTGCCGTTGCGCCAATTCCATTGGCGATCGAGTTGCAAGCGATAACCCAGTGCCCGCTCTTGAGAAATCGCCTGAAAAACACCTTCAACTGAAGCATCTATTCCTCCAGGCGTTCGTATATCCATCCAGCCACCCCAAAATGGTCGATACTCGTACAAACCGCGGCCGAATTCCTGTATAAAAATCAACCCGACCTTTTTTACAGCCAGGCGGGGTTCTGAAACGGTGGCGGAAAAATCCTGCAAGATCCACTCGGTATCCGGTTCTTCCTGATTCTTTGTGCTGGACATTGTCGATCCAGCCTTCCAGGCCAAAGTTGCACCGGCAAAATTGGTTTCTCCCCAATCCGAACCGACCAATCGAAGCCGACCTCCGCGCAAAAGGCGATAGACGTGACGCGTAGCGCAATGATCCTGCATTCGGGCAAAATCGCTCATGACCGCAGCTGAAACCAGACTCCCTTCCCACACTCCTTTGTTCCAATCCAGCCGGGCTCCGACTGCTCGCTCATCGACAATCCATCCGCTGCCGAGGCTGACGCTCTGCAAACCAAGCGTCAGATCATAAGACGCATGATGAAAACGGTAAAAGGCCTCGCGCAATCCCAGGTTTCGCTTTTCCGGCTGGGGCAGAGAACTCCAGCCCGATTGCGACACACCCAATCCCGGACCTGTATTCGAACGATTCCAGTATTTATATCCCGCTTCCCCAACCCATTGGTGTTTCCCCCATTCCGCAGATAGACCCAGGTAAATTTTTTGTACCATATATCTGCGTTCCGTCGGCGCCAAATTAAAATAACCAGCGGAACCACCGAGTTCTGCAGCCCACAGCAAAAATTTCGAATCAGCAACAGGCTTGTAATGGGCGGCCAATTCGCTTTTACAGTCCGAAGCATGAGCGATCGCGCAGCCACAAAACCAGAGTACCAGGTACAGATATTTTTTCACATTCCTACCTTGTATTCTTTTGGCATTCGATCGCATCTTTTTTGCAGCGATCCAGGCAGGCACCGCAGAGGATGCATTCGCCGGAATCGATGCGGTGTTCCTTGTCGATTGCATTCGCCGGACAGACGCGCGAACAGACGCCACAGTCGCTGCACTGGGAATTGATCGACAGCTTGAAAGCACCAGGAATTCGGCTGACCCAATTGAGAACCAGACCCACCGGACAGGCAGCCCGGCAAAAGGGGCGGTAGATGAACAGGCTGGTCAGCAGCAACAACCCCAGCAACCACCAACCAAGAGTATGGACGGAAAAGAGATTGAATGCCACCTTGAATGGATCGTAATGCATAAAAATGTTGCTCCGAGTGACCGCGACCTGAAACACCAATAACCCAAACAAAATCCATCGCAACATGCGCAATATTTTGCTGCTGCGATCGCTGCGAAAAGCTTTCAATGGGCCGCGATAGAGAAATTCCTGCAAAGCGCCCAGGTGGCAGATCCAGCCACACCAGACCCGACCGAAAAGATAGGTAGCCGGAATCAACGCCAGAAACCAAAACAGCGAATGCAGCTGTACCGATTCGCCCAACAGCCACAATTCGAAATTCTGAAAACTCGAAATCATGCACGGACAGCCGCCGTTGATAAAGCCGAGCACAACCAGTCCGGCCAACAAAACCAGCGGCCGCGCCAGGCGAAACCGACGGTAGCGCAGGAGCAATCCCGCCACAACCGCCGCGGAAATGGCTCCGATGGCGTAATAAAATCCACCGCCCGAATGGCGGGATTCCGTGCTTTCCGATTCATCGAGTGGAACAACCGCCTCTTCATCCAATGCCCCCCATTCGATCGCATCCTGAGCGCCAAGATTCGCTGTCAAGTGAGAAAAATTCAGTCCAATCAAAAGGAGAAAAGAAAACCTTAAATACCGCTTCATCACCGCACCCTGTTACTCGATCGCCAGCTTGATAATACCGTATCCGCCTTCTTTGTTGCACGTCCGACGCGCATGCAGAATCGCTTCTTTCTCGGCATCCTCGGTGATCTGAACCTTGAGCATTCGCTCAAAGGTGTTGAATTTGATCTCTTTCCACGGGGTCGCACCCAGAATCTTGAGCCCCTCCGATTGAAATTTGGTCTCCTCAATTCCCACATGACAATTGCGATGCGGCAGTAGAACGCTCACGATGAGTATCACCTCGTCACCGACGGCGTACGCTGTTGATTCTTTATCCTTTTCGGTGATGCGGATTTCGCAAGCCTGGGATGCCGTCGCCAGAAGAACCAGCATCAGTACAAAGACAGATCGCATGAGCTTCATCAGTCTACCTCTAATTTTTTCCACGAAACAGACCTGTGTTTTTACAAAACGCCTCAAATTACATGCCATAAATTTCCGGTTTCCACCCCAGCTTTGCACGCTTGTTTTCCATAGAGATACGTAACTTTGCCGATTTCTTTTGACAGCGCATTCGACCAAATGGTCGATTGTCAATCGACAAAAGGGTCGAATCGGTTTCCAGAAAGCATTTGCATGTTTGTCCGGCGATGTTATATTTTAGTCGGTGTTTAAATTGTTCTTCATATTATCGAGCTTTGCTCGCAATCAACCTCCTGCGGAGAGATCATGTCATTCCTTGTCCTGCTCATTATCGCCGCCATTTGCGGCTCGATCGGCGCCAGTATCGCGGGCCGGTCATCCAGCGGCTGCCTCTCCTCCATCGTTCTCGGGTTTATCGGCGCGCTCATCGGTTCCTGGCTCAGCCGCGAATTGGCTGTTCCCGACTGGTTCGTCTTTCACCGCATTCCAATCGTCTGGTCGATTATCGGCGCCGCCCTTTTCGTCGCCGCTCTCGGCATTCTCAATCCATCCCATTCGAAAAAGCGCCGTTAGTCGGTTCGACGACAAATTCGACCCCAATTGACAACACCCAAAAACCGGAAAGGATTTGGATTGGAAAAAATGACCTCTCGGGAACGCTTTGCCCGGATCTTTGACCATCAGGAAGCCGATCGCATCCCCATTATCGACGATCCCTGGGAAGCCACCATCGAACGCTGGCATCGCGAAGGTCTGCCAGCCAATTGTTCGTATATAGATTTTTTTAACCTCGATCGGGTGGAAAAGATCCCGATCGACAATTCACCACGTTTGCCGGTAAAAGTGGTAGAGGAGACGGACGACTATCGTATCTATACCAGCGAATGGGGGGCGACGCTGAAACAGTGGAAACACAGCGCCTCGACACCTGAATTCATCGATTTTACCATCACCGACCCGGATGTCTGGCGGCAGCTCAAACCGCGCATCGCGCCCACCGAGGATCGCATCGATTGGGCTGAACTGAAACGCCGCCACAAAGCCTGTCAGGAGCAAGGCGCCTGGGTTCAGGCCGCCCTCTGGTTCGGATTCGACGTCACCCATTCGTGGATCGTCGGCACCGAACGCCTGCTCTTCGCGCTGGTGGAAAATCCGGAATGGGTGCAAGAGATGTTTACCCATCTGCTGGATGTGCAGCTGCAGCTTCTCGATCGGATCTGGAACGCCGGCTTTTATTTCGATTCCATCTGGTGGCCGGATGATATGGGATACAAGGGACATCAATTCTTTTCCGTCGAAATGTACCGCAATCTGCTGAAACCGGTGCACCAGAAAGCGGTCGATTGGGCCCATCGCAAAGGCATCCGCGCCCACCTGCATTCGTGTGGCGATATTCGGCCCTTGCTTCCGGAACTTTTGGAGATCGGCATCGACGCTCTCAATCCCCTGGAAATCAAAGCCGGAATGGAGCCGCTGCAGATCAAAGCCGAATACGGCGATCGACTCGTCCTGCACGGCGGTATCAATGCCGTGCTCTGGAACGATGCCCAGGCCATCCGCGCCGAGATGGAACGCCTGATTCCGACCCTCAAAGAGGGGGGCGGCTATATCTTTTCGTCGGATCACTCGGTCCCCTCCAGCGTCAGCCTCGACGATTTTCGCACGATCGTCGA
>JAFGJN010000081.1 GCA_016929055.1 Candidatus Zhuqueibacterota bacterium
AACGTCTATCCAGGGATATGCTCGAGAGCAGTTTGCGTCTCTCTTTTTCCTTCGATGCCTTTCGGGAAACGCGGCTCTATCAGGATGTGATGAATTGGCAGGAAAAGCATCCCCCCTTGCTAATTTTCCGTACGGTTTAAGCCGCGAAAATCTTGTCGACTGGTAATATTGACTGGTGCAACAACAATAAGGATCGGTCGAATGGACATTGTCAATCAATTGCCGTTGCAGCGCTACAGAAAGGTTGACGATCTTTTGGCCTTTGCTGCCATCTATGACGACGAAAAGCGCGAACAGGCCTATAAGCGTCTGCTCTTGAGGCATAAAAAACAAATTCAGGGTTCGGTCTGTCTGGAAGTTGGATGCGGTTTTGGATTGTTCAGCGAATATCTGGCCAAATTGGGCGCTAAACGCGTCTATGCGGTCGAAATCAATCCAACGATGGCAGCTATCGCGCGGGAACGACTGATGCCCTATTCCCAGGTCACAGTCGTCCAAAGTGATATCCGCGATTTCCTGCCCCCGGAACCGGTACAGGTACTGGTGCAGGAATTGTACGGGCAAATGCTTCTGGATGAGGATTTGATCGTCCTGGATGAGCTGCGATTTTCACCCAAATGGGTTTTTCCGAACGGCGGACGCTTGATGGCGGGCTGTTCATCGAGTCGGCAGCTCTGCGATGACGTGGTAACGCCACGCTTGCTGAAAGAGCTCGACGGTGTTTTGGTTTCTGGACTGTTCGATGAAAGCGGGTTGTCTCTTGAATTACCCGTTCTGGAATGGCGTTACGGGAAAACGCATCTGGAAGCGATCGGTGATATCACCCCCCTTGATGGAGACGTGCTCTACCTGGGCTTGCAGATCGAACACGACGGTCGGCCGGTTTGCCGGGCATCTGTTTGTGACAACTGGTCTTACATCTGGACGCCCAGATGCGGCGATCACTTCAAGCTATGCTTTAAACCAGAAATGGATGGGTGCGGGTGTACAGTTGAATTCGATTGGGTATAAAAGCGGCCCGTCGCATAAGCAGTCCAGCGCGGGCCGTTTATATATTATTCGCTCAAGAGCCGATTGATCTCGTCCAGGACCTGAAAGGCGTCGGCGACATAGAGCACATCCGCTTTGCCCTGTGCCCAACCGCAATTCGCATCGAGATTGATGGCACGTCGCTCACCGATGAATCGCCAACCGACCACGTGCGGTTCTTCACCATGACAACAGGTCGCGATTCCTTTGTCATGACGGGGAGTCGATCCTGTTTGTCCGACCTGGTTCAGATGTGTCATAAAGTTGAGAACCGCTTGACCTTCCCCCTTAAGATCGACCAGCGATTTGGTGCTGCCGAGCGAAGCCCCACTCTTGTGCAAAAAGTCGAGTATAAGCTTTTCAGCCACATCGGCATGAATTTGTCCGTCGGATTGCTTTTTGGTCCAGCCGGCGCCCGCGACGAAAAGCATTTCGGCGTCGGGTTTAATGGTTTGGCTGTCTCCTTTGGGGAGCTGTTTTCCTTCCACCGCGGTGCGCATTTCTTTTGGCGTTAAAGCACAAGAGACAGCAACCGTTTCGACCTGGCCTTTTTCAACCTGCAAAGCGGGAGCGATACCCGACTCGAGGACAAGAAACCACGGACGCTCCTGCCGGTTCTGTTCGGCTTGCATGCGCTGGCGGTAATACCAGCGATGGATGCGCAAATGACCGCTACTCGTGTCAATGTCGGTGATATGGGTATCGACCGCGCCTTTCATCCGTAAAGCCACGGCAGCCAGGGCGCGCATGATGCGCGGAGACGAGGCGGCAAAGACAAGAGTGGGTTCGGCTTTGCGACAAAGCGCCGTCATGGCCGCAGCATCTGAGGCAAAACGCCCGTCCTTGAAAGCCGGGTCTTCAACGATAAGCACCGGCGCGGGTGAAATACCGGCTAGATTGTCTAAAATAGGACGGATCTGATCACCCCAGACACCGATCTGCAGTTGTGCCTCAAGCTCCTGTGCAGCCGATTTGGCCGCAGAGAGTCCCTCCAGGTTGCGCGTGGACAACGAGCCGTCGGACTCGGGGTGTATAAGATAGAGTAAACGTTCCATTGAATCGATCTCCTTTATCGCAAACGCATCCACTCGACGATTTCCCGTGCAATTTCTTGCACGGGCTTGTCCCGAACCACCTGCGTTTCCCGCTTTTGTTTGGGAAGCTCGACGGAATGATAAACTGTCGGTTGGGAAAGGTCGGCGACCTGTGCTTTTTGCAGAGCCGGCATCATTTGTCGCATATTGACCATACCAATCTGCGGATTGTTCGGAGGTTCAGGCAGGTTACCGGTCGCCCAACCGAGAACAGCAGGCGGACCCGTACAGACCGAAATCTGGTGTTCGCCGCCTTCGAGCCGTTCGAGGATGCGCAATTTTCCGTCAGGCAAAACCGATAGTTCATCCACACCCTGAAACTGGTCGGCGATGTCCAACATCTCCCCCACCAATTGCAGGGTTGTCCCGGAAGCACGGGAAGCGGATTCCCAGCCACCGAACAGCAGCAGCTGCTCTTTGTTAATTTCCTCAATGCTGTTTATCGTTTGTGCCAAAACTTCAGCGGCGGCAAAGCTGTCGCTGAATCCGCTTGAGGTGCCGTCAACAGCGATCAGTTGAAACGGTGCTTTCTGCGCCGTTTTCATCATGACCTGCTGTACTTTTGCCTTGGGTCCCAGGCTTATCACCCAAATCTTGCTGCCATCACGGGTTTTGGCCAGATGTGCGGCTTCGTAAAGCGCGTGTTCTGCCCAAGGATCGAGCACATGCGGCAACATCAATTCGTTTTTTAGTGCAGGTTTGGCAGGATCGTCGGCCGGCACAAGAGACTGCAACGGATCCGGAACAACACCAGCACAAACCACAATGTGAAAAACAGACATTTACAATCTCCCAACATTATATCCGGATTCTGTGTCAACAGAATCCAATGAATGGCTCAAAGCTCAATTTTCACCCGAATGCAGCCCACCGGTTCCAGCGGAGAATTTAACATTTGTTTGACTGCTTGAAGCCTCGATCAAACGGGTGCAGTTCCACAGACAGGCGCCGCAATGGATACATTTTTCCCGATCAAACGCCGGGATACCATTTTCTCCGGGAGTAATGGCTTGTCCTGAACAAATTTCGATACAGAGTTTGGTATCGCATGCTTCACAGAGATGGGGATAGATAAAAGCCACATGATCGCGGTATCCGCCCGGGGCCTGAACTTTCCCCCCGACCAGCAGTGCATCCTGATGGGAAATCAACAACTGTCCATCGTAAGGAATCTCTGGCCATCCCATACGGGTCATCACCAGATCGTTCATGGCCACGCCCTGGCTGGCGGATTTTTGTCTGATTTCCTCCCATTCCTGTTCGGATAGTCGCTTGCGATAAAAATCCTGCATCCGTTCCAGGCGTTCCTGAGTCGATTGAGTCTTGATTGGCAGACGCACTCGCCCTCCTGAAACCGCGGTCAGCATCATGCCGATCAAACCGGGAATCAGGCCTTTCTGAAAGCCATCACGTGAATGTTCCGCCATTTTGGTTTCTTTTTCGAGAGTACTTTTGCGCCGCCGCTCGATATAGGTCGAGGTCAGGTTCGCTTTATCCATCGGTTTTCCAAGAGAGAGCAGCTCGACCACGGATTCGGCCAGCAATTTTCCGGTATGCCAGGCTTCATCGACACCCGAGTTGGTAAATATATTGGTGCTTCCGGATCCTTCGCCAATACGCGCCCATCCCTCGCCGACCAAAAAGGGTTCGCCGCGACGACCCGATTCCTGCAGCGATTTGGCACCCCAGGAGCGCATCGTTGCACCCTTTAAATATTTATAAAGATAAGGATGGAGGATCCAATGCTGCAAATAGCGATAGGTAGAGCGCACCGGATTGTCGAACCAGGAAGGAACGAAAATACCGACTGAGGCGAGACGATCCGGATGAACGTAGAAAAAGCCGAAAATCTCGGGTTCTGGATACCCGAGGGTATGGAAAACCGTCCCCGCTTTGAGCGGTGTATCCTCGGGCAATTCGACCACCATTTTGGCCCCCACGGCCCAATCTTTTCGCTCGTTTCCGTGGGGAAGTCCGAATTGCTCGTCAAGGGCCAGACCGACTGTTCCGACCGGCCCATCTCCGACCACCGTCAAATCCGCTTGAATATCCATGCCGGGCATAAAACCATCGACGGGTTTGCCCTGCAGATCGGTGCCCTGATCCATCAAGCGAATGCCGCGGACCTGTTCGTTTTCGATAAGCGGTTCGCTGACCGGCGTTCCGGGCCAGAGCTGTATGAGGCCGGTGGACATCAAGTTCATGCCCAGCCATTGGCTGAATTGGCCGATAGAAAAAACCCATCCCCCGTGTTTATTGATAAATCCAGGAGTGAAGGGCATTCGAAAGGCGTGTTCACGGTAGAGCGGTAGCCAGCGCAAAGCCCGCAGCACCTTATCGAGCAGGCGCACACCGATCGTGCGCCGGCTTGCGCCGACAGGATCCAAAAGATAGAGCAGACGTTCTTCCGTCACCTCAGCGCACATGGGGATGTCCTGAGGCTGGACATCCGCCAGGCTGCTGCGGATGGAATCGGCTTTGCTGACCACGCCAGAAACGCCAAAGCCGATGTCATCCGCCCGTTCATAGCAGACCACCTGCAGAGGCAGGCCGGGCACAACACGGCTCTCGAGTTTCGGCGTGCCATCCGGGTTGACCAGATGGTCGCTCAGAGTTTTGAGAAATCCGCCGGTTGCCGGTCCGAACCCGACACAGGCAATGTCGACATCGATTTTCTGTCGAGGAATTTCCGTCATTGTTTCAGACCTCATTGCGGGTAATCCAGTGCTTCAGGTATCATCACAGCGGCAAGCGATCGGCCGGCCCGGGTTTTTGCTTCTCCCACTCCCTTGATCAAACGCTCCATACCGCAACGAAGATCGGTAAAACGTTGGGTTGCTTCGGCCTCCCAGATATAGCCGTAGAACAATTCGGCCATCAATCGGGCCGCTTCGCCGGACGCTTTTACCGCTTGAATCAGACAGAGGTCGACCAGGAAAGCCGATGCGGACGGCAGTTCGTCGGCAAGAGCCGGACTCTCGTTTCCGGCTGTCATGAGATGATGGAGATCCTGAATTTGATAAAACGAAGCGAGCAGCCAGGAAAGAGCATCGGCAAGCTGAAAGGTCGTTCCCTGTCGCGAACTGCTGTAGAGTTTGGCTCCGTTTTCGTCTTTGTGAGTCTGGAGAAATTCGAGCGTGGTCAACCACAGCTCAAAACTTTTTGCCGTCGTTTCCGCGCCGATTCCCGGGATCTTTTTTTCGATGCGAGTCAATTGCCTCATCCAGGAGCGCACTGTCGCAAGAAAAACCGGTTGAGTCATGGTAAAAGTCAATTGCCGTCTTTGCACGGCTTCCGGCCCTTCATAGGTCGCTTCGAGTTGTGCATCCATCCATTTTTGTCCAAGGAATCCGGGGCAATCTTCGGTGATGCCGTACCCCCCCATCAGACTCACGGCCTCTCGCATGACCGTGGCGCCCTGGCCGGTGCACCAGAGCTTGCTCGCCGGACAAAGGACATTGGCAAGAGCGTCGATCTGAATGTAACGCAAAAGCACATCGGCGTCGGACAAATCCTGATCCGCATCGATCGCAGTCACGACTTTATCCTGGTGTTTCATCAGTTCTTTCATTTCCTGGCGGCCGCGTTCGACTCCCAGATCACGGAACAGTCGGTCTTTTTCCTTTTCCAGGGGATCGAGGTCGTCGAAAATACGAGCGGCGGCGAAACCGAGCGAGGCCGACGCTTCACCCATGGCCCATATCGAGGCGAGGCGATGGACCGCATCGTCTTTCTGCTGGATACCGAGTTCATAACGCGGAGAACCGGGTTCCAGATTGCCTCCTCGAAAACGCCCCCGTTGATAGCGAATAATCGGCTCGACTGCCGAGAGCAGTTTGGCGGCACTCATCAAGGCGACTGTTACCCGGGTGCGTTTAAAGACCGCCTCGATGATTTCGCTGTGGCTAAAGTTGGGTATCAGAACACCGTCTTTGATGCGGTAGCCGCCGATGATCCGGTTGGCCGGAACGCGCATGTTGAAAACCGGATCGCGGGTGGATGAAAGCTGATGCACCAGCTTGAGGGTCGGGGCACCGCGATCAAACGTACCCGGATCGCCCTCTTCGAGAATCACCATACAGCTGCCTTTGATTCGCTCATCGTCGCTATCGACTGCAACGCAGACAAAATTGGCAAAATCCATGTTGGTGATAAAACGGCCGCGCTTGTCGATCTGCAAAAGGGGTTCGCCTTTTTCGGGCCATTCAGCGACCCGCACCTTACCGCCGAGCATCCCGGTTTCCACACCCACATAAGGCAATGGTTCGGTGAGCCCAAAGGCACCGCGCAAAATCGTGCGTTCCTCGCCGGGCTGAGGGGGAACCGCGCCGATCATGTAGCGGTCTTTTTGCGCATCTGTTCCGCGCTCATGGATCGGCTCCAGAGCCAGATTGCCGGCCAGACTGCAGGTCGCTGCACCGGCATCGACCCAGGATAGTTCAAATGCCGTCAGCGCCAGAGCCAGATTTTTGGGGCCTTCGATATACCCCCCGCGGGCGGGTTCCATGAAAAGCGCGGTTATGCCCGATTCGTCAAAGGCGTCGAGCAAATCCGCTTTTTCTTTTGTCCATTCGTGGCTGTTGCGGGCACCATTGGCAACGGCACGGGCAACCGGACCGCGGGCAACCGCACGGACCGATTGAATCAACATCTGCAGGTCATAGCGGTCGGCAAAACGCCAGAGAACGGCACGCAGATCATCGCTGGGCAGAGTTTTTAAAGAATCCATCATATTCCTTTCTGACCGAATGGGTCTGAATAATATTCAGGAAATATAAAACAGACAAGAAAGAGATACAAGTTTTTTTTCCCCCAATTACAGATCTTCGCAGCATCCCATTTGGGCACAACCATACCACACGACAAGTTACTACAGTCGAGCCGATAGTCCAAACAAAAAGGCAAAGAGCAGTGAGTCCGGGTGGCGCTAGTGGCCCCTCTCCCTTTTTGCTTTGATGGGAATTTTGAGCCTTTGCCACGCTGTTTAAAGGACAACAATCAAACCACATTGATGTAAAACCCGGAATCTGTTAACACAGAACCCGGGTAAAACAGAGGATAAAAAATGAGCTCCCCTTCGGAAACCCGCTATGCCCTGATTCTCGGCGCCAGCAGCGGATTCGGCGCCGCCACTGCGCTCCGTCTGGCCGGCGAGGGCACTGTTATTTTCGGCGTTCACCTCGATCGCAAGACCACCATGCCGCAAGTCGAGGAACTGATGCAACAGATTCGAGACAAAGGAAGCGAAGCGTTTTTTTACAACATCAATGCCGCAGATGAACTGAAACGCAAGGACGTGGTCGCCGATATTCGCCAGATCATTCCCAAAGGTCAAAACGTCCGGGTGGTTCTCCACTCGTTGGCCTTTGGCGCCCTCAAAAATTTTATCGATAAAGATCCGGCAAAATCGATCACTCAGGCCAACATGATTATGACCCTGGACGTCATGGCCCATTCGCTGGTCTATTGGGTCCAGGATCTCTACTGGAACGATCTGCTCGGAACCGGTTCTCGGATTTTCGCCATGACCAGTCACGGCAGCGAAATGGTCCTTCCCTATTACGGCGCGGTATCCGCAGCAAAAGCGGCGCTCGAAGCCCATATTCGCCAATTGGCACAGGAGCTGGGACCGATTGGCGTTACCGCTAATGCGCTCAAAGCAGGTGTGACCGATACGCCGGCACTGCAAAAGATTCCCGGCCATGAGGCGATGATTGAAGCGACCCTGCGCCGCAATCCGGCCGGACGCCTGACCCGCCCCGATGACGTCGCCGCAGTCATTGCCCTGCTCAGCAGCAGCGATGCCCAGTGGATCAACGGCGACGTTATCGCTGTCGATTTCGGCGAATCGGTCATGGATAAAGCATAATATCTTTTTCCCCTCAGTTTGCGGGCGACTCGAATTGCTGACGAGGCGCCTTTTTTTTATTCCCGGGTCGATTTTATTCGAAAATCGTTTGCATTCCTCCGGTTTTTTTTCAAAATTGGGTTTTATATTGAGAACGATACAAGCCTCATCAATGCAGAGGCGATCAAAGACAGCGCAATTGTGCTAAAGTTGCGCTGTTTTTAAATATCGTGCGCTACGGGTGCTCCTCCAGAGACGCCAGTTGACCAGCATTGATTCTAAACGAGGAAGAAAAATGCAGCGGAAGCGAATATCCGTGATCTATAGCGACACCGATTTGCTCGTCATTGATAAACCATCGGGAATCGCCTGCACCGCTGATCGCTACGATCCACAGGCACTGCACCTTTTGCCGATTCTGGAACCGCAGCACGGCAAATTGTGGGTCGTGCATCGTTTGGACCGGGATACCAGCGGTGTGCTGGTCCTGGCCCGCAATGAGACGACACATGGGGTGTTGAACGAACAATTTCAAAACCGCCAGGTCAGGAAAATCTATCATGCCCTGGTTATCGGCACCCCGGGGTGGGATGAAAAGACGATCGAGCTGGCGTTGCGAGTCGATGCGGATCGGCTGCATCGCACCCGCGTAGATCCTGATCGAGGCAAACCGTCGGTCACTCGAGTGCGGGTGCTGCAAAAACTGGGAGCCTTTTCACTGCTCGAGGCGCAGCCCCTGAGCGGCCGCACCCACCAGATTCGCGTTCATCTGGCAGCGGCTGGCTTTCCGGTGATGGTGGATCCGCTCTACGGAAACGGCGAACCCTTTTTGCTTTCTCGCCTCAAACCCCGATACCGCCCGAGCGAAGACGAAGAAAAACCGCTTTTGGCGCGGTTGGGACTGCACGCCGCAGAACTGGAGCTCAACCATCCAGTCGATAACCATCGCATGGCGTGGAGCGCTCCCTATAGCAAGGATTTCAAAGCCACTCTTTATCAGCTGCAAAAACTGCAAAAAAAGAGATACAAAATCGACCGATAACGTATGGAATCGGGATCGAGCCGTTTCTGTCGCGAATCCGAAACCGCATCAGAGTCGCATCCATAGACGAATCATTCTTTTGGGAGATCTGCAATGGCCATCGATTTCAGCAGCGATCAAGGAGTTTTGACGATCCATAACGGCACCGAAACGCTTTGCATCGAAGCCTGGGGCAAAAACAGCATTCGCGTGCGCGCGACACGAAACCGGGAAATCCGAGACGATCTGCCTCAGGCACTTTTACCGTGTTCCACTCAGGGGTTGGAAATCGAAACAAGCGAGGCAGGCGCTGCTGCCACAAACGGGAATCTGCAGATTCGAATCGATGGAAAGTGCCGAATGGCCTTTTATCGCGTTGATACCGGCCAAAAGATATTGGCCGAGCAGCCCCTGCATTTCATGTTGCCCGCCCGCGACTATCGATCTGCCGGCGGCATTCTGTTTCACACCACCGTAAACTGGCAGGCTTGTGACGATGAACGCTTTTACGGCATGGGCCAACACCCCCTTCCCTTTCTGGATCAAAAAGGATGCACCATCGAATTGATGCAGAAAAACACCGAGGTCTCGATTCCGTTTGTCCTGTCGAATCGCGGGTATGGCTTTTTGTGGAACAATCCCGCCATCGGCCGGGCTGAATTTGCGCGCAACCATACGCGCTGGGTTGCGGAAGCGACGGAACAGATCGATTATTGGGTAACCGTCGCCGATACCCCTGGCGAAATCGTGCAGAACTATGTGCAGGCCACGGGATTGCCGCCGATGTTGCCCGAGTGGGCCGCCGGGTTCTGGCAGTGCAAACTGCGCTATCGCACTCAGGCCGAGTTGCTGGAGGTTGCCCGTGAATACCGGCGCAGAAACTTGCCGCTATCCGTTCTGGTCATCGATTTTTTCTATTCGGTCTATATGGGCGACCTGGCGCTCGATCCGGCGGACTGGCCCGATCCGGAGGCGATGATGCGAGAACTGGACGAGATGGGCATTCGAGTCATGATCTCGATCTGGCCGGCATTCAATGTGCTCAGCCGCAACTATGCGGAAATGGCCGCCAAAGGCTATCTGATCCAGACCGAACGGGGCCAATTGGCGCATCAGCTCTTTGTCGATCGTTCGGTTCCCGGACCGGCTTATATCCATTATTACGACGCCACCCATCCCGAGGCGCGCAAACTTCTGTGGCAGATCGTGCGCGACAATCTCTATCGCCTCGGCATCAAGATCTGGTGGCTGGACGCCTGTGAGCCGGAAACCTATCCCATTCATCCGGATCATCTGCGCTATCATTTGGGACCGGGACTGGCAGTGGGCAACATCTATCCTCTGCTGCACGCCAGCGGGTTTTACGAGGGCATGAAAGCCGAGGGAGAAACCGAAATCCTCTGTCTCTGTCGTTCAGCCTGGGCCGGCAGCCAGCGCTATGGCGCGGCGGTCTGGTCCGGGGATATTCATTCGAGTTTTGATGATCTGCGCAGCCAGGTTCGCGCCGGACTCAACATGGCGATCAGCGGCATTCCCTGGTGGACCACCGATATCGGCGGATTCACCGGCGGCGATCCTCAAGACGAGGGATTCCGCGAACTGATCGTGCGCTGGTTCCAGTACGGGACCTTTTGTCCCCTGTTTCGACTGCACGGCAATCGGCTGCCGGAACAGGACTTTAACGGCGGACCCAACGAGGTCTGGTCGTTTGGAGAAAAGGCCTATGCGATCATTCGCGAGCTTTTGCTGTTGCGCGAACGGCTGCGGCCCTACATCCTCGCCCACATGCGCATCGCCCATGAAACCGGTCTGCCGATGATGCGGCCGCTTTTTATCGATTTTCCGAACGATGCAAAAGCCTGGAAAACCGAGGATGCCTTTCTCTTTGGTCCGGATCTGCTGGTGGCGCCGATTCTGGAGGCGGGATCGCGATCGCGCCGTGTCTACCTGCCCAGGGGCGCGCGCTGGACAGACGCGTGGAGCAAGGTCGACTATACAGGCGGTCAGACGATCGAGGTCGATGCGCCGCTCGATCGCATTCCTCTCTTTTTACGCGATGATGCAATTCTGCCCATCGAATAGAATAAAAGGGCTTCGGTTTTGCCACGCCGGCAGGTGTTCTGCAGGGACGCCGCAACACCCGTTTTTTTGACAAAAAAAGCCTCGATTGTCTCGAGGCTTTTTTTTTATGATCATTCGGGGATAAGATATAGAGGCAGGAATCGTGTCCAGGCGATGGCGCTATTTGTCGCTCAGGGCGGCAACACCCGGAAGGACTTTGCCTTCCATCAGTTCGAGGCTGGCGCCGCCGCCGGTGGAGATGTGGCTCATACGGCTGGCAAGTCCGGCTTTTTTCACAGCGCTGGCCGAATCGCCGCCGCCGATGACCGTCACAGCATCGCTTTCAGCCAGAACTTTGGCGATGGCGTGGGTGCCTTTTTCAAATCCCTTGACTTCAAAGACGCCCATGGGACCGTTCCAGACGATGGTCTGAGCTGAGGCCAATTCCTTGCTATACAGATCAATCGTCTTGGGACCGATATCGAGTCCCATCATCCCGTCGGGCACGTTTTCGTCCGGGGTGACCTGGGAAGAAACCGTCGTGCCTTCCTGGGGGAATTGATCGGCCACCACATGATCGACGGGCAGATAGAATTTGATCTTGCTGTTTTTGACGCTTTCGAGAATCTCGCGCGCCTTGTCCACCAGATCCTCTTCGACGCGCGAATTGCCGACCGAGGCGCCTTTGGCTTTGAGAAAGGTATAGGCCATGGCGCCGCCGATAAACAGGGCATCCACTTTTTTGAGCAGATTGTCGATGACCAGCAGCTTATCGCTGACCTTGGCACCGCCGAGAATGGCCATGAGCGGTCGTTCGGGGGCATCGAAAACCCGGGAAAAATAGTCGAGTTCTTTTTGCATCAGATAGCCGGCAGCACCCTGTCCCAGTTTTTCGGGCACACCGGACATGGAGGCATGGGCGCGGTGGGCGGTGCCAAAGGCATCGTTGATATAGAGATCGGCCAGTTTGGCGAGTCCGTCGATGAACCACTGGCGATCCTCTTTGCTCATCTTTTCGCCGTCTTTTTTGCCTTCTTCTTCCGGATGAAAGCGCAGATTTTCCAGCAACAGCACATCGCCGTTTTTCATTTCGGCAACCAGTTTTTCGACCTCGGGACCGACACAATCTGAAGCAAAAACCACACTCTGGTCGAGCAGGTCGGCCAGGTGAATGGCGACCGGCTCGAGGGAGAATTCGGGTTTGGGTTTGCCCTTGGGACGGCCGAGATGGGACATGAGGATCGCTTTGCCGCCGGACTGTATGACTTGTTTGATGGTCGGCAGAGCGGCGACGATGCGCTTGTCATCGCCCACTTTGCCCTCGGGGGTCAGAGGAACATTGAAATCGACACGCACCAGCACGCGTTTGCCTTTCAGATCGAGATTGTCGATGGTTTGTTTGTTCATATAAACTCCTGTTTTGATTGATTGATCGCTTTTTAAAAATCATTCGCATAATGGCATCTCTCGCCGGATCAGCATTAATTTCACGATCAATAATTTACACATTTGCCGATAAAAATCAAACAGATTTCGAGCCGTTTTTATCGGCTGGCGCCGTCCAGTTTCTTTTTCCGCTTGTCACTTTTTTCTATTGACTTGAGGCAAATTTTGTTGTGTGCTTTTAGACAATTTTTTGCCGAGGTGGCGGAACTGGTAGACGCACTGGACTCAAAATCCAGCGTAGCTCAAACTACGTGCGGGTTCGACTCCCGCCCTCGGCACTTTTAAACAGCCACTTGCAAGATTTTGTGAGTGGCTGTTTTATTTGACGCTGCCTTGCGCGCTTTGACTCCCAATTTTTTCTGTTCTTGTATTCTTACCGCATCGTTATCGTAACGCTCAGAACCTGAGCCATAACACTTTGGAAGAGCTTTTGGATTCGTTTGCCGTTGCTGTGCGTGTTAGGCAGCACGATGTCCGTACGTCTCCCCTGCCCAAAGATTTGAACACGCGGCGATGAACAGAGATCATCGGCTTGCGTCGAGGATGAAGCCCCCACCCCACTATCGGCGCCGGGTTTGAGGGTTTGTAGAGTTCCAAAGTGCAATTTGGCGGCGATCGCTGTCAGAGCATAAAACGGTCAGCTGGTGATCGTACGGAGTAAAAGTCGTGCTCTGGTGCTATAGCCTATATTTTAATTTTATCAAGGTTGCCGCATCACCGCATGTCAGGCTTGAGGAATCTTTGGCAAAATACTCTTTGCAGCATATCAGGCTATGCATTATATTTAAACATGATATAATCATTTCGATATAAAGCATTTGAAATACTGTTCTTGGGAGATTCAGGTCTCTTTCCGGAAGAAACATATCAATCGATGTGAAGTGGCTTTTCACCAAACAGGGATTTGTATGAATATGCTGGAGAAAATCATAAAGAGCAGGTTTGTCAGGGAAACCCTGACGAGTGCGTTTTGTTTATGTGCGATCGGGCTGGCCACGATATCTTTTGCAAAGGATGAAAAGGATATCAAGCCGCCGATTCCACCGGGACGGTCTGCCAGAGTGTTTCAACAGGACTGGAAGGGCATGTCTAAACCTCAGGCAAAAACATATTCCTTGTTCAATCCAGCAACTGTAGCAGAATTCATCAAGGAAACAGTCAACCGGGAGCAGGTCATAAATACTAAACCCGGCTGGAACATGATCGGATTGCAAGTTGAGACCGGAGATTCCCTTGCGACAAAGCTTATTCCTGTTCCCGGAATTGTATATGACTATTGCCCAGATAAAGGCTATGGATTTGAGACAGAACTGCAAAGCAGGAAAGGCTGCTTTTACAGGTCAGAGGATGATAAAGCGCATACTTTCACTGTTTTTGGAAAGCCACTGACACAGTATACTGTGGACCTAAAGACAGGATGGAACCTCATCGGGAGCGTAGTACGCCAGGAGAACTTTACAGACCCAAAAGATAATCCTGATGAATCTGTCATTCCCAAGGTTTGGAAACTGGTTGACGGCGACTATGTCGAAGGCACGGTTCTGGAAGACGGATCCTATTGGATAAAGGCAGAGAAGGACTGCAAGTTGACAATAGGTCAAGGCGAGACCCCTGGAGTGATAGGGAATCTTGTACTCACAGGTGCATCTGCAGAAGAGCCAACACTTGCAACATATGATTGGATAGACCACGAAGGCGATCCCGACATGTCCATTGTTGAATGGAGGAAAAACGGGCAAACGCTAGGAAATACAGGCCTCACAATACCTGCAGACCAAAAAAGTGCAGGCGATATTTTAGAAGCAAGGATTCTCTCTTTTGATGGAATAGATTATGGGGAGATTTATTCCGCTATGTTGTCTATTGACGAAGGAGATAAAATTCCACCAAAGGTTTTATCAACAAATACTAACGACAATTTCAATGTCTCACAAGATGTCCTTGTTACATTCACAGAACCTCTAAATGATTCAACAATCTCAAGTTCAAGTATTTATCTATCTATAGATTCTATTGCAGTTCCTGCATCAGTATCCTGGGATCTTGCAAACAATCAGGTTCGAATAAATCCAATAACAAATCTTCCTTATTCTGTCCAACCAACCTTGACCGCAAAGGGTACAATTGAAGACCTTGCAGGCAATAAATTAGATGGAAATGATGATGGGACTGCAGGAGACTCTTATGAAATCACATTTAGCACATCACAAGCACCAGATACTACCCCTCCAAAGATTACAGGAAACAATCTGAGCCAATCATTTGATATTACCAAAAATATTGAACTTTTAGTAAACGAAGAGCTTCAACAAGCCACAATCAATGACCAGACAATTATCCTTGAAAAAAATGGAATCAAGATGCCAGGTCTGATTACATATGATTCCCAAAACAATAAAATAACATTAAATCCAGATGTAGATCTTGAATATGCAACAAACTACAAGATAAGAGCACTCCCAGGAATTATGGATCTTGCAGGAAACAGACTCGATGGAGATGGAAACGGTACTCCTGACGATGAATATGTTGCAGATTTCAGAACAGCAGATATGCTAAATATCCCCCCGACATTAGATTCTTTATCTTCACTAACATTTAACGAAGACGACTCTTTGATTGTTGACTACACTCCAAAAATCCACGATGATAATCTGGAATCCGTAGTGATCTCAATTGCAGGCAACACAAACATAATACCCACAATCAACCAGGAAACAGATGAAGTGAAATACGCAATAACCCCGAACTGGTTTGGTTCTGAAGAGCTGACAATGACCATCACAGACAATGGCGGCCTAAAAGACAGCAAAAAATACACAATCACAATAACATCTGTAAATGATGCGCCCATCGCAGATTTTACAATAACACCAAATCCTGTGGAGAAATCTAACCCTGTGTTCCTTGATGCCACAATAAGTCAAGATTATGAAGATACATTCAATCTATTAATGTTTAGTTGGAATACCAACAACTCTTGGACGGATTGGAGTTATAGTGCGAAAAAAGATTTGATTTATCTTGAAGAAGATTCATTTGATATTGGACTTCGCGTAAAAGATACAGAAAATGAAATCACTGAAATCATAAAACAACTAATTGTTGTAAATGATGTTACGCCCCCTTATGTAGACGCTACAAATCTTCAAGACGAATTCCCAATTAAAAACAAAATAGAAGTTGATATTAACGAACCAATAAGCTTTTGGGAATTAGACAAATATGTCCATCTATTAAAAGGTTCAGAACCTGTTCCAGGAACTTTTGCATGGATAGGAAATAGAAAGATTGAATTCACACCTTCAAGCTACCTTCAACCAAACACAACATACACATTTCAGATTCAAAACGGATTAACAGATTTTTCAGGCAATCTTTTTGATGGAAATCATGATGGAGAACCGGGCGATGATTACACAAAGTTTTTCAAAACAGAGGCTTTTGCAGATGTTATTGCGCCAAAAGTCGCCGGGACTAATCTCAATTTAAACTTTAATATAGCTGCAAATATTGAAGTTCAAGTTGATGAAAGCCTTGATCGTTCAACAGTCAACAACACAAATGTTTTTCTCAGGCACGGCGGGATTGATATTCCTGCTGCAATCACATATGATGATATTGAAAAGAAGATAATAGTCAATCCTAATGCTTTTCTGGGTTATGATAAAGATTATGATGTTATTGTGACAGATGGCGTGACCGATCTTTCAGGCAATCATCTGGACGGTGATGGAAATGGAACTGCAGGCGGCACATTTTTGGGAACGCTTCACACTCAATCTGCACCAGACAGCACCCCCCCCAAAATAACAGGTGATAATCTTTCATCTTCATTCGGTATTTCAAACAATATCATTCTAGAGGTAAGCGAAGCATTGAATCCATCAACCATAAATAATTCGAATATTCGTCTAAAAAAAGATGGTGTTGAAATTTACGGGACTGTTAGTTGGAATTCAGGGAACAACGAGATAATTTTCAATCCAAACAATGACCTTTATTTTAGTTCAGATTATACAGTCACAGTATCACCCAATGTGACAGATATTTCAGGCAATTCTTTGGATGGGAACAATGATGATTTGCCTGGCGGAGAATATGTAAAAGAATTGTATCCGTTCGGTGAACCCCATCTTGTAGAGTTGAAATCGAGCAATTATATTCATTCTGTCATCAACGTAAAGGAGGACAGAAATG
>JAFGJN010000082.1 GCA_016929055.1 Candidatus Zhuqueibacterota bacterium
ATTTAACTCGCAATTGATGATTCACCCATGCGAATTCTCTATATCACCCAGTACTTTCCTCCAGAAGTGGGGGCGACGCAGACCCGCGCTTTTGAGATGGCGAAAAATTTGACCGAACGGGGGCATCGGGTTGTGGTGCTGACCGAGTTTCCCAACCATCCCGTCGGCATTATTCCAAAGACCTACCGCGGCAAGTGGCGCACGATCGAGCGCTACCGAGCATTGGATGTGGTACGGTCATGGGTTTTTGCCCGTCCGCGAAAGACTTTTGCCACTCGTATGGGTTTCTATCTCAGTTTTATGCTCTCCGCCGCCATTGCCGGTATGTTGTTGCGGGGTAAATTCGACGTCGTCCTGGCCACCTCTCCGCCATTTTTTGTTGGTCTCAGCGGCTTGTTTCTCAGCCGTTTCTTCGGCTGCCGGTTTGTTTTCGAAATTCGCGATCTGTGGCCGCGTTCCGCCGTGGAATTGGGCGAACTGCAAAACCCGGCGGCGATTCGCCTGGCGGAAAAAATCGAACGGCTCTATTACCGCAAAGCCGATCGCCTGATCGCCGTCACCGAAGGCATTCAAAACGAATTGCTCGGCATGAGCGTGTCCGGACAAAAAATAGAGCTCATTCGCAACGGCACCAATACCAGCCTTTTTCGTTTTATCGGCGATCAAAAGAAAATCGAGCTCGGTCTGCAGGACAAATTCGTGGTTCTGTATGCCGGTATTCTTGGAATCGCCCAGGGTATGGAAACGCTTTGCCGCATGGTGCAGCACTTCAAGTTGCAGCCCGATGTGCATTTCATTTTCATCGGCGCCGGACCGATGGAAGAGACGGTCAAGAAATGGCGCCGGGAATGGGGGCTGGATAACTTGACTCTGACGGGACAGGTGCCCCGAGAAGAGATGCCCGAATATCTGTCGGCTGCCGATTGTTGCCTGGTACCGCTGAAGAAAAATCCGCTTTTCCTGGGCGCCTTGCCCTCCAAAATGTTCGATTGCCTGGCCTGCGAACGCCCGGTGATCCTCAGTGTGGACGGCGAAGCGCGACGGGTTTTGGACCAGACCGGAGCTGGGATCTATGCCGAGCCGGAAAACACGGATGCCCTGTGCGATGCTGTCGGCACCCTCAAGTCGCTTTCTTCTGAACAACGGACGGTAATGGGGCGGTCGGGTCGTCGATTCGTCGAACGTCATTTCTCCCGGCGCAGCCAGGCCCTGGATCTCGAATACATGCTGCGCGAGCTCGTCGAAACTTGAACGGCCCGCTCAATTCTGTTTCGCTCCAATTGGCATTTGCAAAATCTTACCCGATGGGTGGTTCGCTTATGCGATGGTTTTTGTTTCTTGCGATATTCATGGAATCCTTTGCTCTCTCCTGGTTGCTGGTACCCGGTCTGATCCGCATTGCTGACCGCTTTGGTGTGGTCGACAAACCCGGCGAGCGCAAAGTGCACAACCGCTCCAAACCGCTGCTCGGCGGAGTGGCTATTTTCAGCGCTTTCTTCTTTGTGGTGACAGTCAATGTCCTCGCCTTTGCTTTTCTGCATCAGTCCGAGTGGCTGAACCAGATCCTGCCCTCTGCACAGCGCTTGTTCGGCCAGTTGATGCGTGTGCTACCGCTTCTCATTGTGATTCTGGCTGGCGGTTTTTTCATGCACACATTGGGGTTGATCGACGACATCTATAAGGAACGCGTGACCTGGAAACCCAAGTTCGTAATCCAGTTTGTCGTCGCGCTCGGTGTGGTGCTGGCCGGCGTTCGCACCCATTTTATGCCCGGCCAGGCGCTGGATGTTGTGGTTTCGGTGCTGTGGATCGTCGGTATAACCAACAGCTTTAATCTGCTCGACAATCTTGACGGTCTCACCGCGGGAGTGACGGTGATCGCAGCGCTCCTGTTTTTCGCCCTCGCCATGCTTCAAGGTCAGATATTTATAGGCTTTATCCTCGTCGCCTTGGCGGGAGCAGCCGGTGGATTTTTGCCGCACAATTTTTATCCGTCGCGTTTGTTCATGGGAGACAGCGGTAGCCTTTTTCTTGGCTATATGTTCGGTACTCTGACGGTGCTCGAATCCTATGTGGTGGAGTCGAGCCCGTCGCTGTTGCCGATCTTTATGCCCCTGCTCATTCTCAGTATTCCGCTCTATGATACTTTTTCGGTCATGTTTATTCGCTGGCGGGAAAAGAGGCCACTGTTCGAAGGTGACAAACGCCATTTTTCGCACCGTTTGTTGGAACTGGGGATGACCCACCGCGAAAGTGTGATTTTTATCTATTTGATCTGCTTTGGAGTCGGTCTGACCGCCACGCTGTTGCCCTACATCAGTCTCGTCGGCGGCCTGGTGCTGGTCGCTCAGGCGATCGTCGTCTATGGTCTGATTACCATATTGATCCGCATTGGCAAACGCCGAGCAAAAACGCAATAGGAGGTCGTTTTGAAAGTCCTGATCACCGGAGGAGCGGGATTTATCGGCTCCCATCTGGCCGAAACTCTGCTGAAAAAGGGCGAGGAGGTCTATTGTATCGATGATTTGTCGACCGGTCGCCTGCAGAATGTGCAGCATTTGCGTCATCACCCGCAATTTCACCTGGCGGTGGAAACCATTCTCAATGAATCGGTTATGGATCGGCTGGTGAGCGAATGCGATGTGATCTATCATTTGGCGGCGGCCGTGGGTGTCGAACTGATCGTCAAAAGCCCGGTCGAAACCATTCAACGCAATATTCTCGGCACCGATGTGGTCCTGCGGCTGGCCAACCGATACTTGCGTAAAGTGCTGATTGCATCGACTTCCGAGGTCTATGGAAAAAGCGAGGCAGTTCCCTTTGGCGAGGACGATGATCGTGTGTTGGGCCCCACCACCAAGAGCCGCTGGAGCTATTCGAGCTCCAAGGCGATCGATGAGTTTCTCGCATTGGCTTATCACAAGGAAAAGAATCTGGAAACGGTCATCATGCGTCTGTTCAACACGGTCGGACCACGCCAGACCGGTCGCTACGGCATGGTGATCCCGCGTCTGGTCCAACAGGCGCTGCGAGGTGACCCCCTGACGGTCTATGGCGACGGTGGTCAGGTGCGCTGTTTTACCTTTGTCGAGGATGTGGTCGATGCCGCCATTCGTTTGATGGAAACGCCGGCCGCTGTCGGCCAGGTTTTCAATATCGGCAATAACCAGGGCATCACCATCGCCGAACTGGCCGAAAAAATCAAGGCGCTGACCGGGTCACAGTCTGAAATCGTCTATATCCCTTACGAGCAGGCTTATGAAGAGGGATTCGAGGATATGCGCATCCGAATTCCCGATCTGAGCAAGGCCAAACGGGTGATCGGGTATGAGCCCAAGACCAAACTGGACCAAATTCTGGTGCGAGTGATCGACCATTTTCGAAACCATGAGCAGGAGACCCGTTGATGAAATGTGGATAATTTCTCCTTTTGCGCACTTGGCTGAATTGCTCAAAAGAGTAAATTTTCACGAGAAATGCTTAATGTGCGACATTTTTTATCATTCATTAAGTACAATAAAAACAGCTCAATTGGGGATGGTGGCTTAGGACCATATAAAACAAGATAATAAGTCGTTTGGTTGTCGTTATTAACCGTGTTGGGGGTGAAAAAACCCCTTAAATTCAACAAATTACATTTTGGTGTTACAAACTTGTGTTTGGCTGCCATGCAGTTTGCTTTATATTAAAAAGATCCAATGTGGATAAGTTGGGGATAACCCAGGTCTGCTCGGCTTGGCCGGTCGAAACTGGGCGGGACGCGCTTGAGCCGAGAGGCCGGTCAAGAGCCAAATATCCATTGCTTTTAAGCCGTTTTTTTATTAAATATATTCGACTACCGATGTCCCATTCGGGGACAGCCGTGATGCTGTGACTCGGCTAACACAGACTCTGGGTTTTACCCATGCAATCGGGTTATCCAACCGGACTGTGGGGCGTAGTCATGATATTTGTCAGTGTTTTGCTCTCGTCAAAAAAATCTATTTTGGGACTAATGTGACTCTAGGCCTGAAGTATGCCTGTTTCGGATTTGAAATTTTTGTTGATCTTTGCGCTGGGTCTTTTGCTTCTGATCGCGGCTGCTGAATTTTTTCGCAAAAAGGCGGGAATCGGTCCCGAGGCGACCCGAAAATCCGTCCATATCCTCACCGGCCTTTTGGTCGCCGCTACACCATTCGTTTTGCAGACCTTGTGGCCGATGGTGATCCTGGGTGTGGTTTTTGCGATTGTTGATTTTTTTGCGGTGCGCAGGCATCTATTCGTCGGCATGCACAACACGGCACGCGAGACCTATGGGACGGTTTTCTATCCGCTCTCTTTTGTGCTTTTGGCTTTTTTGTTTTGGAACAACAATCAGCTGATTTTTATCACCGCTATGCTGATCATGGCCATTTCCGACGCCGTCGCTGCCATGGTCGGGGCACATGCGGCAAAACCCATCCAGCTGCATCCCCAGCTCGAAACGAAATCACTGCAGGGATCGCTGGCCATGTTTTTAAGCACCTTGCTTATCGTGTTGCTTTCGCTTTCCTGGTTCGCCGAACTCAATCCTTTCGGCGTTCTCGGTTGGGGGGAGCGGTTGTGGTTGGCAGGAGTTACAGCGGTGATGGCAACGGTTTGCGAGGCAGTTTCGGTCAAAGGATCGGATAATTTGACCGTACCTCTCGGTTCTGCTCTGGTTATGCACTATCTGCTGACCCATGGGCCAACCGATCAGGTGATTTTCACTTCCGGCATGGCGCTGGCCGCCGCCATAGCTTTGTTATCCTATCGCGCCCGCTTTGTCGATCCCGGCGGTGCCATCGGTGTATTTGTTATGGGCACGATCGTTTTCGGCATCGGCCGATGGGCGTTTGCCGCTCCGATTTTGGTTTTTTTTGTGTTTTCGAGTCTGCTTTCCAAAATGGGCAAAAAGCGCAAAAAACGGGTTGACGGCATTTTCGAAAAAACCGGCTGTCGGGATATCTGGCAGGTGATCGCCAACGGCGGCCTGGCCACAGCTCTGTTGCTCGGCTGGTATCTGCTGGGCTGGAACGGTTTTTACCTGCTTTTCATCGGTTCGCTGGCTGCTGTCAACGCCGACACCTGGGCAACGGAGATCGGGGTCCTGTCGCGGCAAACACCACGGTCGGTCGTGACGTTCACGCCGGTGTCCGTCGGTGCCTCCGGCGGTGTGACGCTGTTGGGTACGCTGGGTGCCCTTGCCGGGGCGCTGGTGCTCGCCGGAACCGGTTATCTTTTCAGTCCGCATTCATCGCCGCGGATTCTCGGAGCAACCGAATTCTGGCTGATCCTGACCGCTGGACTGCTCTCGAGTTTTGTGGACAGCTGGCTCGGCGCTACCGTACAGGCGCAGTATCGCTGTGCGGTTTGCAGCAAACAGACCGAGAAAATGCACCACTGCGATCGGACGACTCTATTCATCTCCGGCCGAACCTGGATCAATAACGATGTGGTCAATGGATTTGCTGCATTGGCCGGTATTCTTTTTGTTCTGTTCGGTATCTGGCTGCTTTAAATCAACCAATTCATACACTTTTCCCCTTGGAGGTAAAATGACCACAATTGTCGATGTTTTTGCGCGCGAAATACTCGATTCGCGTGGCAATCCGACCGTCGAAGTCGATGTGATCCTGGAAGACGGCAGTCTCGGTCGTGCCGCAGTCCCGTCCGGTGCCTCGACCGGTGAACACGAAGCTGTCGAATTGCGCGATGGCGATCAAGAGCGCTATTCAGGCAAAGGCGTGCAACAGGCCGTCAGCAATGTCAATGAAATCATTGCGGATGAAATCATCGAGCTCGATGCCACTGAGCAAGTTTATATCGATCAGATCCTCCGCGATCTGGACGGAACGCCCAACAAAAGCAAATTGGGTGCCAACGCCATTCTCGGCGTCTCTCTGGCCGTGTGCAAAGCCGCAGCCAACTCGTTGGATCTGCCCCTTTTTCAGTATATCGGCGGTCCCAATGCCAAGGTCCTCCCCGTACCCCAGATGAATATCCTCAACGGCGGATCGCACGCCGATAACAATGTCGATTTACAGGAATTCATGGTCATGCCGGCCGGTGCCGACAATTTCGCCGAAGCGCTGCGCATGGGCGCCCAGGTTTTTCACAGTCTGAAATCCGTGCTCAAGAAAAAAGGCTATAATACCGCGGTGGGCGATGAAGGCGGATTCGCCCCGGACCTCAGGTCCAACGAAGAAGCACTCCAGGTTATCATGGAAGCGATCGAAAAGGCCGGATTCAAGGCAGGTCAGGATCTGTTTATCGCACTCGATCCGGCTTCGAGCGAGTTCTATGATGACAATAAAAAGAAATATATACTCGCTTCGGAAAAACGCGAACTGACACCTGCCCAGATGGTCGATTATTACGCGGGATTGGTGGAAAAATATCCGATCGTGTCGATCGAAGATGGCATGGCTGAGGATGATTGGGACGGCTGGAAACTGATGACCGAGAAACTCGGTGCCAAGATTCAACTGGTGGGCGATGATCTCTTTGTGACCAATACCGAACGCCTGAAAAAAGGTATCGAAATGGGCGTGACCAACTCGATTCTCATCAAGTTGAATCAGATCGGCACCCTGACCGAAACCCTCGATGCCATCGAAATGGCCAAATGCGCCGGTTACACCGCCGTCATCTCGCATCGCTCCGGCGAAACCGAGGATACCACCATCGCCGATGTGGCCGTAGCCACCAATGTCGGACAGATCAAGACCGGTTCCGCCTGCCGCACCGATCGGATCTCCAAGTACAATCAGCTGCTGCGTATCGAAGAGCTCCTCGATGACGCAGCTCGTTTTGCGGGGCTGAGCGTGATCAAATCTTGAGTCATCGCGGGATGGTCAGGAATGACCATCCCGCTGCTATATCGTCGCAGCCGGCCGGCTGTGCACGAGCGGGGAGGAGGCGATCATGAAACTCGACCGACTGATCTCGATTGTTGCCGATTTTTGGGCGCGCCATCGGCAGCTGTTTGTCTGGCTTGCAGTGGCCGGTATGATCTGGTTGTTTGTCGGCGGGCAAACGGGCTTTATCCGAATCTTCAAGTCTCAGCAACTTAACCACCGATTGCAGCGGGATATCGACCGCTCCCGAGCGCATCGCGACTGGCTGCTCGTGGAACGGGATCGTCTTCAGAACGATCCGGCCCGCATCGAACGCGAAGCGCGGGAGTCCTATGGCATGGCGCGCAAGGACGAGATCGTTTTAAAAATGAGATGATGTTCCCGTGGAAGGCGCAAAAAACAGATTGGGAAAACGGCTGCGCGGTTATTTTGTCGCCGGCTTGTTGGTCGTCATTCCTCTCGCCTTGACCGCTTATGTGGTATGGCAGCTTTTCGTCATTTTGGATGGCCTTCTCAGCGAGTTAGTGAGCCAGGCCATCTATCGTGGACTGGGGGTGGAACCATCTGGCCACTCTATCCCCGGGATCGGCCTTTTGGCGCTCTTGCTGACTATCGTTTTAATCGGTATGGTCGCCCGAAATTTTATCGGCAACAAAGCCATTCGGCTCGGGGGAATGCTCCTCAACCGCATCCCGGTCATTCGACATATCTATGGTACGTTTCAACAGATCAGTCAAGCCTTCCTCTCCGACCACAGCGAGGTGTTCAAGCGCGCCGCTCTAATCGAATACCCGCGCAAAGGCATCTATTCCATCGGCTTTATTACCCAGGACACCAAAGGGGTGGTGCAGCAAAAGGTCGACAAGGACCTTGTCAGTGTCTTTTTGCCCACAACCCCCAATCCAACTTCCGGCTATCTCCTTTTTGTGCCCAAAGCGGAAGTGATTCTGCTCAATATTACCGTTGAGGAAGCGCTAAAACTGGTTATTTCCGGAGGCGCTATCGTTCCCATGCCCCTCCCTCCCAAACAATTTAAGGATTCGTTCGGAATCGAAACCAAACCCAAACCTTCCGAGCCCCTTCCATCCTGAGCGGTCACAATTCCACCGGCCTCCCGGGGCCGGGTAGATGGCTCGGCAAGGGCTCGACTATCCGACGGACAATCCCTTGAAATCCCTCTATACAAAAATTCCGGTGTTGCTGATTCTGCTGGTGAGCGGGGTGCGCCCCCTTGCTACCTTGACCGCCGCAACTTTTTCACCTGCTGGTTATCGCACCGGTTTTTCCCAGGAATTCAACAGCTATGTCTGGTCCACCGGCCTCGCCTTTAACCGAACCTTTGCCTCCCGTTGGCGAGTCGATCTGCAGGAAGAGTTTCGCTCTTCCCTGCTGCGGTTGAGCAACGAGGACAAGTGGAAAGACGATCAGAATCTTTTGCTGCAGCTGTCGCTTTTCGTATATCCGCGTTTGGGTTTGCTCGCATTGGCCAAGTCACAGGTTTTCACCGATCGACAATCCGGTTTTCTTAACGATCTGCAAACCCACAGCGGTCAGATCGGTTTTCGCTATGCACCGCGTCCCAGCATTCAGTTACAGGGTTTTGGTGGATCGAAATGGGATCGCCGCTTCGATCGTCTGGAGCAGGGTTCCGTTTTTTTCGTCGATGCTTCCGCAAAAAACCTCGAGTGGGGAGATTACAGCCATCACCTGGATCTGGCATTGCAAAGCGATCGTTTTCCGGGCCGCCGCAATCTGGATTTCAATGCCCAGTATCGGTTGTCCAAAGAGTTTGCCGCCGGCTCGCGTGATTCTCTGCGTTTTTTAAACCAACAACGCCGCGTCGATAACTATACCTCGGCTGGCGGAGAAATAGAAAGTTATCGGGATCGGGTCGTCGGCTTTGAAAATACACTGGTCTATCCGCTCTCTGCAACGGCGGAAATGCTGCTGCAATCCAAATTGCTGAATCGCGATGTTCAGGTGATTTCGATTCTGGGCGTATCCGAGCGCGAACGCAAGCGAAACGATCAGATCGTCGATAACAGCCTGCGTTTTCGCTGGCAATCAGCTCGTCTGAGAGGATATGGCCAATTGTCTTATTGGAGCCAAACGCAGCGCTACGATCTCTCCTCCGAACAGGACAGTTCGCCCTTTTCGCGACGAACCGCTTTGCTTACCCCTGACAATTCGAGCAATCGTCTCAATCTCTCCGGAAAGCTGCATGCCATCCTCGGACGTGCTGATTCGCTGGCGGCGTTTGTATCGGTTTCGCGATTCCAATATGATACGCCCGATACCAACAATTACGATGATCGCGACGAATTGCGCATCAACTCTCGTCTTGTTTTCGCCCACGAATTCAGTCCATTTCTACGCGGCGAGGTGGAACTCGGGGTCAATCTCTACCACATGGTTTATATCTTTGGCGAACGCAGTGCCGACAACAACTGGAACCGCATCTTTCGTCTCAAACCGTCGTTTTGTTATCGCCTGCTCGATCGCCTGGTCTGGAAACAATCCGCTCAGGTTCTGGCCAATTATATCGATTACGATTTTGAATATCTGCAAAAAACCACCAAAAGTTTTGTTTTTCGCCAGTTCAGTGTGGACGATTCGCTGCAGATTCAGCTCCTGGATAAATCCGTCTTGCATCTGAGCTATCGGTTGCAGCTGGAGGACAACGGCCAACTCTATTGGGATCGATGGACCGAGCAGCTGCTTTTGACCCGGCAAAGCCATTGGATTCGCTGCCTGTGGGAATACACCTTACGTGATGGTGTGCGTCTGATTCCCGGATTTACTTTTTATCAACGTGACGAATGGCGCCATCAAAACGACGCTTTTGGGGTGGAGCTCAAAGAAAAGTCCGCCTCTTTTCGCAGCATGGGGCCGCTCCTGCGGTTTTATGTGCGTTTGCCCAGTCGCCTGATCTGGGTCACCGAAGCTTTGCGCCAGTCCGTCGACGTTCCGGGAAAGCACCGCTATTATGTCAATCGTGTCGAAATGCGGCTGGATTATCATTTTTAAACACGGATTGTGAACCGGATCAGGTTAACCACATTTTCTGTTCATCACATGTATTTTGTTTGCCCACAGTTTAAGATAATGTCAAGAACACTCGTGTTCCCTCGTCAGATGGGGCACCTGTCACCAAATTCAACAATATCTATAATTTATAACGATTTTCGGATAGTATCGATTAGAATTGAATCCGATTAGATTATCACTGTAATTCACTGGTGTCCCAAACAGGGGCACCACACAACCTGTCTGATGTAAAAACAACAGAGGTTTTCATGAATTGCAGATCAGGTTCACTATTTTGCCGTTTGGCCTAAATTTCTATTATCAGTTGACTCATCATGTTGCTAAAACCTGTTTTGGACAGGTGTGACTGTAATTAATAGATAAAAGTTAGGCGGTGTCCCTTGTTGGGACACCGGTGTGTCAAGAGTTTGTTTTGGACAGCAATGAAAATCTTTATTGATTTATTGATGCAAAATTCGTTAGTTAGTGGTAGTTTTGTTCTGATTGCAATGTGGTTTACCACAACAGGCTATGCCGACGACTCAACCCCATGGTCCGGATGGAATGAAACAAGACATTGAAATGGTCATTCCGAGTACACCCGAGCAAATTCATCGGGTGGAAGCCAAAGCGGAAAAATTGGCGCGCCGATTCGGTTTTTCTCAGGATGATCTGGATAGTCTGGCCATCGCCATTACGGAAATTGTGGCCAACGCGATCTATCACGGCAATAAAAAAGATCCGGACAAGACAGTTTCGATTCGTTTCGTCTGTACAACCGAAGCGCTGATCGTTTCGGTTCGCGATCAGGGAGGCGGATTTAAGCCGAATGATTTGGCCGATCCGCTGGCGCCGGAAAATTTGCTCAAGGGCAGCGGACGCGGCATTTTTATTGTGCGCACTCTGGTCGACGATCTGCAATTTAAATTCCATCATGACGGCACCGAAGTCATTTTGACCAAAAATCGCTAAAGCACTTTTGTGCTTCGTCTGATCGGCCGTCAACGATTCTCTCCCGCATGCCCGATTGATTGCCTGGGATTTGAGAAATGATGCGCAATGCCCTTTGCGGCGGATTGGCTCTGATAATCGGTGTTTTTCTTCTTGCCTTGCCGGTCGCCGTTTGTGGACAATTCAAATACTCTCAAATCGCTCAAGACACCCTTGAGCCCGGTCGCGTGGTTAATTTTTACACCACACCACGCTACAATCGTGTTGAGGGGCTCTTTTTGAACGTCGGCGCCTGGGTCAATATTTTTTCCACGCATCGACTGATCGGTCGAGCCGATGTCGGTATTGGAATAAAAAACCGCGGCCCGAACACCCTCCTGGCCGTACAAAAACACTATTTTTCCCAAAATCGCCTCGTTATCCAGGCCGAATTGTTCGATCAAACCACCAGCAATGAGTATTGGCGCGCCTATCAATTTGAAAATACCCTGGCTGCTCTTTTTTTGCACGAGGATTTTTTCAACTATTACGGCAACCGCGGTTGGCGTATCGTTGCCGATCAGGTAGTGAAAGAGACAATCGGCGTGCGAGTCGGATATACGCAAAGACGCGTTGTCGATATGGCTGTCAACAGTCATTTCGCAGCCTCGCTTTTCGGCAACAGCAAAACATGGCGGCGGAATCCGGCTGTCAATCCCGGCGACGAACGGGTGCTCGAGATGCAGCTGCGTGTCGATCGCCGTGATAATCGTTATTTCCCCAAAAGCGGATGGATGGTCGATCTGGTCTACCAACACGGCGCCGGCGATTTCGCCACCGAAGGCATTTTTATCGTTCATCGCAATTACGTGCCGATCTGGTCCTCGCAGCGACTGGTTCTGATTTTTTTTGCCGGATTTCGCAGCGGTCAGGTGCAGCCTCACCACCTCATGACCATCGGAGGCATCTCCAGTCTTCGCGCTTTTCCTGAATATTACCGCACCGGACAAAACCTGACCCAGGCCAATTTCAATTTTCTCTTTGGCCAGGATTTGATCCGCCGATTGCGCCTGCACCGATTGCCGACTCTGGATTCGTTTTCCCTGGGCGCGTTTATCGACGTCGGTGACGCCTGGAACAGCAGCAGACATAAAAACAATCTTTTCAGCCGATTGTCGGGAGCGGACTGGCTGGTCGACGGTGGTTTTTCTCTGCTTTTTTTGGATGGTTTTGTGCGCATTGATTTCGCCCGACAATTGCGCGGCGGCGACGGGGATTGGCGTATAACCCTGCGGTTGGTGGACAAGCTGTGAAACGGATTTTTCAAACCGCCTCGCTCCTGCAGCTCTGTACGGCGCTGTTTTTTTTGAGTGCATCCAGGGTTCCGGCTTTTTCACTGGAATCAGAAAACGATTCGCTGTGCATTCGCTCCATCGTGGTTGTGGGAAACGAAAAGACACGGGATTATATCATTTTGCGGGAAATGCGGTCACGACCGGGACAACCCCTTGATTGGGATGTTTTGCAAGCCGACCGCAAGCGCATCGAGAATCTGCTGTTGTTCAACCGGGTCGATATTCAAGCTTTTGAGCTGACTGACGGCGTCGCAGTCCTGGTCGTTGTGGTCGAACGCTGGTATCTTTTTCCGGCGCCGATCTTTTATGCCAATGAACACGACATGAAAAAACTCTCCTATGGCCTGGCTTTTATTCATCAAAATTTTCGCGGCCAGGCGATTGTCTTGCAGGCATCTGCCTGGGGAGGTTTCAATCCGGGCTTTGATTTTTCCGCTCAAAATCCCTGGATTGGCGGTTCAGCCAACCTCTATGCCGGTATTCAAGTCTATACAAAAAAGATCCGCAGCCGGGTTTTGAAGGTGGAACGATTCTATGAAACCCATCGAGGTATTTCGTTGACCCTGGGCAAACGCTGGGGCCACCATTTCTATACATCGGCGCAATGCGGCTATCGCACCATCGGCTTTCCGGATGACTTTGTCTGGCTGACATCCGGTGACGCGCCAGTGGAACACCTGCCTTCCATCGGTCTGTCGCTGCGGTACGATCGCCGCGACCGGATCGCCTATCCTCGTTCGGGGCTCTATCTTTCGGGTTACGGGGTCAAGATCATTGGCAACCGAAGGGTCGATTCACTGCAAAGCGGAATGGATGCGCGTGTCTACCTGCCCCTGGGAGCGGGAATCTCTCTGGCCGCTCGGAGTGCTGCAGATATTATCCTGGGCAACCGACCGCAGTATCTGTGGTACACGATCGGCTACAGCGAACGTGTGCGCGGTCGATTCCATCAGCGCGCTGCGGCAGATTCGCGCGCTTTAGGCAGCCTCGAACTGCGTTTTCCGCTTGTCCCGATTACCCATGTGTCATTCGGGGAGGATGAATTCATTTCCGCCTATGCTCAAGATATGCCGTTCGGGGTGAGCGGAGCTTTTTTTTATGACGGCGCCGTCCTGTGGCGACGCAGTACACCGCCTGCCTCGGCGACTTGGCTCGATGGATGGGGACTCGGTTTGCATTTTCATCTGCCCTATATCCATCTCTTGCGCATCGAAGCAGCGTGGAACAGCCTCGAGGGCAAACCCGAATACCTGGTCGATATTGGAGTCTGGTTTTAATATGGCCCACCTGGAGCAATATTATGCCGCCCCTGAAAGGATCTGCGACGGACGGATCCTGTTGGTGGAAGAGGAATTCAATCATGCGGTTCGTGTCCGCAGAAAAAGGATCGGCGATCACTTGATCGTTGTCGACGGCGAGGGTCATCGCTACGGGGGGCCAGTCGTCGAGTTGCAAAAGGAGCGTCTCGTGCTGCGGATCGACTCTGTGGAGGATGAGGTCAATGAACCCACTGTTCATCTGACCCTGGCTCATGTCTGGCCGCGGGGACAGCAAATGGATTGGGTGATCGAAAAGGGCACAGAAATCGGTGTCAGCCGTTTTTTACCGGTGCTGAGTGAGCGTTCGATCATCGATCCGGCTCATCGCCTTCAGCGATTGCAAAAGAAAGCGATCGCCGCCATGAAACAATGCGCAAGATGTCGCTTGCCGCAGATCGACTTGCCGATCCCCCTGGCCGAGTGTCTGAACCAACCGGACGGTATCGGTTTGATCGCCCATGCTTTTGCCGCGGATAGATCGGAGGAAGCTATTTTTGACCGGATACGCCGCGTCGGTCGCGCTGTTGTGCTGATCGGACCGGAAGGCGGATTCAGCGATGCCGAGGTCGAACAGGCTCTGCATTCGGGATGGATCCCCCTCGAACTCGGCGCTCGACGGCTGCGCAGCGAAACGGCCGCTCTTGTAGCTGCTGTAAAAATATTGACCCGCATTGAGGAAATCTGACATCGGATCTGAGGAGCCGGGCATGTCCTGTGTATTTTGTCAAATCGTGAAAAAAGAGATCGATGCCGCGGTTGTCTATACGGATGAATGGGTTGTGGCGTTCAAGGATATACATCCCCAGGCATCGACGCACGTTTTGATCGTGCCGAAAAAGCACATCTCTACCCTCAATCAGCTGCAGGATGCGGATGCCGAAATAGTGGGCCGCATGGTGTTGGCGGCGCAAAAACTGGCAGGGGAATTCGGCATCGCTCAGGACGGCTATCGTCTGGTGATGAACTGCAACTCTGACGGCGGGCAAACGGTTTTTCATCTGCACCTTCACCTGTTGGGTGGCCGTCGTTTTCATTGGCCTCCGGGATAACATCTGCCGAACAAGCGTCAGGGGGACCCCACACAACCTATCTGGTGTGAAAACAGCAGAGGTTTTCATGATCAGCAGATCAGGTTCGCTATTTTGCTGTTTGCCCCAAGTTTCTATTTAGTCGTCACTGAAAAAAGCAATTTTAACAAAGTTTCAATGTTACTTTACGGAAATTTATCAAACGAAATTCAAAAAACCTTTCAAAC
>JAFGJN010000083.1 GCA_016929055.1 Candidatus Zhuqueibacterota bacterium
GACCAGATCGAGATCGCCGTCCCCGTCCATATCCGCCGGCAACACCATATTGGCGCCGGCAAAGGGGTAAGCGACGATATGCTTGGTAAAATTCATCGCCCCGTCGTTTTCCCACCAGGCGATTGTGGCTCCGCCATAGGCGCAGGCGACGATGTCCTGATCGCTGTCGCCGTCCAGATCACATCCCACGGCAAAACGGGCCTGGGCGAATTTATCGGTTAACACACGGCGGGAGAAACGCTGTCCACCGTCGTTCTCAAACCAGGCAAGCCTATCATCGTCCTCAGCCACGGCCACCACATCGATGTCGCCATCCCCATCCATGTCCACCCCATGCACACAGCTGGCGCCGTGAAAAGAGGAACCGACGACGCGCTCGTTGAATCGACCGCTGCCGTCGTTTTCAAACCAGACCACCAGATCGGCCAATCGCGCGGCCGCCAGAATATCGGTATCGCCGTCGCCGTCCACGTCGACACCATCGATGAAATAGGCGCCTTCAAATGCCGAGGTGATCGAGTGTTCGGTAAAATTTTGTTGGCCGTCGTTTTCCCACCAGGAAATGCTGTTTTCCAGACGCGAAGCGCCGATCAGATCGATATCGCCATCGAGATCAACATCGGCACTGTCCACGGAAATGGTGCGGCGCAATCCCTCCCCCACCAGGCGACGGGCATAGGGAATGCCTGCAAATGCGGATTGAAAAAAAATCAACAGAATAAACAAACCCGCGCCAAGGGATGCGGTTGCGGCTGCTCTTGACATACAATCCTCCGGATGGTACAGGCCGGATGCAGTAGCTTGCGGCTCTGCAGTGAACGCCACCGCCGGGGGAAATTCTGCCGGTCGTCAGGGCGTTGCGACTGTCAGCCAGGCTAGCATCCGGGATGCATGATCGTTACTGATGCTGCGATTGATTCGAATACTCCCCTGTCGATTCCGTTGCGGTCGATCGATGGAATCCGTTCATCCCTCATCTGAAACGTATCGGATTTGTTTGAAAATGTCAAGCGCAATTCTCGCTGCGCACCTCCCTGACCGCAGAATCAGCCGAGCTCTGGTCCGCTTTGCGCATACTGACAGGCAACGTCGCCCGCTCCGGCATCCGCTCCCAGGTACATGCGCATAAAGATCCGGCTTTGTTCAAAGCCCAGTTCCTGCAACAGATCGATCCAGCTGTTGTCAGCATGCAAGGAATCCACGATCACATCTTGACCGGGAAAACGGCAGACAAGAGCCGTGAGCAGGGATTTCGCGCAGGACAGCGAATCGGCGACAAGAGGGCCGATATGAACGGCAGTTCGACCCGGACGCGCCAGGCTATAGCCGCGAATGCGCCCTTTCTTTTCGACCATCACAGCACATCGGGGGCAGCGTTCAAACCAATTCTGCAACACCGCCCCTCGCTGTACACCAAAGCGAGGTGTATCATAGGCGACCAAGGTCTCGAGGTCAGGGGGGGTCACCGTACGCGTGTGCGGCTCCTGGTGCACCGCACACGCAACGGCGGTATGGGGCCGCCGCAGGCGCAGCAGCCGGCATTCCGGTTTGAAACCCAGGCGTTCGTACAGCGGCTGGCCATCCGCTGTGGCATCCAGTTTGATGCGCCGACAGTGCTGAAGGCTTTCCAATGCGGCTTGCAACAGATACTTGCCGATGCCGCGCCGGCGATACTCTGAATCGACCAGCACCATGCCGATCCAGCCGGTCTGGCCCTGATAGTCGATGGTGGTGGCTGTCCCCACCACTTTACCCCGAATGAGTGCGGCAAAACACCCGGCGGGACGGAATTGCAAAAAGGCTTGCCAGTCTTGCTGAATCTGGTTCCAACCGACGGCGCGGGAAAGTCGCAGCGCTGCCGGCAGATCTTCAGCCGACAGGCGGCGCAGCGAAAGACCGGCTTGTCCGGCATAGGTGCGGCTTTGTTCCAGCCACTCCAGCCGTTGATCGAACCAACGGCACATCGCGGTTTTCAGCTCGGCGGCGATGCGCTTGCCTTTTTCCACGCTCGCCCGGGAAGGAAATCCCAGCGCACCCCGGGGTGAGATCGCGCCTACACCCCAATGGTTGAGATCGCTGCGCAGAAATTCTCCCTGCAACCAGCGCGGATCATCGACGTCGATGCGCTCGGATCCGACGCGCTCCGGAAAAAGCGCCAGCATCAAGCTGGTCTCCCACTCGCCTGCATGCAGATCGCCGTCGATCGCCTCGACCAATTCGGGGGGATAGCAGAGCAGAACCTTGAGCGCTCGATCGCTGCGGTTGAAATCGCGCACCACCGGCGCCAGCGAAAAATTGCCGCCGTGCATGTTGACCAGGATAAGAAGAGAAAAATTCTGTTGTTCGACCTGATCGCAGATATCGCGGACAACGGCCATCACTGTTTCCGGCCGCAGGCCGACAGACCCGCGAAAGCCGATCTGTTCCGAACAGGTGCCAAAAGGCAAAACGGGCAAAAGGGCTGCGTTCGAGTAATCCGCGAGCCGCGCTGCAAAATAGTCGGCGAGCAGGATATCGGTGTCGAGCGGCAAATGGTGCGCGTGTTGTTCAAATGACCCCACCGGCAAAACCGCGATGCGGGAGGTCGACACGTTCCACTCGAGTGCGGTTTGCCTGCCTGTGAGTTCAGCCATGCGTTCCCCTTTTGATCGAGTTATTTGAGATAGATACCCCGAATCGTGTGCATCTCGTCGGGACGCTCGAGACGGAAAAAATAGACCCCCGAAGCCAGCGTTTGCGGCTGCCAGCGGATTCGATGTTCCCCTGCGGTTAATCGGCCGTCGACCAGAGTCTGAACACGCTCGCCGCGAATATTGAACACCTGTAGCACCACCGCTTCGCAGCGAGGCAAACGAAAATGCAGCATCGTGGCGTCGTTAAAGGGATTGGGATGATTCGCAGAAAGATGAAAGGTCTGCGGCAAAGCATCGTCGGTGTCGATCCGAGTGACACTCTTATCCGCCACCTCGATGATGCAGCGCGGCCGCAAAGAATGGGTATCTGCTTCGCGCGAATGGAACACTTTGGTTCCATTGGCGCTGCTCGCCTGCGGTTCTTTGAGCAAAAATCCGAAATTGCTGTCCGGCTCGGCCATCCATCGGCCTATGATAGAGGTGACGTCCCAGGCATATTCCACAGTTTCAGCACCGACAAGCCGAATATCACCCGGCGATTCGCTGCAATCGCCTCCCGGAGTTTGCCACAGTGAGATTCCATGCCGAGCACTGCGCCAGGTCACCTGCCCGTTTCCGGCA
>JAFGJN010000084.1 GCA_016929055.1 Candidatus Zhuqueibacterota bacterium
AGATAGTCATAGGCATAATCGCATCCCGCTAGTTCGGGCACTCGCCTTTGCTCCACGCCGCTGACGGTCAGGGTCTCCCCCTCGCCGTGCAGAGCCCAGTCGTGTGTCGAACCGCCATGGGCGCGAAAAATATCCACGGCATAAACCCGACCGTCGGGCGCATCGATCAGGGCGATCTGACGAAAATAGGGTTCGCAGATGTGCCGGTAAGCTTCCCACGCCTCCGCCTCACATGCGGTGAATTTGCTGCCGTTGTGCAGCCAGTTGGCCACCGAATAGGGGGCGTACTGATTTCGAGTGTCCACGGTCAGGGTGTTGTGCGACAGGGTCTTGACGTACCAGCGCATGCGCAGATCGGTGCTGAACGAGGGGTAGCCGAAATCCGAGAGCATTTCCCGGCCGTCGGCGTAGAGTATCGTGCTCAGAGCCGAGTAATGTGTATGCGGACTGGTATATTTGGGGTGGTGCAGACCAAAGACCACCTGTTCGGCTCCGCTGCCGCGTCTCAGCAAGGACAGGCCCATGCCGGTGTGGTTGCGGCTGCTGTCCGGTAGTCCTGTCCCGGCCGGAAGAGCGGTAAGCAGCGCATCGATTTCGGGATCGCGGTTGAACAGGGAATAGGGGGTACCGGTCTGGTGCAAACGGCCTTCGGCGGCCTGGTCGGCTTTGATCAGCCATTTGGGGTCGCCGCTCCACTTGTAAAGGGCTTCCAGCGGTGCAAACTCGGGTTTGTGGCCCAGGGGCGAATCGTTGACCGGCGGAATGGTGCCGTCGGGCAGGCGCAGATCCAGCAGGACGCTGAAAATCTCGCCCAGTTTGGCCGTGCCGCGCAGGTCGAGATCGTCAAACCGGTCGATTCCGCGATAGGAGGGGGGATCCGAATAGCCCTGAAGAATATCCACGATTTCCGGCAATGGTCTGATGACCATGGTATGATAAGCTCCGGTTCGTTCATGCCAGGTGCCGTCGCCGAAAAACAGTTTGTCGATAAAGGGGAAAAATCCCTCCTCTGGATCCAACACCCAGGCAATCGCATCGTGATCCTGCAGTGTGCGTCCGAGCATGGCGACGCCGGCATAACGGTAGGGGATATCGTTGGATATCCCCTGCGTGGGGCGAACTGCGGTGAGAAAGTCGAGACCAGTACGAAAGAGTTGGTTCTCGATCAACTCTTTGTCCCGATCATCGAGTGCACCGCTGTGATAGATCGCGTCGTAGGTAGCGGCGCAGTCCTGCAGTGTATAGGCATCGGCATAGTGCCACATGCGCAGCTTGCCGGCCCAGCCAAACGGATAGCGCTCGAAGCGAAAATTGTCGTGAATGCCAAAAGCGGGATAAACCTCGGCCAATCGGCAAAGCAGCACGGCCGCTTTTTGCGCATAGCGCAGTTCCCCGGTTATCGCATAGGCCATGCCCAGGGTCTCGATCCAGCCATAGGCGTAGCGCTCTTTGTGAAAGGCGATCAGCTGGCGAAAGGGAAAACGCTTGCCGGTCGAATCGCGATAAACCGGATGGGGATGGATTTGCCCTTGCGGGTCGATGATGTTCAGCGTGTCGTTTTCCGGAAAATGGGCCGCCGAGGTGATGCCGCCGCAATAGTTGCAGCGCAGCTCGTCCGGACAGTCCTTGTCCCAGCTCCAGGTATAGTCCTGCCAATGGTGGTTGCAATAGGGACAATCGCACTGGCTGATCGGTGTCTGTTCGGAAAACCAGGTGCGCAGCTCTTCATTCGACAGGGCAGCCGCTTGGTCAGCTGATTGGCGGATTTCATCGAACAGCTTTTCAGCCCAGGCGTGTTTTTCAATGTTGGATTGCGCGGTCTGAATGCTCTGCTCGGTAAAATAAAAGGGATGAGGCGAAACAGATTGCGCCTCGAGTGTGCCGAGGCTTGTTGCAAACATGGCGATGAATAAGATATGTCGATACATGGTCTTTCCCCGGATAAGAGTCATGAATTCACTGAGGATTGAAAGAATAATAGGCAATTCCCTGCGGCTATGCAACTTTTTTCTGTTCCGGGTTTCATGCCTCTATCGCAAAGCGTGAACAGCAACGCGGAGCGACCGAATTTAAGGGAATAGTTTGCTGCAAAAAGCTGTAGTTGTAATAGATACGGGCTTGGGTGTCTATCAAAGCCACACAGAATGAACGAAATGAGTATCTGTGGGTATCATCGCGTCAGACGAGGGACGAATGCAGAGCAAAAGACCGTCGATAAAATGGAGGGGCGAGTCGATCGCCACTTTTCGTCTGGAAAAGCGGCGTCAGATCGTGCCTTTTTTGATCAGCGGCGGATTCTTTTTTCTGTGGTATACGGCGCTTTTTCACTCGTTCAAGTCCGAAGAAGGAATTCCTCTGTGGGAATCGTTCTGGGAAACCCTGAAAGCCGAGCCACCGATCGCAATTCTTCTTTTGGCGCCATCGGTTCCGATTGTCATGCTTTTGCGCGATCTGCTGATCGGCGATCGCCTGGTCTTTGACAAAAACCAGCGGTTGATTCTCAAAAATAAAAAACAAGTGATGGGATTCGACCAGGTGCAGGCGCTGGTGATTCGTCTGCAGACCCAAACCCCGACGCACCACGGTGCGGATCTGTCGCTGCAAGGCAAAGACGGTCGATTTGTCTTTCTGACTCGATGCGGCGGCTATGAATCGTGCTATGCGCTGGCTCAGGAACTCGCGGTGATCATTCATGCTGAAGTAAAAACCCTGCAAGCGGAGCGGTAAAAATAGCGGCATCCGCAATTCATGCCGTGCAAAAAAAACAAAAGGAGGAGATCATGAGCGTTGCAAAAATCTCTGAAATCATCTCTTCATCGCCTGCAAGTTTTCAGGATGCCATCGAAAAGGGCATCGAACGGGCCAATAAAACTCTGGATAACGTCCAAGGTGCCTGGATACAGGATCAGAAGGTTGTGGTAGAAAAGGGCAGAATCACCGAGTATCGAGTGATCATGAAAGTGACGTTTGTGTTGAACGACTAGGGGACGCCGATTCAAAGATGTCGCGAATGCCGGGCGGGGTATGAGAGACGCCGCCCGGCAAGCGAATCAACCCAAAAAATTACGATAGCACGCGCTTTTTTTTATTTGGTGGCAAGGCTTTGAACGCGAGTCACAGCTATTGTCCCTCGATTGCCTGCTACTTTCGATGATAGACGGCATCGGGTTCGATGGCTTCGCACAGGGAAAACGCAGCAAATGCGCTGCGCTGAAAATCGTCCAGCGGTGCTACGGCGATATAATCGAGGATTTCCCGCGCCATCTGACCGGCAGCCTGTGCTCGTTCCGGCTGCTCTGCAGCGGCAAAACGCTGATAGATGAGCAGATGAAAGGGCAACCCGCCGATCTTGGCGCCCCAGTTACCGATGTAGGCAGGATAATCGCGATCGATGTTTTGAACGACCCAATCGATATACTCTTGAAAAACCGATTTGACCCGCGAAAGCCGGGGTTCCTGAAAATGCGCTAGCCCGGCTGTAAAAGCTTCCAGGGTATAGAACACCACGGTAGGTGCCCCCTGTTTGTCAAAAGCGGGTGTCGTTGCCTGGCGGTAATCGAAATCGCATAACCAGTCGACGGCATCCAAAGCGACCTGCAAATATTGAGCCTCACCGGTTTGCTCGTAGAGGAGAAACAGCAGAGAAGTAAAGAGCGCGGTGGAGCACCACCATTCCTCATCGCTGTCGTCCCAGATGCCATCGGTAATCCCCCCTGAATCGCGAACATAGCGCTCAATGACCAGCTCGGCAAAGGCCTGTACCGAAGCGAGATAGCGCAGCTGATCCGTTTCCTTTTCACAGCGTACAGCCGTGGCCAGCACAGCCATGGCGATGCAACTGGCGTCGGCAACAAACCATTGGCCGCTGGTTTCACCCGGTCGGCGAAAGTAGCCCATGTAATAAGCGCCGGCGGGTGTCATGTCGGCTTGTTTCAAAAGCATGGAATCGGACCAGGCCAGGCAGGTTTGGAGGTAGGTGGAATCGGCCGTTCGGTCATAGGCGACCGCAAGGGCGCGGACGGCATAGGAACGGCGATAGTTCTCCCGGTCCCATGCGGGATAACCCTCGACAAAATGATCGCACAGGCGGTAAAACAAAAGCGAGTCCTGCAAAGCCGGCCGATGGCTGCCGGGAATGGGCTGATGATCGGTTTTTTGCATCAAAACGACGAGCAACAGCACGCCGACCAGCAAGACCACCAGCGCAAAAAATTGAAAGCGTTTCATGCCCTTTCTCTCCGATTTTTATGAACGAGTTGTCGATGACTTGAGTTTGTCGGTAATTCAAGCACAATTTTGCCCTATGCAACATCGACCGATGCGGATAGCGTGTCGCTGTTGCGATTTTTATCGTTCCCTTTCGAATGGTCTGCAGTTCTGTTTCTGCCTTCCGTCCAATTCTTGCCCCTGTTGTTTGGTTCAGACTTTGGGTGTTGCTTGCGTTGGGGTGTTTTTTCACCGTTTGATGCTCAATACCCGATTTACAGAAAATTGGGTTGCCGATCTCGGATTAGTGAAGGAGGACCATCTTTTTTTTGTGTGATAAATTTCCGGCGGTCAAAACATAGGTGTAAATGCCGCTGGGCAGCCCTCGAGCATCGAAAGCCACCGTATAGGTCCCGGCGCACTGTACACCATCCACCAGAGTTCGAACTTTTTGTCCGATGCTGTTGTAGAGCTTGCACTGAACGGGCCCCGTAGCCGGCAGGGTATAGTCGATTTGGGTTGTTGGATTGAACGGATTCGGATAGTTTTGACCGAGAGAAAATTCGTCCGGCAGGATTTGCGGAGGTTGTTCAACAGCGGTACCCCCTAATTCAAAGGAATCGACAAGGGAACCGTTTTCTCTGACAACTCGCACCTCGATGCCTTTTTCTGAAATATCCACTCGAATTGCAGTGGCTTCTCCGTTTCCGGCACCTGCACCGATGAGAATCGGATAGCTATTTTGATTCGAAGTGGGAGCGATGCGAACATAGTGATCCGAGCTGCCGGAAATGTAGAGATCGATATGGCCTTGATCGAGCAGAGTCGCCCAGTGAGCGCGCATATCATTCTGGGCAAAATTGTCGCCTCCTCCGTAAACGGGAAGATGGCTGAAAACAATCCGGTGTTTGGCAGCCAAATAATCCGAACTGGTCACAGTTTGCTCCAGCCATTCGCGCTGTTCCCGGCGATAGGCTTCAAAATCGGTCAACCCCGCGTATTGGGCGGCCGAGTCGGCATGTTTTTCGCCTGAATCCAGCAAGATGAATTGCACGCCGCCGTGTGCAAATGAGCTATAATATCGCACAGATTCACTGCCCAAATATTTATGCAATTCACGGGCATAAACTCCCCGACATTCCTGTACGCCCCGCACAAAATAAAAAGGGATCCTCTGTGCAAACAACCGGCAACACGAGTCAAACAGATCCGTGTAGATCTGTTCTTGCCCGTCGATGGAGGACAGCATATTGCCATTCAAAACGATAAAATCGACCGAGTCATCAAGCGTATGCGCCAACAAAGAGTCCATACGGGAGATATTGACTGACAAATCGTTCAACACAACAAATGAGACGGTGGATTTTTCCCGGTCAAGTGTGGTGAATTCATATATCTCGCTTTCAACAGTCGATCCATACATAATTGCGTGATAGCTCCACAAGTTGACCTTTTTATTGGTCACCCGATAAAAATACCGTGTACCCGGCTGCAACCCCGACAGCGTCACGGATTGATGGTCGAGATTCAGGTCGATGAGCCCATCATGCAGACTGGTGGTTTGGTTTGAGATCGTACTGTCCGTTCCCCAGAGAACGATCGGCATGGAATACCGATAGCTGGTGCACCAGATGATCGTGGCAGAGGTTTCCGAGATCTGCTGAACATAGGGCCCATGGGTGATGCCAAAAGCGGCGGGCTTGAGGGCATTGTTCTCTATCCGGTCTATCGGTTGGAATGCCAGAGTTGCAGTGAACAGAAAGAGAATGGCTGAAAAAGAGGCGGTGGTTTTAATCATGATTTATTACCCCGATTGGCTTGGATGAAAAAGATGCCTCTGACTGCTGACAGTGACCCTACCAGATTATCCCGCTGCGATGGTGAATTCATCGACCACTGTCTGATCTGCACGCGTCACCACCACAGACAGTTCTGTTTCCTTGACCTGCACCTGGATAGCTGTTTCCATATCCGATGCTCCCTTGTTGGGACCACCGCCGATAAGGGTGTGGAAATTGAATTGACCGGCAATCGGGGCCATTCTTTTATAGGTATGGGTGTGCCCGCAAATCACCAAATCGATTTTGGCTTCGTTCATGACCGGGCCCCAGATTCTTTCCAGTTCGGGGCCCACTTCACTTTTGCCCAGGGGAATATGAAACAGAAAAATGCGATATCTGGCAGTGACAAAAGCCTCTTTTTTCATCTCTTCTCGCA
>JAFGJN010000085.1 GCA_016929055.1 Candidatus Zhuqueibacterota bacterium
TCATGGTCAGCGGCCATTGGATACAATGCAGAGGCCTCTGGAATTTATTCAACAGCGCTTGGCCCTTGGGTTTCTACAAACGGACAAAAAGGTGCTTGTATTATCGGAGATAACTCGGTAGAAACACCTGGAATTCCCACCGAACGTACAACCAGTACAGCCCCCAACCAGATGATGATGCGCTTTGATGGTGGTTATGTGTTCTATACCAAGGGCGATTTGAGTGCCGGTGCCACCCTGGACGCCGGGCAAAGTTCCTGGTCCGTTCTTTCAGATTCAACCCGAAAATATGCTTTTCTTGCCGTGGACGGCGAAGAGGTGCTGGAAAAGATCAGCCGCTTCAATCTGCGCTCCTGGAGCTATAAAGGCCAGGACATCACCCGCAACCGGCATTACGGCCCCATGGCGCAGGAATTTTTTAATGCATTCGGGCATGATAAATATGGCACAGCCGGCAACGACAGCACCATCAACCAGGCTGACTTTGACGGCATCAACCTGATCGCCATTCAGGCGCTGGAAAAAAGAACACGAGAATTGCATAAAGCCCGGGAGAAAATAACCGAGCTGGAACAAAAAATACAAGAACAGAATGCCCGGCTGGCTGCGATGGAAAATCGTTTCACCGTCATCGAAGCTAAATTAAGGGAACAAGCGCATGCAGATAGAGTCCATCTTGATGATGCACTCTATCTGGTCCAGGACGCAGAGGGAAAAGAATGAGAAAGCAACAGATCAAATCCATCGCCATACTTTTGACGTGCTCAGCTTCATGGCTGTACGCCGCCGGGCTTTCAATCGGCAGCGGCGCGACGTTCTCCCTGGGCGGTGCCACATTGAACTTGCCAGATGACTGGAGCAATGGCGGCACGTTCAACGCCGGAACCGGCACGGTGGTGTTCAACGGCGCATCTGGTGATCAAACCATCACCAACACTAACGGAGAGACCTATGGCAACCTCACCATCAACAAAGCTTCCGGCGATGTGATTCTCGCCAACCCGGTGACCGTCAACGGTACGCTCACACTCAGCAGCGGCCATCTGCAACTCAACGGCCAGGTGATTACACTTGGCACCACTGCCCTTTTGAGCGAGACTGCCGGTGCCACGGTCATGGGAAGCTCCGGGTATCTTACCACCACCCGAGCCATCAATGCTCCCAGCGCGGCCAATATCGCCGGACTCGGTGCCATTCTCACCAGCAGCGCTGACCTCGGCAGCACCGAGATTCGTCGCGGTCACAGCGCCTATAGCGGCGATGGTAATACCGGCATCAGCCGATATTACGATATCATTCCTACCAATAACAGCGCTCTGAATGCCACCCTGGCATTCAATTATGACGAATCCGAGCTGAACGGCTGTACCGAAACCGAATTGCTATTATTTCGTTCCAGCGATGGAGGAGCCACCTGGACCCAGGTCGGCGGCGCAATCGACATCGATGCCAACCAGGCCACCCTCAGCGGTATCGACGCCTTTTCGCGCTGGACGCTGGCTTTTGCCAATCCGCCGATTCTGGCCAAAATCAAAGTTCTGCTGCAGGGTCCCTATACTGGCAGCGCCATGTCCACTGCATTGCGCACCGCCGGAGTGATTCCCACTACTTCGCCTTACGCCGACGCCCGCACTGCGGCAGCCATCCCGGAAAATGTCATCGACTGGATTCTGGTACAGCTACGCGCCACAGCCGATGGCAGCGCAGTGGTGCAGAAATCCTTTTTTGTAAAAAATGACGGTTCGGTCGTAGATACCGATGGCACGACAGTCGATCTCGACTTGCCAGGTGTCGATGAAGGCAGCTACTATCTGGTGCTGCGCCATCGCAACCACCTGGCGGTAATGAGTGCTTCTGTTCAGGCGTTGAACTCTTTGTCTGCAAGCTTGTACGATTTTTCCACCGGCAGCGATAAATATTATGGCAGCGGCGGGGCCGTGCAACTGGCCACTGGCATCTGGGGTCTATCTGCAGGCGATAGTGATGGCAACAATGCCATCGAAAGCGCCGATTATACCACATGGAAAACTGCTGCCCAGGCCGGCTCCAGCGGTTATCAGATCACCGATCTCAATCTGGACGGTCAGGTGACCACGGCGGATTATGTGTTGTGGTACAACAGCCAGCAGGCCGGGGCGGCTTCGCAGGTTCCATGAGTCGCAAGACCCAGCTGGTGTCTATCCCAGTTTTCGAGCAGAGTCCCGAATTTGCGGGTTTGGCCTGGAAGAGACTCCCTGGGCAATCGCTACAAGGAATCAACACCATCATCGCCACATTGACTTGCAATTTTCCTGCCGAAACCAAAGTGTCTATGGCCTAGACCGTACACGACTCGGATCGGGTTTTATCTCAACGGTGGCCTCCAAGGGATGTACATGCTAAAAATCACTCTGCGATCTGCCCAAGCATAACTTCACAAAGCCACCACCGCCAGCGAAATCGATTCAACTTTTAATCCGGACTTGATTCTGAATCGATTTTGTCTAATGTCACTCACAGAAAAAAACACCCGCCGGGTAGCATCTCATAAAGTTTGACCTGTGTGACCAAGTCGACAGAGATTTAGAACGTCCAAGTTTGTCAATTCTTCGCTATCCAGATAAAACTGATTGTTGTGGCATCATATTTGCAAAACCAATCATAGTTTGTGAATTTACGTTTAGCATCAAAGGAGACCAATGGCTGAACTGTCATATTTTTGTACCAGGGCTGTAACATTTTATTGTCGGTTTATGGTGCATTTTAAGTTATAAAGGTATTCGGTTTCGTCATATTGCGTTTAATTGGTCATATAACCAGCAACGCGTTCCTTAATCCCTTTGAATAATAAAGAGGAGATACCGATGAAAAGAAAAGCCTGCATTCATCTGCTGATGATGTCTGTTCTCATTCTTGCTTTTGGTTCAATGGAATCAGGGCAGGCGCAAATGGAGGTTAAAAATTCCACTGGCACCGTGTTGGCTGTTATTGACCAAACGGGCAATATGGGTCTCGGTACCGAGACCCCGGCTGCCAAGCTGGATGTGATCGGTACCAAGAATACAACGATCGGGATCTGGAATGACAGGTCGACCGATGTCAACCTCAGTTTGCGCGCTGCCAGTACCGCAACGACCGCGACCAACGAGTACGCCCTATCGGGTTCTGTGAGGATGTCCACGACGCTCGGGACCACCTGGCTTGCGCATTATGGGGTCATGGGATCCGCTTACGATGCAGTCGGGAGCTCGATGCTCTCGCACGGTGCACTTGGCGTCAATCGCAACACCAGCTCGAATACGCGCGATTTTCATGGTGTGCTCGGCGTGATCGATGCGAACGGCATCTCAGCAGCTGGATCGATCACTAAATCTGCAGCAGTACATGGGGCTGTGCTGGACAACAATCCGGCCCAGCCAAATATATTTTCCGGAGTTTTCACAGGTGCACCGGTGCAGATATCCAATCTCGGCGGCAGCGGAAACGTTTTTGTATATGCAGATAACAGCGGCACGCTGATCAAGGGCGGCGGATACCACAAAATTGTTTCAGGTTATCAAAGCGTGGCAGTAGGGTGGGATCCTGCGACCGGAAGGGGTAAAGAGTTTGATGTAACAGTCAATTTTGGGACGACTTTCTCGAGTGCGCCATATGTAATTTGCACTTTAAAATATCCAACAGGAGATGAAACTAAATTTTATGATTACAACGTCTATGTTCAATCAGTCACAAGTACCTCTTTCATTGCCGGCCTAAGCTATTCTGATGCCCAAGGAATTCCAAACCCTGTCTGGCCTTCTGGTATCTATTGGATGGCGATCGGCAATTGATGCTCCTGTCGTTGAGATTAATACCTGGCCGGTGTCCATGTTGCCCAGGAGCTTTTAATACAGGACAAGTCCGAAACTTGTTGGCAAAACCATGATCAAGAACCGCGGACTGAATTGTTCGCGGTTCTGATTCATTTCGACGCTTGACCCCCATACGTCCCGAAGAGGGATGAAACCTGTCCTATCCTGAAAAAATCCCTCACCGGGATTCCCGCACAGGCTGCAAACTAAAACCACATAACCCGATCAAGAAACACATTGCCCCGGTTGTCCTTGATTTTTCCTCGCCAAATGGTTATATTTTTTAACGACACAAAAGAAAACGTCACATATTCTGTTGCCTGTGTCAAATGGCATTCCGTGCTCCTGAAAAAATGGTAGATCGATGTTACTATCTCTTTTGATACGGGGTATCATCTTATCCATTCTGTTTGTCTATTGCAATGGTCGGACATCGCCATCAGCTAACTATCTGGGTGGATTTTTCCTCTCGATCAGCTCTTATGTTTTCATTCAATATGTCATTCTCTACTCCAAGTCCGTCTGGCTGATCACCATCGTCTTTATCCACGTCGGCTTTCTCGCCTGTCTCATCGGACCGATGGTGTCTTGGTATACTCTTTATTTTAGAGAGATCAGAAAACAGTCTTTTAATGATTTCCGCAATCAATGGGGCGTCGAGCATGCCAAACGGCTTATTCAGGAGGGAAAAGCTTCCGAATTGACGCTGGAAGGCATCGGTCTCTCTTCCGGTTTTTCCTCGCGCAACACCTTTTTCAACGCCTTAAAAAAATTTGAGGGCGTCTCACCCGTAATTTTTGTATCCCAGCAGGGCAAATAACTCGAGAGGTGCCATGGAAAATCCGCTTTTGCGCATGCAAGGCATCAGCAAAATCTACCCCGGTGTCACAGCCCTGGACGGTGTGGATTTCGATCTCTTGCCGGGTGAGGTGCATGTGCTGTTGGGCGAGAACGGCGCCGGCAAATCGACTCTGGTCAAAATCCTCAGCGGGGCGGTGCGCAAAACCACAGGCACTATCGACCTTTTCGGGAAAGCGGTGGAGATTTTGCATCCGGCCCATGCGCGAAAACTGGGAATCGCCATCATCTATCAGGAATTGAACCTGGTTCCGCACCTCTCAGCCGGAGAAAATATCTTTTTGGGGCGCGAACCGGGCCCAGGACTGGGAGTGATCGATCAGCAGCAGCTGATAAAAGAAGCGCAGAACGCTCTCGATGCCCTGGGGCTGCAGCTGGATGCCCGAACTCCGGTGGCCGAACTGGGTGTGGCGGCACAGCAGATGGTCGAGATCGTTCGCGCGTTGTCCTTGAATGCTCGCATCCTGATCATGGACGAGCCCACATCTGCCCTGTCGGAGATGGAAATCCGTCGTTTGTTTGCCATCCTCAAAGAGCTCAACCAGGCGGGCGTGGCCGTGATTTATATCTCTCACCGCATGGAAGAACTGTTTTCCCTCGGCGACCGGGTGACCGTGCTGCGCGACGGCCGCATTGCCGGCCGCCGTATCATTGCCGAAACCTCCCGCGATGAATTGGTCCGGCTTATGGTGAACCGGGATCTGCAACATCAGTATCCACGCAAACGCCCAGAGCGGGGCGAGGCAGTGCTGGAGGTCTCTTCGCTTACCCGGCGCGATTCGTTTTCCGATATCGGTTTTGCGCTGCATCGCGGCGAAATTGTCGGCATGGCCGGGTTGATGGGATCGGGACGCACCGAGATCGCGCTGGCGTTGTTTGGGGTGGGACGCGTGGACTCGGGTATGATCCGTATTCACGGCAAAGGACGCTCGATCCGTCATCCAAAAGATGCCATCCGTCAGGGCATGGCCTTGTTGACCGAGGATCGGAAATCTCAGGGGCTGGTTCTCGATTTGTCGGTACGGGAGAATATCACTCTTCCCGGACTGAAGCGGATGAGCCGCCTGGGTATTCTGCGTGTCGGCAGGGAAAAAGAGCAGGCCAGCCGTTTCATACGCGAGCTGCGCATTCGCACGCCGGGCATGGAGCAAAAAACGCTCTACCTGAGTGGCGGCAATCAACAAAAGGTGGTTTTGGCCAA
>JAFGJN010000009.1 GCA_016929055.1 Candidatus Zhuqueibacterota bacterium
TCGACTCTTGCGTTTGATTTGCCGCATCAGCGGTCTGGCGAAAAGATCCACGAATTTTGATCGGGATCACATTGAAGGATCCCGTCGGGCATTGGAGATTTTTAAAGAATTGGGCGCAGTGGTAGAAATCGAAGGGCTGGATTATTTACGTGCAGTGGAAAAGCCGTGCGTTATTGTCGCCAATCACATGAGCGCTCTGGAAACCTGGACTTTGCCCGCCATCGTATATCCGATCAAAAAGCTTTCTTTTGTGGTCAAACAGAGTTTGACATCCTATCCGGTTTTCGGCGTCATCATGCGGGCTCTGGATCCCATCGTCGTCAGTCGCAAGAATGCGCGGTCCGACCTGCAAACCGTTTTGGTCGAAGGCGAGAGACGATTAGCTGCTGGGAAATGCGTCGTGGTTTTTCCCCAAACGACGCGGACGCTATTTTTTGATGCATCTCAGTTCAACAGCATCGGTATCAAACTGGCCCGCCGAGCGGGTGTGCCGGTGGTTCCTCTGGCGCTTAAAACCAACGCCTGGGGTTCAGGAAAACTGGTCAAGGATTTTGGCCCGCTTGATCCCGAAGAACCGATTCGATTTCATTTCGGTCCTGCTCTTCGAATCACGGATTCAGGGCGGAAGGCGCACGAAAAAACCGTCGAATTCATTTCCGCCCGATTGGCCGAGTGGCAAATGCATGCATAGCGTCTGATCCGGGAGGAATGAACCATGAATTCCGTGCAAATGGATTTTTACCAAAAGATTCGGCGGTCGATTCGAACGTGGGCGAATACCAATGGAAAAAATCATCGCTGGAGCGAATTGTTGCTGACAGCGCCGGATCTTTTTCACCTGCTCGTGCGCCTGTCCCTGGATTCCCGGGTGCCGGTGAAACAACGAGGCAAGTTGCTGGCGGCTATTGCCTATTTCATTTCGCCTTTGGATTTTATCCCTGAAGGATTGCTTGGACCCATCGGTTTTACTGATGATATCGCCCTCGCCGCTTATGTGTTGAACGCCTTGATCAATCAAGTGGATATCGATATCCTTCGCGAGCATTGGGCTGGCGAGGAGGATGTTTTACAGCTGATCGGTCGTGTGCTCGCTTCCGCAGATCAACTGGTGGGCAAAGGCTTGTGGGAAAAATTGCGACGGTGGATATCCAACACAAATAGAAGGGGAGAGGCATGAGAATCGAGTTTTACCAGGTTGATGCCTTCACCAACCACCTGTTTCAGGGCAATCCGGCGGCAGTTTGTCCGCTCGACGATTGGTTGCCTGACAGTTTGTTGCAGAGGATCGCTGCCGAGAACAATCTGTCGGAAACCGCGTTTTTTGTGCGCAAAAAAGATCGATTCGAGTTGCGCTGGTTTACACCCGTTTCTGAAGTCGATTTGTGCGGGCATGCAACCTTGGCCACCGCATTTGTCCTCTTTATCCGGGGAGCAGCGAAGAATCGCCTGGAGTTTTTAACACAGAGCGGAGTTTTAACGGTAGAAAAAGAAGACGATTGGCTGCACATGGATTTTCCGGCCTGGCCAGCCGAGCCAGTTTCCGCTCCTCCGCTTTTGTTCGAGGCACTCGGGGTCGAGGCAAAAGAGATTTACAAAGCTCGGGATTTGTTGGTGGTTTTAGATTCAGAAGCAGAGGTGCGGGCGGTAAAACCAGATTTCGGGTCGCTGGTGAAAATCGATGCCATGGGAATCATCGTCAGTTCGATCGGAGTTTCGGCTGATTTTGTGTCGCGTTTTTTCGCGCCTCGAGAAGGGATTCCCGAAGATCCGGTCACCGGTTCGGCTCACTCAATGCTGGTTCCCTTTTGGGCAAAGCGATTGGGTAGGAAAGACTTGTCTGCCATGCAGGTGTCCGGCCGTGGCGGTTTTTTGCGGTGTCGGGAGCGAGGCGAACGGGTCGAGATCGCAGGTCAGGCGGTTTTGTTCGCTCGTGGAGAATTGTTTGTACCCGATGAAACCTGATGCCGTATGTTGCAATCCTACCAGTTGATCATAAAAATAGATCAGTCGATAAGCCTTGCCATTGGGCGGATGGGTGTGGTTCGCTTTTGTGCCGGTTGCTATGTCTATACTGGCAGCGCGCGTCGAAATCTCTTACCGCGAGTGCGGCGACATCTGCGACAAAAAGAAAGGCTGCATTGGCACATCGATTATTTGTTGTCCAAAGCTTGTTGCAGAATCGTGGCGGTCAGAATTTCGCGGCGGCTAGAGTGTGAGTGGAATCAAACAACGGCTGGCACGATCATCTGTCCGGGATTCGGCTCTCGCGATTGTCGCAAGGGCTGCAAGAGTCATTTAAAAAAGATAGCCTCGAATCAATAAAGATGGTTCTTTTCCCAAATGGGAAAATAACCCGTATCCCGCACCACTTTTTGTCCCTCTGGACTCAGAACCCAATCGATAAAATGCTTGTGTTTTCCAAAGGGTGTGTTGATCGTGTACAGATAGAGGTACCGCGTGATCGGATAACGGTCGGCAAGCACATTAGCTTCTGTGGGTTCGACATGGTCGATGTTCAGGTGATCGACACCAGTGTGATAGGCCATGCCGCCATAGCCGATAGAAAATTCATCGGCAGCGACCGCTTTGCCCAAAGCATCCGTGGTGGCATAGGGATGCGCGCTGGAAGCATAGGCACCTCCATTCAATACGTGTTCCTTAAAATAGAAATAGGTCCCGCTGTTGGGCGGGCGAATTGCGATGGAAATTTCTTGATCGTCTCCCCCGACGATGCTCCAATTTTTTATTTTGCCAGAAAAAATGTCGCGCACTTGTCCCAGCGACAAATCCCGCACCGGATTGCTGGGATGAATATAGACACTCAAGGCATCCTTGGCCACCAGAATGGAAAGACCGACGCTTCGATGTTTTTCGGCCAGGAGCCTTGCTTCGTCCGGACGCATGGGGCGGGATGCGGCACTCATATCAGCTTGGCCGTTGATAAGCGCCTGAAAGCCTGCATCGGTCCCTCCACCCTCTACATAGACGGAAAACCCGGCATGGGTTTTCATGAATTCTCCAGCCCAGGCCTGCAGTAAGGCAATCATGGTGTCTGACCCCTTGATTCTCAGAGTGCCGGCGGAATAGTGTTGCGGGGCGGCACAGGCCAGTAGGGCAGTCATACAGAATGCGATCCATCGCATGCAAATCACCTTTTTTCGGCAATGGTTTGCAACCGGCTGTTGATAAACGGCACCCCGGGGTACCACTGCGGTTCATCCTCTGCGTCGGCCAGAAAGCCGATGAATTCGGACAGAAATTGTGCGTGTTGCTGCATGGCGCACAGATCCATCGGTTGGTTCAGATCATCCCGGGGCGAATGGTAGATGTTTTGCATCCAGTACAGCAATTTTTCCTTACCCTCCTCTGTGGACAAATTTTCATAAGACAAACCGTCCATGATGAGAATAGATGGTATCCCTGCTTTGGCAAAAGAAATCTGATCCGAACGGGCAAAGGATTCAGTGCGCAAAAATTCCGGTGGAATCGAGGCGGTTTGGAGGTTCAGGTTCTCAGCTGTTTGGCGCAGAGCGTTTTCCAGCGTGGACAATTCCGCTCCGACCCCCACAACCTCGCGAAATCTGTCGAACATGGCAAGTCCGTCAATGTTGACATTGGTGACCGTGAGATAGAGCGGCATGATGGGGTGGTCGACATAGTACTGTGAGCCCAGAGCGCCTTTTTCCTCTCCGGTCAGAAAGAGAAACAGAACCGATCGTCGAGTTGAAGGTGTTTGGGCTGCAAATGTGCGGGCGATCTCGAGAGCGGCTGCAACACCAGCAGCATTATCCGCCACTCCGTTGTAGATCGAATCACCGTCTACTGTCCTTCCTGTGCCAAGGTGATCATAATGCGCCGAAACGAGCACCGTGCGTTCGGCCAGGGTGGAATCGCTCCCGGGAATCAATCCTACCACATTATGGGCGAGAAAATTTCGATCACGAAATTGACCTCGAAAACTCAGGGCGCCGGTCAGAGAAAAACTGTGCATCGAGTTGAGCCGATCCATGTTTAAGACTTGTTCAAGCGATGCTGAGGCATTGGCAAAAAAGACAGCTGCGGTTTGCAGCCGAACAACGGCGCTAAAATGAGAAGAGACTGTATAGGCAAGAGAGACATCTTCTGATTCGAATTCACGCTGCCAAAACGCCCAGTTCTGGTCGAGGTCTTGACGCGGATTGGGTATCAGAATGCTGCCGCGTGCGCCGCGAGATATAGCCAGTCGTTGCTTTGATTCCGGGTAAGCATAGATCGTCGGGTCGTTTCCGTTGAAATAGTCGGGGTCATCGCTCGCAGGTTCGCCGGAAAGATAAACCGCGATTTTTCCCTGCACATCGATCGCCTGATAGTCATTATAATCGTATTCGGGAGCGATAATGCCGTAACCGACAAAGACCAGCGGCACTGGAGTGGGGATAAATGTTTGCGGCCCGGTTTTGTATAACAGATAATCGGCGTTCAAATGCAGGAGATTTTCACTGCCGTCAGGTGAGTAATAGATCAATTCCGATCCGGCCAGGGGCATGCTGCCGTGCATAGGGATGGCCTGGAAAAAGCTCCCGTTGTCTCCGACCGGTTTTAGACCATACTTCTCCAATTGGTCGGCCAGGTAACGGGCTGTTTGCCAACCTCCCCATGTTCCGGTGCCCCGACCTTGCAAAGAATCATGCCCGAGAAAAGATAGGTGATCCCATATTCTCGCGGCGGTGGGACTGATTGTTTCCCTCTGCGGTTCGATAGTTTGGCCCACTCGTGTAAATAAAACGAGACCGAGCAAAATCCGAACCCAAAGGTTGAAGGCAAAGATACTTGGGTATTGACTTTTCTTTTCCATAATTAAAAATACCGGGTTTGCCCCCAGATCCGGTGTTAACCGAATCACAAGACATGTGATTTGATATTCTTTAGGTTTTTGAGGAAAACTTTTTTCACAATTTGTTTCTCCCCCAGATTCGATGCAAAGCACCGAATCCGGGTACCCAGAACTTTGTTAAAAGATAGGAATTCCCTCATTCCATGTCAACAAAATCCATGATCTTTATTCGAATATCAATGCTGCTCGAATTCGTCTCGCGTTATTGCCAACAGCCTAAATTCCTCAAATTTATTAAGATACTGACTTAATTTTTAATATGGATTTGAATTGGGCATTAAATTATAAATTTACAGCACCTTATTTGATATTGACTCACTGTTTTTTGATGTGTACATTTGCGCAAAATGATATGGTTCAGGTTTTTCACAAGTGGCTCGATTGGTAAAAGGCTACTGTCGATTGCGCCAAGAATAGTAGGAGGGCTCTATGAAATCGGAACCCTATGCGTTGAACAATCCGTTGTCCATGCTTTTGGACAAAGAGCGGGAAGAGTTTACCCGGGAAGATTTGCTGCGGGTTATTGAGGAGCGTCGGATCGAGCGCATAACGCTGCACTATACGGCCCTGGATGGAAAATTAAAAGAGCTCAAAGTGCCGATAGCCAGAAGGCGCCAGGCCGAAAGAATATTGGCGGATGGGGAGCGGGTGGACGGATCGTCGCTGTTCAAAGGCATGATCGATCCAGCACTTTCGGATCTTTACGTCGTCCCGGTATATAAATACGCATTTCTTAACCCGTTTGATGCAGGCAGTCTGGATTTTATTTGCCGTTATTTGACCGCTGATGGCGAACCGGCGTCGTTTTCTCTGGATGGAATTCTGGTACGAGCTCACGAACTTTTCCGCAAGAATCATCTGTGTGATTTATTCGCATTGGGCGAGCTGGAATTTTTTCTGATCAACACTCCAGCTTCCGATATTTTTCACGCCCAAAAACAACGCGGCTATCACGCTTCATCCCCCTTTATCAAGAGCGGACAGATTTTGGATGAAATGGTTCGTTACATCACTCAGATTACCGGTTCGGTGAAATACGCGCATTCGGAAGTTGGCTATATCGACAGCATTCGCAGCGACTTGGGCGAGATCCGCGATAAACGAGCGGAACAGCTGGAAATCGAGTTTCTGCCGACTCCCCTTGCCGATACGGCCGAATATCTGGTCTTGGCCAGATGGCTGATCCGGAATGTGGCCTACAAATATGGCTGTGTCGCTTCTTTTGCTCCTAAACTAGAAGAGGGCGTGGCGGGAAATGGAATGCATGTCCACCTCGAATTGGTTAAAGACGGCAAAAATATGATGACCACGCCGGAGGGGCAATTATCTGTTTTGGCGAGGCAATTGATCGGCGGTTTGTGTGCATATGCGGATAGCTTGACCGCATTTGGCAACACGGTCTCTTCGGCCTATCTGCGTCTTGTTCCCAACCAGGAAGCGCCGACACGAATTTGCTGGAGCGATCGAAACCGCAGCGCTATGATTCGCGTTCCGCTCGGCTGGTCTGCGATCAGCAATCTGGCAAAAAAGTTGAATCCTCAACAGCAGACCGAATATGTGGAAGCCGAAGGCCGACAAACTGTAGAACTGCGCAGTCCGGACGGCAGCGCAATCACCCATCTTTTGCTCGCTGGAATTGCCTGTGCAGCGGATTGGGGTCTGAGTCAACCCGACTCTTTGGCGTTGGCCGAAAAGAACTATGTTACTGGCAATGTCTTTAGCGATGAAAAGGTTTTCGGGCAATTGCCGCCTTTGCCCAAGAGTTGTGTCGAATCGGCCGAAATTCTGCTCAAAAAACGAAACTACTATGAAGGGAAGGGAATTTTTCCGCCGAGCATGATCGATTACATTGTAAAATTGCTGCGCGCGGAGAACGATGAACACATGAATGAAACCCTCATCGACTTGCCGGCGGACGATCGGCTGCACGAAACGCGCAAAATCATGCACAAGGATTTGCATCGGCATTGATCATGGGAGAAAACTGTCCTGCTCCGGAAAATTGGGGATAACGGGAATAATCGATGCTTTAGATTCGTTTTCCTCTATACAAAGAATGATTATATCGCCCCAACCAAGGCGATTGAACTCTGATATGATCAAGGAGGAATCGAATATGTCGAATCGCAGAGACTTTATAAAAACTCTTCCCGCAGCATTGGGAGCCGCTGCCTGGGTTATGAATGGAAGCGTTGCCAGGGCCTCTGAGGATCGGGATGGGCCGATCGATGAATCGGGTCGTTATGTTTTGCCGCCTTTGACCTACGATTATGCCGCTCTTGAGCCACACATCGATGAACAAACGATGCGATTGCATCATGATAAACACCATCTCGGTTATGTCAACGGACTGAACACTGCGCTGGCGCAATTGGATCAAGCACGGGAAAAGCAGGATTATGGTCTGGTGACCCATTATTCCCGAGAAGCGGCCTTTCACGGATCCGGGCACCTTCTCCATGCCATTTTTTGGAAAAACATGTCGCCCGACGGCGGTGGAGAACCTCAGGGCGAGCTGGCCAAAGCATTGACCGAACATTTCGGATCTTTTGAACGTTTTCGCGACCATTTTGCCGCTGCTTCTGCTAAAGTCGAAGGAAGCGGCTGGGGCATTCTGGCGTATGAGCCTTTGGGGAAGAAACTGGTTATTTTGCAGGCCGAGAAACACCAAAACCTGACCCAATGGGGTGCTGTTCCTCTGCTGGTCGTGGATGTCTGGGAGCACGCCTATTATCTCAAATACCAAAACCGCCGTGGGGATTACATCAAAGCGTTTTTTAATGTTATCAATTGGAAGGATGTTGCGCAGCGCTTTGCGACAGCCAAACAACTCTGATGACCTGCAAATACAGATGGGTGGGTTTGAGCTCAAACCCACTCGCCTCTTTTATCCCTTTTCTGTTGCATTCCAGTGACCGAATCGATAAATTGTTGCAATTCAAGCACCCCGGTTGTTGAACAAACAGTTCGGTCACTCATCAATGGTACAAAATCTGTTTTCGGCTTTCGATGATCGAGTGCGTTCCCTTGATGTGTTGAGGGGCATAGCGATTCTGGCGATGGTGCTTTCGGGGGTTATTCCTTATGGTGTCTTGCCTGCCTATATGTATCATGCGCAAATCCCTCCACCAACGCACCATTTCCAACCCGATCTACCTGGTCTCACCTGGGTCGACCTGGTTTTTCCATTTTTCCTGTTCGCTCTGGGTGCCGCGCTTCCTCTGGCATTAGGCCGGCGGCTGGCCCGCGGAGAGTCACCTCTGCGAATTGCCGGCCAGATCGGACAACGGACTCTGCTTTTGGCTTCTTTTGCGATCATTCTGCAACATATTCGTCCGCATGTCATCAATCCGCAGCCCGATCGACTGACCTGGTTGACGGCATTGCTCGGATTTGTTTTGCTTTTTCCTCTTTACACCCGCATTTCCAAGCGGATTGCGCGTAAATGGCGACTGCTCATCAGAACCGCGGGTTGGATTTCGATGATCGCACTTTTAGGAATCTTGCACTATCCGGACGGTAGCGGTTTTTCGCTTTATCGAAGCGATATCATTCTGGTTGTACTGACCAATTGCATCTTTTTTGGTGGTCTGCTGTGGTTGGTTACACGAAATCATCCCGGCCTGCGGTTGGCCCTGTTGGGATTTTTGCTCGCCCTGCGTTTGACGCATGATCTCGGCGGCGCTAGCGCATGGATTTGGAATTTTTCTCCCCTGCCCTGGATTTACCGGTTTTCCTATTTAAAATATCTTTTTATTGTCTTACCAGCCACCGTGGTTGGGGATCTGTTGGCGGGTGCGTTGAGCCGGGAGACCGACGACCCGAAAGAGGCACACAAGCGTTGGATGGCTCTCTCCTGGTTTGTTCCCCTGTTCCTCGTCTTTTGTCTGGTCGGCCTGCAAAATCGCTGGGTTTGGCCGACTCTGATCGTTACCCTGGTTCTGGCTGTTATCATGGTTGGAATGCAACCGCCGATCCGGACCCCCTGGGATAAACTCTATTCTTATCTGCTCAAATTTGGGTTGTATTGGCTTTTGTTGGGTCTGGTTTTCGAGCCTTTTGAGGGCGGGATCAAGAAGGATCACTCGACATTGAGTTATTATTTTGTAAGCGCAGGATTGGCAACCCTTTTGTTGTTGTCTTTGATGGTTTGGATTGATCAAAAGGGCGGCCAAAAAGGATGGAGTTTGCTGATCGACGCGGGGCAGAATCCGATGATCGCCTATGTCGGGATTGCCAACGCGATCCAGCCGGTTTTTCATCTGACACGTTTGCAGGATTTGCTGGTCGCCATAACGCCTACTCCCTGGTTGGGATTTCTTCGCGCACTATTTTTAACCTTTCTATTGGCGCTGCTGACCCGGTTTTTCACCCGTCGGCGAATCTTTTGGCGAACGTGAGGTAGGTATGTTGAAAGTGTTGATCATTGGATTCGGCGGTTTTATCGGTGCGTTGCTGAGGTATTGGGTAGGCGGGTGGATTCAGACACGTGTTGATCGACCTGGGTTTCCCTTTGGTACGTTGGCTGTCAATCTGATCGGTTGTCTTTTGATCGGACTGATCACAGGATGGGCAGAGTACCGCCAGTTGTTCAGTCCTCAAGTACGAATGTTTCTTTTGGTTGGATTTGTTGGATCGTTTACGACCTTTTCGACCTTTGCTTTTGAAACACTGAACCTGATGAGTGATCGGCAATGGATTCTTGCAGGGGTGAATATCGGGCTACAGGTGATTATCGGCTTGATAATGGTTTGGATTGGATATCATTTATCCCGTTACTTTTAATGAACCTACCTATCAGTGTTGAGGTGGCCCATGGTTTTGCCCAAAAGAGGTCGATTGTTGCGGATTTTTATCGGTGAGAGCGATCGATACGAAGGGATGCCATTGTACGAATGGATCGTCAGGGAAGCGCGGAAAGCCGGTTTGGCAGGCTGTACCGTCCTTAGAGGGTTGGAAGGGTTTGGTGCGAACAGCCGAATTCATACAGCAAAGATATTGCGGCTGTCTGAAGATTTGCCCATAGTTATCGAAATCGTCGATCGCCCGGATCGTATCAAAGGCTTGCTGCCGCGGATCGATTCGGCGGTGACGGAAGGGATGGTAACGATAGAGAAAGTTAAGATCCGATTCTATCGTGCCGGTCTAACGTCAAAGTCCGATGAATGACCGGCGCTGCTTTTCTATGCCTAAATCATCAGCATTGGATGCGCGCGGCGGATAAATTGCAGCGTCACCCCCCATGGGTCTTTGAGCATCATCATCTCATCGCCTGCATCGGTGGTAAAAATGTCCTGGACGACCGTCGCTCCCGCGGCAGACAGATGATTGCGAATTTCTGCGACATCATCGACAACAAAGGCCAGATGCAGCGTGGACGGATGAAGGGAAGGATGATCGAGCATCGGCAGTTCCGGATTGCTGTAAAGTTCCAGCACAACCCGTCCGCCGTTATCCGCCAGAAAAGTTGTTTCAAAGAGACCCAGGCTTCGCACAATTTTCATATCGAGATTTTGGCAATACCATTCAGCCATGCGATGTGCCGAAGGGATATTGAGCGCCACGTGTTCCATGGCCAGATGGGGAGAACGGCTCATTTTTATCGATCCTTATATGTGTTCTGATCGGTTTTGCTGGGGGCGATTTGAGGTGTTCTTGACGTTTTATTCGACGACCTTCCAATGTTTCTTTTCCGGCAACCACGTTTCCTGAACCTCTTGTGGCGGTTTAATCACCACGGCTTTGGCTGTCGCTGTTATGGTTCCATCCGGTTTCTGTAGTTCGGCTTCAGATATGGCGCGTTTGGAGGTTTCGCGAATCACCCTGCCGATCGCTTTTAGCGGCGTATCAGTCGGTGTGGGAAGTCGATAGGTGACTTCCAGCTTCATCGTCACCATCAGATTGTCCGGATTATCCACCAACACGACTCGACCGGCCGTCTCGTCCAGAATTGCAGCCACAATACCGCCGTGCACCACACCTGGGAATCCGTTAAAGTATTCGGGGACGGTGACCTCTCCCACGATCTGGCTGTTGTCCGGATCGTTATACCAACTCATCTTTAATCCGATGGGATTTTCCCGTCCACACAAAAAGCAGGTTCTTGAACTGGGCTGTTTATTCACAAAGGGCTCCTAAGGGTTTCAAATGTTATTGCTGTAGCGCGTCTATTGCGTTTCGCGTCGCCTCGATAAGTGGTTCCACGGAAATCGGGCTGCCAACGGCGGCTTGCATCCAGGCGTCGGGCGTCAGATTGCCGAGCCGGCACATACGTTCCATCTCTGTGCCCAGATTTTTTCCCTTGAGATAATCCTCGATTTGAAACATGATGATATGTCCGAGGGAATAGTCGGGCAGATAGAGACCGGTATCGATGAGATGGGAATAGATTGCCAGGATCTCCTGGTCTTTTTGTCCGATCAGCGGCGCCCAGTAGCGGTTCCACACATCGCGGGCAATTTCAATGACAGCCGATTTGAGTTCGACCGGCGTCGCTTCGGGGTGATCGTACATCCAGCGCCAGACCTCCATGTCCATGAGACCCACAGCAGCGATTTCGCAGGTTGCCCAAAAGGTGTCGAGAGCTTTGAGGTGTTCCTGCGCCGGATCGTTTTGTTTCAGTCCCAGAAGCTCGATATCGCGCGACTGGAAGACAAAGGCGAACGCTTCGGTAAAAGCCGTGTTGGGCACACCTTGTAGCAGATAGTGATCCATGCGATTCAGCGACAAGACTTGTTCGACGTTGTGCCCAAGTTCATGGATAGCGATATTGTACCCTTTATAATTCATGCCCGTTTTGCCGATTCGAGTGCGCAGATGCGCATTGTCTTCTTTTCGCATGGCACCCATGGCATGTCCCGCCCCACGGGAGGGATCGACAGTGATCTTGAACCCTAAAAACTCGGCGGTTGGATCGTCAAATCCCAGAACGCTCAGGATGCGCGGCAAATCTTTCTGAAAGGCCTTGACATCGGGATAGCGTTCCGCCACCAGGCGGTCGAGTTCGGCTTCGGGGTAGCTGCTGCGCGATTTGAATCCGCTATACCAGATATCAAAAGGCTCCAAATCGCGGCCCAGGCGGGATTTAACCAGGTCGGCCGCTTTTTGGGCAACCGGATCGGTGAGGAGTCGAACCAGCAGCGCGGCAAATTGATCTTCCGGAATTTCGCGGTCGCCTTGAAATCGGCGGTCTATTTTGCTCGGTAAAAATGGGTAATAGGGATCGGAGATTTTTTCAGCTTGAAAAACCTGCAGCAGATGGCGGTACCGATTGTCGGGTTCGGGATTATCGCTGAACCTTTTGCCTTCGATAATCAATTCGTTGGTATAAGGGTCCCAGTCAAACCGGTCATTGTCGATTACAGCAGCAGGGATTTCCTGGCCAATGATGCGCTTCATGACCTGAAAGATCATCCGCTGTCGCTGCAAACCATCGGTGGCTGCATATTGGCTTTTGAGCTCATCGCGCAATCCCCAGTGGCTGATCAGCTTGAGTCCCTGTGGAAAGAGCGGGGTGCCGTCGGAGTCGACCAGACGGTGCATATAAATATTATAGTTGCTGATGTAATCATCAGCCTTGACATACGCTCGGGACAGCGTCTGGCTGATGGATGCCGGCACGCGGGCGGCGAATTGCTGTGTCAGCCGCGATTGCGCCCATTGTTGGCGGCTCCATTGCGGGCCATAGCTCAGACGTTCATCGAGCGAGTGGATAGGAAAATTGAGCAGAACCGCAAAAGCGATTCGATTGGCAAATAAATCGTCCAGGATATGAGCAAAAGGATTGTATTCAGCAAAACGATAATCGATGGGCAGGACTGCTCCATTATCGAGCTGCAAAGGCTGGGACAAAAAGCGGCTGACCTGAAGCGCGTGACCATAGATCTGCTCGAGATTGTCCTGCACGCGCAAAAACATGGCGGACAAATCTGCGGAATCGGCGATAAAAGCTTCGAGACAGAAATTTTTGAAATCTTCCGGGGTGCCGTCTCCTGTTTGCCACAGGAGCGCTGTCTGCTGCACGCCGTGTTCGATGCGTTTGGAATCGACCTGAGGGTATTTTTCCTGCAATTCGCTCATGGTTTGGTGCAGAGTTTCTTTGCCGATCGAATCACCGGCAATGCTTTGACGCCAACACAGAAAAAAACCGATCAGGACAACGAGAACAAAAAATAAAGGGGATTTGAAAACCATTTTTTCCTCCTGATAGTGAATCCGGAAAGGCAGTCCAACCACTCTTGCTGCATGTGGTGCGATTATGGAAGCGCTGTGGTTCATGACCCAATTGGGGCCGGGCATCCGATCGAGCTATTAGATGTGTGGTTGTGAAGGAATGTAGGTTTTTTTTCGCTTACTGTCAACCTCGGATAGTGAAAAGAAAATACCTTTTATCGTGGGATGAGCAGGCGTCTGCAACAGATAGACCATCGAAGGGTTGCCACTGTCCAAGAAATCGGGCAAGGCATTGGGAAAGAAGACAAACCAAAGTTCCTTCTGCTGACTTGCTAGCGCACGAGCAGCATTTTTTTTGTGATCATCCAGCCATCGGTTCTCAGCTGGTAGAGATAGACTCCGCTCCCGACCGGCTCTCCGGTGAAATTGAGACCGTTCCAGCGAACAAGATAGCTTCCGGGCGGTTGAATATTATCGATCAGAGTATTTATTCGGCGTCCATGCAAATCAAAGACCTTGAGAGAAACGTGCTCGGTATCGGCGATTTCGTAGCCGATCTCGGTGCAGGGATTGAAGGGATTAGGTCTGTTTTGTTCCAGATTGAGGCGCGTCGGAAGGTCAAGATGAATTCTGATAATCGAAGAATATCGGCAGGATCCATCTCGATCAATCTGTAGCAGTCGATAAAATATAGTTTTCCCTGCCTGCGCCGTGTCGTCCAGGTAGGCATAGTTTTGTGTGACCTGAGTGGTTCCCTCTCCGGCGATAAAGGTCAAGGCCGAGAAATTTTTGCCGTCATCGCTCCGTTCGACTTGAAAGCCGAGGTTGCCGGACTCTGAGGCCGTTTGCCACGATAGAAGAACACCGGTTGTCCTCCGACGGGCGGAAAAGCCTGCGAGTTCTACCGGTACTGCGTCCGTCCAGCCGGCCATTTTGGCCAACATCCACCAGACTGCTGTGCCTTTGTGGACACAGTTTTCCAGAGTGGTATGGTCGATTATTTCGCCATAGTAATGCGGGTGCTGTTGCGGGATGAGCTGTCCCGGCAGATCCGTCCAGCTCGGCGCGGTAAAGGTGTGTTGTTCTCCCTCATACCAGGCATCGATGTCGGCAAAATCGAACAAGACGCGGTTATTGTCGATAACGAATTGACGCAGCCGCTGATTGAATTGGTAACGATTGACTCCACCAATGTCTGCTTCCTGTGCATGTCCGGTCATATAGACCAGGGTGACATCGGGATTCGCTTCTTCAAATGCCTGCATGCGCTGCAGGTATTCGTCGAGGGTCGTTTGCCAATCGTTGTAACCAGCTTCTCCGCACCAGGAAAACATGGCGATATTGATCGTCGGGTTGGCGTTCAGGAAACTCTGGAGTTCGGCATAAAACGCAGCCGGGTCGTTGCCCTGATGCAGCATACAAAGCGCATCGTTTCGGATCGGAAGACTGTAATCGATGGCAACAAGATGGGGTGCGCCGTGTGTGGTGTGGATTTCTTCCAACCCCGCAATCAACTGGTGGCCGTGAGAGGCATGGCCGTAATAGATCCGATAGCGGGTTTTTATAGTTTCGATCCATTCGGAGGGTATGCGGCTGAGATCGGTGCACGTATGGTCAACAACCAGAGGAGCAGATCTTTCCCAAGCCATGATCCGATCATCCATCAATCGATCAAGAATCGGGCAGATGAGAAGGAGGGCCAAACCGACAGCTGCTTTTTGATGCATAGTCGACCTCTTGGTTTTTTGTTTGGCGGGCATCTGGATCGCTCGAGTTAAGGGTGCAGCGTTTCCTCTGTTTCCGCCGGTTGCAGGGAATGATGACGTCCCAACATTTTTCTCTTGGCGCGCACGAGCTGGGCATACGAACGTCCCAAAGGCTTGGACTGCAGGACCAAAAGCCGCATGGCATGTCGGTTTTGGGAGCCCAGTTCATATTTCCAGGGCTCGGTTCCGATCAGCGTATCGATTTCCTGGAGCCCGTTTTCTATACAGTTCTCGATTGTTTTGTAGAGCAATACCCATCCGACACTCAGTTTTTTCCATTCCGGATCGTAGGCCATTTGCAGGCCATAAAAGCGATTGTGATATTCCAGCCCATAGTTATAAGCGATGGGCTCTCCATCGATTCGGAGCGAGTGCATCGCGAGCCAGTTTTTTTCGAGCATTCGGCGCGACAAAATTTCGTAAAAGAGCCGTTTTCTCGGATCGGCAAAGGCACCGTTTTTGCCTTCTTGCAGCCATTTTTTTTGGTGCAGATCAAAGAACCGATCGATTTCCGTTTCGATCTGTTCGAGTTGTGACCAGCGCTCAAATTTTGTTGAATGACGGCGCAACAGCCGGCGCCGTTCATAATCGATTTTTTTGGCCAAATGGGGTGTCAGGTTTTGTTTGTAGTTCTCGAGGTCCGCTGGCAGGGGCAGTACCGGGCAGGTGTGACGGTTGCAGCGCATGGGAACCCATTCGGCTGCCAGGCACTGTTTTTCGAAACTGTTCATTGTCGAAGAGAACTCGGGAAACGGATAAAGCTCAATGTCATCCCACGATTTCCGCATTCGATAGAGGTGAGATACGATTTGTCGACCCATTTCATCTTCGTATCCGGGCAGGACAATCAGGTCGAGATGTTCGCCACTCATCAGCTCGGCGCCAATGAATTCGATTCTTCGCCGCGGTATGAGTCCCGCCAGTCGCTGGTGATGGATGACAAAAGGAGCTATGCCGATCCATTTGCCCTTTTCCGATAGATAAAGAATATGCAATTCATGATCCGGATCCTGCATCGCCTGCCACCAGGTATAGGCCCACTCCCAAGTTAAAAAGGGATTGTCGGCATGGCTGGATGCGAGAAGGGCATCCCAGCTCTCCCGCATTCGGTAAAAGGCCTGATCTTTGGTGATCAAGGTTGTTTCCATCGGCTTGTTCCTCCTGGCCGAAATTGTGTGTTAACGGATGAGAAGCAATTTCTTGCTCGTCATTTGCTGCGATGTTTTCAGTACTGCCACATAGAGGGCGCTGGGCACGGCCATGCCGTTCTGGTCGCGACCATCCCAGGTAGTCGATTGCGTACCGGAGTCGAGATGGCCGTTTACCAGGTGTTTGATACAGCGGCCGCTGAGATCATAGATCGACAGGTCGACCGGCCCGGCAATCCCCAGATAAAAAGTGATCATGGTGTCGGGATTGAAAGGGTTGGGATAATTGCTTATAAAACCCAAATACTGGGGCGAAGAGTCGCGGTTTTGCCCGGTGACATCGCTTATGGGGGGAGAAACGTTTATTTCATGGTCTGCTTTATTCAGGGCAAGAGTCCAGCCGGCGAATTCGACAACCCATCGATCGCTCAGTTCGATCGCTCGAGCTGAATGAATGGCCACCGAAAGATCGTCCAGGGTGCGGTCAGCATCGAGTAGCTGCAGGAGTGTGAGTGCGACATGTTGCTTCTGGCTCGTCGCTGCATCGATCCGCACAAAACCCTCCTCGAATCGAAGCGAAGCGTCGCGAGGCAGAACTTTTTTCACCCATACCGCTCCGCGGCCGTTGTTGATGCTTGCCAGTGTATCTCCTGACAATTGGGCCGGGAAGGCCGCATGGAAGCGCCAATTCGGTTCAGCCGAGGCATTTTCTTGTGTCACGCGATCCAAGATCAGGAATTTGTCCGGTTTCAGGTAAAAGAGCTGGCGGCAATAGTTTTGAACTCGGCCGGTTTCATAGGCCTCCTGAGCCTCACCACAGATGTAATCATATTCCGCAGAGCTGGTAAACGCCTCTATCCCGGGTCCAACGGCAAACGCTGGATCCTCAAGGTAGGTGGAAAACCCTTGCTGAATGGTGGGAAATCCATCGATCGAGCGTTGGTAGCGGTTTCCCAACCACAGCGTATTGCGAAAACCATCCAGCAATTCACCGCGCCAATAGAGGGAAAAACTGTTTTGTGCCTGGGGCGCAAGGGGACTCCAGTGATAGCGCTGGCTGATCATGAGCGAGGCCAAATCGGTCTCCTGAAACCCGGCTCGCATCGCAACCCAGCCGAGTTTGGCAAAGTGGCGCGTACCGCAGCCCAATTCTTCCGGTGAGCGGGGATTGGGCCATTTTTCCTCAAACAGAGCCTGGTCGAAAAGATCATAGGAACCTTCGCGAAAACCCAGGGGAAGGCGATAAAAGTTGATCCATGCTGCCAATTCTCCCAACAACCGCTGTTCGGGGTCGGTGGAAAAACGCCTTCGAGCATTGGGAAAATAAGCGCCGATCCAGCGATAGCGGCCGCCGCTGTTGGGGCCGAAGGCGAGATAATCGCCGTGGGGATAGATCATGTAATTTTGGAATTCGGCGGCATATTTGAGAAAACCGGAACTCATCAGCGAGGATTCGTACGATTGCCCCGTGGCGGTATAATGGGCATATAAAAGCGGGGCGATCTGGTAGGTTATCACATCTTCTTCCGATCCATAAAACCACCATTCTCCGGACATGTTGCTCAGCCCGGCATGCCAGCCACCGGTGCCGCCTTGCTCGTTCATAAAGGGAAGAATTTGACCGATCCAATAGGTGTCGAAATCATCCAGATATTCGGCCGCTTTTGCATTGAGATCAGCTGCAATTCGCTGTCCATCAGGCTCATACAGGGCCAATCCGACAGCGGTATAGGCAAACCAGCCCAAATCAGCGGCGCTGTAAAAGCGGCAATTGCGCTCCAGCGCCTGCTGCTTGTAAACATCGGCCATCTGCACCAGCACGCCTTGGATCTGTTGCCGTTCGGCCTCGGAAAAAACCGGAGTACCGTCTGAAAACGTTCTGTTGACCAGCCAATCGTAACCCGCCGAGGCATGCAAAAGCAGGGTGGTGTGACATTCCGATGGCCATTTGAGCAATTCATTATAGTAGCGCAGATATTTGGTTTTGGCATTCTGCAGCAATTGATCCTGGCTGTGCTGTAACGGCCAGACCTCACCTGAATACCCGGGCAAATATTTGCCCTCGGGCAGTTTGTTCTGCAGATGATAGAGCGTGTTTTCCCGCCGGGCTGCTTCTGCCGCCATGATCGTCCAAAGATAACGGCGCGCAAGAGTCGAATTTGAAAATTCATTATAGAGGTACTGGTCGCCGTCGTTCATTACCCAGACGATTTCGTGCAGCAGTTTGTCGTTCTGCGCTTCATCGAGATACATGGCAGGACCCGGAACAAAGCGCGAGGCAAAAGAACCTTCTTCATGCACGGCTTCCCAATCCCAATTGCCGCGGATCCAAAACCGGGGCCGTGTGGACAAGACAAGTGCTCGAGTCGATGTCTCTTGGGCGCGTATGCGCCGTTCCAATTCACTGGAATAATCGCCATCGGGCTGAAAATCGCGCACGTCGGGAAATCGATCGGCTGCGAAAGGGATCGAAAAGGAGAGGAGAAGATAAAGGAGGAACGGAACAACTTTCATTCGTGCCTGCCCGGTGAAGGATGAGATGCGAGGATTCATAATCACTCCACAATCGCTGTTAACGGATTAAAAGGATTTTGCGCCGATCGGATACACGGCCTGAGGTCAACAAACAAAAATAGATGCCGCTGGGCAGCGCTCTCTTTTGTTCGTCGGTGCCATCCCAAGTCAGGTCAATTTTCTGTGATTCCGGAACACCATGAAAAAGCGTTTTTATCGATCGCCCGGACAGGTCGGTAATGACGAGCTCGGCCGGCTGTTTTTGCGACACAAAAGCGGATATGCGGGTTGACTGATTGAACGGGTTGGGGTAATTGGGCACCAGAAAAAATGAGGGAAACCAATCGACTTGCAGATGCAGTGTGCCCGCATAGCTGCGCGATCCGTCCGTCTCAAGCGTAGCCAGGCGCCACGAATAGCTGCCATTTTCAGACAGGAGGTCGCGAAATCGATAAAGATGCGATTGCGCGGTTGTGCCCTGGCCATCGACTCTGCCGATGACGCGGAAAGGATCACCGTTGAATTTTCGCTCGATTTCAAAACCGGCATTTTGTGTCTCCGAAACTGTCTGCCATTCCAAAACGACACTGTCATCGACTCGATGAAAACGAAAATAGCCCAGCTCGATCGCAACGGGGATGAGATATTCCCATGCACCCAAGTCAGGTGCGATGCCGCTGTAGGGCAAGCCGATGTCCAATCCGATATCGATGGCCGGACTTGTGGGTCGCAGACGATAGTCATCCGTTTCGGGCTGTTCAAAGAGCGGGTCCTGATAGATCGCTTTCGCGTCATACATGCCCTGTCCTGCAGCTGCCGGTTGCCAATAAAGATTGTTTTCAACGCGCAAGGTATTGACTGTAGTGTTGGTGATATGACGCAGGGAACTCTTGGCCAGAATATTGTTGATGACTTGAACCGAATCGAGATCCACCGCATCCAGCTGGATGCCGTAGGTGTTGTTTACCATGGTGTTGTTATAAATCTCGAGGTTTCTGATGCTGCCGTAATAGAGCACGGCAATGCCGCAGATAGCGCTGTGACAGATGACATTGTTGCTGATTCGTACATTGCGAATGGTGATGCCCAGCTGCGGGCTTTCACCGGCCGAAACGACGATGCCCGATCGCGATTGCGAATGAGCGATAAAGTTGCCATCGATCGTCGTGTTGGTGATGCGGGGATCGTTTTCACCGGCATATTGGTATTTGTTTTCATCATAGACGTGGATCCCGTAAAAGTAGGCGCCGATCACCCGATTGTTGCGCACTAGAGTACAATCGCCATGCATCACATAGATTCCATGACTCGAGGATGTAGCAGCGATATCGATGGAATTGTCCTCGATTAAACCATGACTGCCGTTGAAATAGATGGGGGGTGAGCTTTGACCGGTAAAGGTGTTGCCGATCAATTGGATATAGTCGCTGACGCCGTCATCGGTGATGCGTCGAACGCTGATATTCTTGGCAACAAAGGTTAACCCTTGAATGCGCAGATAGCGCGAACTGATGACCAGGGGGCGATCGGGATTGTTGTAAACGGGTTTTTCGTTCGCATAGGCCATTACCGTGATAAACTTGCCGGCGCTGCCGCTGATACCGAAATTGGCATTGAGCCAAATTTCCTCATCGTCATAGGTGCCGCCGCGAACAAAAAGCGTGTCTCCCGGTGCCAGGTTCAGCAGAGCGTCCTGCATGTGGCGCCAGGGAGAGAGCAATGTGCCGGCGTTTGTGTCCTGACCTGCGGGAGAAATGTAATAATGAGCGCCTTTTGTGTTTTTTGCTGCTCCCCACAGGAACAGAGCAATCAAAAGTGCCGGGAAAATTCTGTTAACAGTATTCATTCTTTTATCCTTATTTAACCCAGAATTCCGTCAATAGAGATTTTATGAAAAAATACTCAACCGATCGATCGACCCCGACAGGAGACCGTTGATCTGTAAAAGGATAGGGATGTCGATCCAATTTCTTTGGCGATTGGCTGCCTTGTGCCGAATGTGGGTTCAGTAGAGGGGCAGCGCGAGTGTATGGCCGGCAAAATGATACGAAAACTCTGCGTCGGATAAGCTCTGGTGGTCAGCGGGACGGGGGTGAAGAAAGATAGAAACGCGTTCGTTTTCGCGCAGGGTATGGAGGCAGCCGTTCGGCTTCCACTTGTGCAAAAAGCGAACCAAAAATTCCGGCACATTCGGAAATTACGAAAGTAAATGATAATAAAGAACTTGTGTGTTTCACGGCGATCTAAAAATACCTTATGCGATTCAGGGTCGCCGACAATTCGGTATTTCAGCTCTGCAATACGATTGATGGTTCTTAATTTTTTCGACCAAAGCACCATACAACCGTTCCATTTCTGCGGCAACGATCGACCAATCATAGGTTTCTTGTATTCGCTGCCGTGCTGCCTTGCCGATGGCCTTTGCCTGCTGTGGATTTTGCAGCAAACGAATCACTTGTTCGGCGAAATCTTCGGGGTGATCGGCGATGACGATTTCCTTGCCCGGCATGGCGAGGATCCCCTCCGCACCGATGCTGGTGGTGACAACGGCGCGCGCCATGGACATGGCGTTAAGAACTTTGACCTTGGTGCCGCCGCCGCTTTTCAAGGGAGCGATAAAAATTGCCGCTTTTTCCATAAACGGTCGAACATCTGCGACATAGTCTGTGCAGGTGATCCGTGAATTTTTTTGGGCCAGAGATTGAAGCAGCGCCGTAGGTCGACGGCCGACAAAAACCGCTCGAGTCTCTGGCACGGCTGCTTCTATTTTCGGCCAAATTTGCCGGAGAAAATAGTCAACGGCACTGGCATTTTCATAATCCCGCATGCCGCCGACCCATGCCAAACGCTTTGCTTCAGGCGGATTTTGGGAGCGAAAATAGTCGCTGTCAACACCATTGGGAATGACCCGTATTGAGGCACGCGGGCTTTTTTGCTGCAAACCTTCCCGGTCATAGTCGGAAACCGCTGTGCACAGATCGAACGCCGAGCACACCCGGCTTTCAAACCGGCTCAGTTTGCGATATTGAAGATAGAGATAAAAGCGAATCAGAGGATTTGTATAAAGACGCATCTTGCGCTGCATGAGCAGGGATTCGATGTTGTGATGGACGAGAACAGTGGGTAGATCATCAAAACAGGGCCGATAAGTGGCCAGATGCAGCATATCCACATGAACGATATCGATGGCATAGAGTCGGATCAGCGCTTGCAGACGCAACCGGGCCGTTGAGGAGACAAATTTTTGCACCGTGAACGGGAGAGGTGAAAAAAGATTGATAAAGAGGCCGGCGAAAAAGCGCCAGCGCCACTTGCCTTCGGGCAGCACAAGAGTTTCCACAGTGTGGCAAAATGCTCTCATTTCTTGTTCTGCCTGGGGGTTGGGATGTTTGGCAAAAGCGACAAGGTGGAGAGTATGGTTTTTTGCCAACCATTTGATCACGTTGTAGGTGCGGATGTGGTGTCCATGATCGGGCGGCCAGGGATTCTCTGGGGAAACGAATAGAATGTTCATCGTTCTTTTCCTGTTTTTTTAGCTCGAATTTGGCCTGTTTGCAGCCATAAGAGTTTTTCCGGTGGAATGCGCCGGCTTTGACTCGACAGTGGGATGAAAAGTCAGCCACAGTTTTCCATACGCTTCGACTCCGATCAAACTGCGCAGCCCTCTTTTGGCCTTTTGCCCCCAACGCTTGCGCAGCAGGAAAAACCGGTTTTGGGTCATAATTTTGTGCAATTCTTTGACGGAGCAATAGTTGTGAATCGCAATGCGTGGAATTTGCAGCAAATCCTGTCCAGGAACGAAAAATCCGAACAGCGTCGTACAGCCGGCGCGATAGCCGGCAA